>CAVPCA010000041.1:0-156158 GCA_963702315.1 uncultured Pseudomonadota bacterium
CAATAAGGTTTGGGGAACAGGCTTTGTTTAATTTTTACAACGAGGCCCAGCAAAAGGGTGCGCATTTGTTTATCGCGGGAAAAACCCCGCCAGCCCAAAGCCAATGTCAATTGTTGGATTTGCGTTCACGTCTTTCTGCAGGGATTATTTTTCAGTTGCAAGCGATGAATGATGAACAAAAAGTGAAGGCTTTGCAAAAAAGAGCGCAAAATCGAGGCTTGATATCGCCAAAGAATGCGCAGAATTCTTGCTGAATCATTATCCGCGTGATACCCATGCTTTATTTTCTGCCTTAAACATTTTAGATCACGCCTCGCTGGTTACTCAGCATCGATTAACCATCCCTTTTATCAAGCAAGCATTATGTTCTTTTTTTGATCAATAAGAACGAAATTAAAACAATTTTTGTTTAAAAACTTTCTTTTTTAATACTGGATTTTTCAAAATTTGTACTATAGTTAAAATTAACAGGGATAAGTTAAGTTTGAAAGAGGAGTTTAAAAATGAGAAAATGGGTAGAATATTGTTAATTGGAATGTTGGGCGTAACCAGTATACATGCCTATGCTCGATCCATCAGATGGTATGGCATGCTGGATTTTACCGGTTTCGAAAGTACCTCAGAGAGCAGTGGCGGCGTTTACAAAGACCAATACCGCGATCCTTTATCATGCCCAAAGTCATTAGAAGTACTGGTGAAAGAATATTTATTTTCAGCCCAAAAGCCAGACAATGGGCGGCTTATAATTCAAATGGCACACTCGCTGGCTATGGCCGGGCTAACGGTGGTGGGGATTATTGTGAAGAATTAGGCGAACCTGTCATTCACCACATGGTCAATTCAGGATTTACAAAAAGGGTGATGTGGATTGTATTTCGCACACTTTTCCCATGCCCAATGGTGGTGCGCAAATGCCGTTTTGTATGTTTTTCTCAAATGGCAATGCCATCCACGGATCGCCACAGCTTTCTATGATGAACGGTAGCCATGGGTGTGTGCGTGTAACAACGCCGTCTGCAGCATGGTTATCCACTAGTTTTGTTAATTTAGGAACAAAAGTTCTGATTCTATCGTATTGAAAATTTGTGTATATTCCGAGGCCTCGGGAAACCCGAGGCTCGAACCCCCATCGCGAGAGACGGGGTTAATTAATTTGAGAAGCCGAGGGAAGGGCTATTGTTTTGACCGAACTCAAGAGCGAGAGTTTCGTTGTTTCTCTTCATAGCTGCAAAAAGACCATCACTTGCCCCTTGGTTCTGTTCTACGCCGATTTGAAAAAGACGTTCGCAAGCTTTATCGCAAGGGTCTGAATTTGCAACCCAAAAACTGCTTTGATTTTTCGATATATTAACTAAATCTGTCATAGATAACCTCTTGTAATAAGTCTTAATTTGTATAATAAACCATTTATATTAAGGAATCCTTAAAAAAATCTTTAAATTTGCCTTTTAGCTATTGTATTGAGGTGGGATGGGCTTGTCAAGCTGTTTTCGGGTAACTGTTCAGCCGGTGGGCGTTTTGCGTTTGCAAATTTATAATTCTGAATAGTTACGTTTTTGGGCGTTTTTGAGCACCGCGGCTTGGACCTAACTTGTTGGGCAAGGTCAAAGCCACGGGAGGCTCCTTATACCAGCCCCATCATTTTGATTGGAGCAATGGCCCCATATAATGCAGTTTTGATTAATCCTTCTATATTTTGATATTGCTCACAGGTGCATTGTTGACAGACAAAATGTAGATTTTTGATTTCTCTTTTGCGGAACGAATAACTCTAAAAACCGCAAAGCATCTTTTAAGTTTAAATATATTCTTAACTGAGTCAGCATAGATTCAGGTAGTTGCGATGCCATCTCGTTCAAATCATCAAATACAGATTTGCGATACATCCACGCGATAGCTTTGAATGGCCTAATTTTTTGTTCAGGCGTCATATTAACTTCTAACACTTGTTTATAGGTCAAGCCTGCTGCGGTTTTTAATTCAATATCCGCCTCTTTACCGATTAGCCAGAGTAGCGATTCTAAACTGCCATATTTCGCCGCCCAATGTATCGCACTGAATCCCTTATCTTTAGATCCGCTTAAGTCTATATTGGTGTTTACTTTTCGGTTTACGGCCTCATCGATGTAACTTCTGTTGTTCGTTATTGCGCCAAGATAAAGTAATTCTTTTGCTGAACTTATTTCTTTAGGCCCTGGACTTAATTCCCGCAAAATGGCGGAGCGATCCGGATGATGTATTTCCCATAAATAATGCGCTGCAGTTTCCAAAGGCAAAACGCCGCCGTTTTCTTGAAAAGAATTGCCAGCTCTTTGATTAATATTGGCGCCATATTGTTTTAATTTTTTTATAATTTCTAAATAACCATTCGCCGCTGCCCAATGCAATGGGCGAAATCCCATATAATGAGTGCCATCTCCTAAATTGGCATGCGTTAAATCAGGATCTTTAGAAATGGTTTCTTCGATATGTTTGCAATTATTTCCAATAATGCCGTAATAGAGTTCTTTTGCGCTTGGTTTTAAGTGCAGATGTGCTAAGTTCCAATCCGTTAGCTTATGCATAACTTCCTCCTTCTGAAGAATTCAGAAATTAATAAGTGATTTTTAAACCCGCCCACAATAAGAATTTGTTGTGGGTTATTTGTATGTTATTAATTTGTGGATTAGAAAACAATAGGTAAATTCTTCAATTATTCTAATAAATAAAGCTTGATTTTAAGGTGTTTTTGCTAATTTTGTTTGTTTACAACAATTTAGTTTTTCTAATTATGCTCATGCCAATCGCAGATAAAAATATTCTTCATAAATATACTGCATCAATCCAAGAGAATCCCACAAAATAAACCCATCTTATCCTACAAATTTACATACGAGTACATTGAATTATTTTTCAAAAGAATATAAATTGACGCATAAATATCATTTGTCAGGAGAATTTATGCCCAGCTTTGACGTTGTTTGCGAACTTAATATCCACGAATTAGGCAATGCCGTAGATCAATCCAACCGCGAAATTAACACTCGTTTCGACTTTAAAGGCGTCAAAGCATTTTTCAGCCAAGCTGGGGCCGTCGTTAGTTTAGAGGCCGAAAATGAATTTCAGCTCAACCAAATGATGGATATCCTTAAAAAGAAACTCATTAAACGAAATGTCGACCTTGGCCATCTAGACATCCAATCTCCTGCTATCGGTAATCAGACGGCCACCCAAGAAGTAAAAATGCAGCAAGGCATCAAACCCGAAATTGCCAAAAAAATCGTCAAGTTCATTAAAGAAAGCAAACTAAAACTCCAAGCCTCCATCCAAGGCGATCTAGTCCGCATCAGCGGAACCAAAAAAGACGACCTCCAATCCGCCATCGCTCTTCTCCGCAAAGAAAACTTCGATCTCCCTCTCAACTTCAACAACTTCCGCGACTGAAAACTCACTCCGCATTGTTCAGCGACACCCGCCTGACTCGCAGGTTTTGTGAAAACGGGTCCTGTCAGCTGCGATTTTTTCGTGCTCGCTTCGCTGCGCGCCAAAAAAATCTCCGCTGCCACCCGTTGCAAAGCTTGTTGGCGGATGCGCTGAACAATGCTACGCAGGGTGTTTATATTTACACAGGATTAAATATTTTTAATTTTAAATTTAATTTTTTACTAACATTCTAAACTCGTTTAACTTTCGCATTTAAACGCATTTGCAGAGTGAGTATTTCCCGCCGCTCGCCAGCTTGCTAGCTAACGGGTTCTCGCTGCGACTTTTTTTGGCGCTTTCGCTGCGCGAGCACGAAAAAAGTCGCAGCTGACAGGACCCGTGGAGAGGCTAACCTGCGAGTTGGCGGCGGTGGGAAATATTCACGGGGTATGGAATAAATTGAAATTTTTTACTTAAAGCATCATAAAATTCTTGTTTTTTTGAAAAAAGTGGTATATTGTGGTGAAAAGTGGGGGAATTGCCCAAATGTCGACGTTTCGTGGTTTGATAGCTGTTCAAATTGATGCCAAAGGCAGGTTAAACATACCGGCCCGGTTTCGCACAGCCTTAGTAGAACCACAAGTGGTGATAACCATTGATACGGAGCAATCCTGTTTGTTGCTTTATCCGGCGTCACGTTGGCTAGAAATAGAAGCGCAATTAGAAAAATTGCCGAGTTTTCATACTCCGTCACGCCGCATCCAACGTTTGCTTTTGGGACACGCCACCGAGTTGGAAATTGATTCCCAAGGCCGAATTTTGTTGCCAGCCCTGCTGCGCGAATACGCCGACCTCAAAAAATCGGCGGTAATGGTGGGCCAAGGCAAAAAATTAGAAATTTGGAATGAGGATAAATGGAATATCAGCCGGTCGGCCTGGTTGGCCGAAGCGGCAGAAAATGAGGGCGGCTTGTCCCCTGAAATTTTATCGTTGTCTTTATAGATGATGAAGCGTCCACATGAACCCGTGATGACGGCTGAAGTTTTGGTCGGTTTAGCCATTATTAAAAATGGCTATTATATCGACGCGACATTTGGACGTGGAGGACACAGCCAAAAAATTTTGGAAAGTTTAGGGCCCGAAGGGCGTTTGCTGGCAATAGATCAAGATCCCTCGGCTATTGTAGCAGCCCAATTCGAGCCCTTTGTTAATGATGCGCGGTTTCAAATTGAATTTTCTAATTTTGCTGAGATTGACAAAATTGCAAAAACCAAAGGTTGGACGGGCAAAGTCAATGGGATTGTGTTGGATTTGGGTGTGTCTTCACCCCAATTAGACGATCCCCTGCGCGGATTCAGTTTTATGCAAACGGGGCCGTTAGATATGCGCATGAATCCGCAGGGCGGCAAAGATGCAGCCAGCTGGTTAAACCAAGCGCCCGAACGCGAAATTGCAAAAGTGATTAAAGAGTTTGGCGAGGAACGTTTCGCTTCGAAAATTGCAGCGGCAATTGTCCAGGCGCGAAGCTTAAAGCCGCTACAAACGACAACAGAATTAGCGGAACTGGTGACAAAAGCAGTTCCGAAGCGTGAAGCCGATAAACATCCAGCAACGCGAACTTTTCAAGCGCTGCGCGTGTTTATCAATAAGGAGTTATCTGCTTTGAGCAGTTGTTTAACGCAAAGCTTAGCAGTGTTGGCTCCCGGAGGCCGGTTAGTGGTGATTAGTTTTCATTCTTTGGAAGATCAAATCGTCAAAGAATTTATGCAAACTGAAAGCCAAGGGACCGCTCCACGTAAATTACCATTGCGCGAACATGAAATGGTGCGTCGATTGAAAGTAATCGATCGGTTGATTCGCCCAACAGAAGAAGAAATACAACGCAATCGCCGTGCGCGTAGCGCGCGATTGAGAATTATGGAGAAAGTGATATGAAAATGACAACACGACTGTATACTGCGGAAAATATAAGGTCCACAACCACCCGAATCGCGTTGAATCAGCCTTGGAGCTTAGCAACTAAGGTGCTGATTGGATTATTAATCGTTTCTGCTTTTGCATTAGTTTATTTAAAAGATTTAAATCGACGTTTATTTATTCAGTATCAAACGATGGCGCATACGAATCAGCAAGCACAAATAGAATGGGGTAAATTGTTATTAGAAGAAAGCACATGGACAGCACAAGCCAGCGTGCAACAAATTGCGAGTAACCGTTTGAAAATGGTAATACCCACCGGTAAGGACATTATTTTGTTGCGAAATGAAAAATGAAAGCATTGCATTCTTCTGATTTGCCACCAGTGGCTTGGCGTCTTTGGGTCATTATATTTTTTTTGATCATTATTTTTCTTGCATTAATTGGTAGATTAATTTATTTAACGATTTTTAATAGAAGTTTTTTGATTAAACAAGGACAAGCGCGTACTTTACGGATAGAGGACATTCCAGCGTTCCGTGGAATAATTACGGATCGTAATGGTCAACCTTTAGCAGTGAGTACGCCTGTCGACTCTATCTGGATTAATCCAAATTTGTTCCATCCCGATGCAGCAGAGCTGCGTGAGCTCGCACGTGCTTTGCAAATGCCGGTCGAAAACATACGCCAACAAATGTTGAAAGATCATTCCTTTGTTTATTTAAAAAGATCGATTGCTCCCGATTTAGCAACGCAAGTGATGGGCTTAAAAATCGAAGGTCTTTACACACAAAGATCATATAAAAGATATTATCCAGAGGGAGAAGTGACTGCGCACTTGGTGGGCTTAACTGATGTTGACGATCACGGCCAAGAAGGATTGGAATTGGCTTTTGATAATTGGTTAAGCGGCGTGACCGGAAAAAAACAAGTGATCAAAGATCGCTTGGGACAAATTATTTCTGAAGTGGCTTTGCTTAAAAAACCGGAACTGGGTAAGCCCTTGGCATTAAGTATCGATCAAAGAATTCAGTATAGCGCCTATCAAGCATTAAAAGCGGCGATGGCAGAAACGCAGGCCGCCAGTGGTTCCGTTGTGGTCCTGGATGCCCGCACCAGTGAAGTATTGGCCGTGGTAAATCAACCTTCTTATAATCCCAATAGCCGTCCTGCCGAACATGATGGCCGTTATCGCAATCGTGCTTTGACGGATGTTTTTGAGCCGGGTTCCACGATTAAACCGTTTACCTTGGCTTTAGCTTTGCAAAGCGGCAAATATTCGATGGCTTCAATAATCGATACCTGCCCCGGTTCAATGCGTATCGGCGGTTATACAATCAGTGATGATGAAGCTTGTGGGGTGTTAAATCTGAAACAGATTTTAGAAAAATCTAGTAATATCGGCGCCGCCAAAATCATGTTATCACTTTCTCCCGAAGAACACTGGCGCCTTTTGCATGAATTGGGATTTGGTTCTTTAACCGGCAGCAACTTTCCAGGTGAAGTGCCTGGACGGTTGATTGAACAATCGATTTGGCGACCCAGCGTGGTGGCGACCATGGCTTATGGTTATGGTATGTCCATTACTGCTTTGCAGCTAGCCCATGCTTATACAGTCTTTGCCAATAATGGGAATCTTTATCCACTCTCATTGCTTAAATTAGACAAACCGTTGGAAGCCAATCCGGTGATTGCCCCAAATGTCGTTCAACAAATGGTTCCCATGTTAGAAGACGTTGTGCAAAATGGCACAGGAAAACGCGCGCAAATTACCGGTTATCGCGTCGGCGGAAAAACCGGTACGGCTTATATCGCCACACCAACCGGATATGACCGCCATCGTTATGTTTCCTCCTTTGTGGGCGTTGCGCCACTGGATAATCCAAGATTAGTGATTGCCGTGGTGATTCGTGAACCCAAAGGTCCTCACATGGGCGCGACAGTGTCTGCACCGGTTTTTGCAGCAGTGATGAGCGATGCGCTGAGAATTTTAGGGGTATCACCGCATTCGACATAATCGGATATCTGATATAATTATTTGGTATGATGCACTTATCTCAATTACTTAAAGAATTTTATCCTACAAATTGTGTATTAGATCCAGCAATTGAAGACATCACGCAAGATAGCCGCACCGTAAAACCCAACAGTCTTTTTATAGCATACCCAGGACTACAAACGGACGGCCGGCGCTTTATCAACCAAGCCATTAGCCGATCTGCGGCGGCGATTATATATGAATCCGCCGGCGGGTATGCACTGCCGGCCCAGGAAAAGCCGTTATCCATCCCGGCGATTGGCGTTAAAGAATTACATAAACAAATTGGATTTATTGCTGACCGGTTTTATCAACATCCTACACAAAATATGTCGGTAATCGGGGTGACCGGCACCAACGGCAAAACTTCTATCTCACATTTTCTCGCTCAAGCTTTGCATAAATTGAACTATTCATGCGCAGTGAGCGGAACGATCGGATCAGGGTTTTTGCCGCATTTACAGACCAGCGGTTATACAACGCCCGATCCTATTTTGTTACAAAAACAATTGTCTGAATATCAAAAACAAGGGGCTCGTTATGTGGCTATGGAAGTTTCCTCCCATAGTTTGGATCAATACCGTGTCAATGGCGTTAACTTTATGGGTGGTATTTTCACTAACTTAACGCGGGACCATCTGGATTATCATAAAACCATGGAAGCTTATGGCGCGGCAAAAGCCCGCTTGTTTCAATTTCCGCATTTGAAATTTGCGGTTTATAATGGCGATGATCCTTTTGGCCATCAATTGCTGGCCATGAATCCTGCACACGTTCCATCATTTCTATATTCAATGAATCCCCATTTTCCGCAAAATACCTCAGCGATTATTGCTCAATCCATTCAGTCGACTCGTCAGGGCTTTGAATTAACGATTCAATCTCCTTGGGGCAAAGGCGTTTTGCCCTTATCGTTGATTGGCCGTTTTAATATCAGCAATGTATTAGCGGTTTTTGCAGCATTGGGCGCGTTAGAGATTCCTTTTAAAACCATATTGGCTACCTTAGTAGAATTAAAACCGGTGACCGGACGCATGCACTGCCTAGGCGGGCATGGCAATATTCCCAAAATCATTATTGATTATGCCCACACGCCTGATGCTTTAAAAAAAGTTTTATTGTCCATTCAAGATCATCAGCCGCGGCGCTTGTGGTGTGTCTTTGGTTGTGGCGGTGACCGGGATCGTGGTAAAAGGCCGGAAATGGGCGCTATTGCCGAAGATTATTGCAATCAGGTGGTGTTAACCAATGACAATCCGCGTCACGAATCACCACAGCAAATCATTGCTGATATTTTGGGTGGCATTAAAAACCAGCAGAAATGCAGTGTTGAACTGGATCGTGCCAAGGCAATTCAATTTGCCATAGCACATGCCGATGCCGAAGACATTATTTTAATTGCCGGCAAAGGCCATGAAACCTATCAAATAATAGGCGATCAAGTTTTACCGTTTGATGATTGCAAAGTTGTAGAATCAATTTTAAACATGTAAAGTATCGTAAATTATGATGAAATTGTCACAAGTAGCACAAATTGTTAAAGGACAGTTGTTCGGAGAAGACGTTGTTTTCGATGGTGTAAGCACAGATACTCGCACTCTCAAAAAAGGACAACTGTACTGGGCGCTGCGTGGAGAAAAATTTGATGGCCATGATTTTATTCTCCAAGCAAAACAAGCGGGTGCTGTTGGTGCGATAGTCAGTCAAGACATCGAAACAGTAATTCCTGTAGTAAAAGTGCTCAACACCCGTTTGGCGTTGATTGAACTGGCGCGTTTTTACCGCGCGCAATTTACTATTCCACTGATTGCGGTAACCGGAAGTTGTGGAAAAACCACCACCAAAACTTTACTCACCAGTGTATTTAGTCAATGCGGTTCGGTATTATCCAATCCCAAAAGTTTTAATAATGATATTGGCGTTCCGCTGACACTTTTGCAATTTCAACCCACTCATCAATATGCGGTTACAGAATTGGGCGCTAATCACCCTGGTGAAATTGCTTTTTTAACTCATTTGGTACGTCCAGAGGTTGCGATTATCACCAATGCTGCTGAAGCACACCTAGAAGGATTTGGTGACGTTGACGGAGTGGCTTGCGCCAAAGGTGAAATTTTCCAAGGTTTAAGTTCGCAGGGTATAGCCATCATCAATGCGGACGATAACCATGCGGGTTTTTGGAAACAATTAGCCGGTTCGCATCGGGTGATCACCTTTGGTATAAAAAATGAAGCGGACGTGACGGCTCAAGATATTGCGTTTAATGAAAAAGGCCAGCCGTATTTCGCTTGTATCATGGGGGACGCAATTTTTTCCGTTCAGCTTAATTTGTTGGGTGAACACAATGTTTATAACGCGTTGGCAGCAGCGGCGGCGGGTTATGCATTATCATTACCACTGACGGCGATTCAAGCAGGCCTTAATCAAGCCGGCGCTGAAAAACAGCGGCTCAATGAATATCGCACTAAAGAAAATACTTTGATTATCGATGACAGCTACAATGCTAATCCGCTTTCTATGCTCGCGGCGATTAAATTACTGGCGCAACGCGATGGTAAACGTATATTGGTCATTGGTGATATGCGCGAACTGGGAGAAAACGCCTTGCATTATCACCAACAAGTAGGGCTTCAGGCTAAGAACTTAGGTATTGAAGAACTCTATTGTTTTGGAGATTTGACTCGCCATTCCGCACAAGCGTTTGGCAAACAAGCTTATTTTTTTAAAGATCGTGATGAATTAATTCAAGCGCTGAAAAAACAATTAGAAGAAAATGTCACGATTTTGGTAAAAGGTTCAAATTCCATGCAGATGAATCAAGTTGTATTGGCATTAAATGAGTGAATGATCAATGTTGTTGTGGCTGACCGCTTATCTTACGCAATTTTATTCAGGCTTTCGGGTCTTTCAATATTTATCTTTCCGATCCATCATCAGTTTGTTGACGGCTTTTATTATTGCTTTGCTCATTAGCCCACCGTTAATTAATGAATTAATGAAACGTCAAATTGGTCAATCCATTCGGGAATTAGGGCCGCAATCTCACCAGAAAAAAAGGGTACGCCCACGATGGGTGGCGCATTGGTTTTGTTGGCCGTGACGGTAAGCGTGTTATTGTGGTGTGATTTAAACAACCGTTTTGTTTGGATTGCTTTACTTGTGACTTTATCATTAGGTTTTATCGGTTGGGTGGATGATTATCGAAAAGTGATTGAAAAAAATAGCGCTGGATTGCCTGCGCGTTGGAAATATTTTTGGCAATCGGTAATTGCGCTAACCGCCGCAGTCGTCCTATATGTTACGGCGCAAGTGCCTGCTGAAACGCAATTGATTATTCCGTTCTTTAAACATGTTGCGCTCAATTTAGGACTGTTTTATATCCTGTTGGTTTATTTTGTGATTGTCGGTAGCAGTAACGCGGTTAATTTGACGGATGGTTTAGACGGATTAGCGTTATTGCCCACGGTGTTGGTTGCTATGGCGTTAGGTGTATTTGCTTATCTCACCGGTAATCATATTTTTTCCGAATATTTAGCGATTCCTTATGTGCCGGGTGTGGGGGAAATGGGAGTTTTTTGCAGCGCTATCGTTGGGGCCGGCCTAGGATTCTTATGGTACAATGCGTATCCTGCACAAGTGTTTATGGGCGATGTCGGTGCTCTGGCATTAGGTGGCGCTTTGGGCGTTATTGCGGTGATTGTGCGACAGGAAATTATTTTTTTTGTGATGGGTGGAATATTTGTTGCAGAAACGGTTTCGGTGATCTTGCAAGTGGCTTCTTTTAAAATGACCGGCAAACGTATTTTTAAGATGGCGCCGCTTCATCATCATTTCGAGTTAAAAGGGTGGCCTGAGCCCAAAGTGATTGTTAGATTTTGGATCATCACGGTGATGCTGGTCCTATTCGGCATTGCCACGCTGAAATTGCGATAAAAAAGGAGCGCGCTAAATCGCGGGTTAGCCTCTCCACGGGTCCTGTCAGCTGCATCTTTTTCCATGCTCGCTTCGCTGTGCGTGGAAAAAGATTCCGCTGCCACCCGTTAGCTAGCGAGTTAGCGGCGCGGGATTTTTTAAGATATGAAAGTAATAATTGGTTTAGGTTTAACAGGCTTGTCCTGTCTTCGCTATTGTGTGGAACTCGGCTATAAAGTCGCAGTTGTAGACAGTCGATTGGAGCCGCCGGAATCGGCTGCCTTGCAAAAAGAATTTCCATATGTTCCAGTTACGTTTGGGACTTTTGATTCACCTTATTTAAAAGAAGCGGATGAACTTATTGTTAGTCCAGGGGTTTCGTTGAAAGAACCACCGATTGCGGCGCAATTGGCGCTGAGCAAATCTGCGGTTGGGGATATTGAATTATTTGCTCGGGTGGTGAAAAAACCGATTGTTGCGATCACCGGTTCAAATGGAAAAACGACGGTGACTTCTTTGGTGGGAAAAATGGTGGCGGATGCAGGGCATTCCGTGGTTGTGTGTGGCAATATTGGTGATCCGGTGTTGTCTACATTAAATCGGCCTTCGCCTGATTATTATGTTCTCGAGATTTCCAGTTTTCAGTTGGAAACTACGGAATCGTTAAAACCGTCAACTGCAGTAGTGTTAAATCTTTGTCCTGACCATATGGATCGTTATGAGACTTATGAGGATTACGCCAAAGCGAAGCAAAGAATTTATAAAAATTGCTTACGACCGGTGGTTAATCTCGATGAACCGGAATTATGGCGGCATTTAAATTTAAATAATCCTTTAGGTTTTAGCTTGCAGGCACAAGGGCCTAATGATTTTTGTTTAAGGAAAATCAATGACGAAATATTTTTAGCCATTGGCGAACAGCCTTTAATGAATGTTAAAAAATTAAAATTAAAGCAAACTTACGATTTTCAAAATGCGCTAGCCGCTTTGGCGTTAGGTAAGGCGATTCAGTTACCGATTGAAAGCATGTTGCATACGCTCGAAAATTTTCAAGGATTGCCGCATCGTTGTCAGTGGGTAGGGGAGTATAACGGCGTGCATTGGTATGATGATTCAAAGGGCACCAATGCAGGCGCTACAATTGCTGCTTTATTAAGCTTAGGCGCTGCCAAAACCGGTCGTTTATGGCTGATTGCCGGCGGCGATTCTAAAAAAGCCGATTTATCTTCTCTGATGGGCCCCGTTCATCAATATGTCGATCAACTCATTTTATTAGGAAAAGACGCGACCATATTAGAAAAACTTTTGGGGGACAAAGTCCCCACGCAAAATGTCTCGTCCATGGAAGAAGCCGTTAACTGGGCCGCTGAACGCGCAAAACCAGGCGATATCGTTTTACTTTCCCCAGCCTGCGCCAGCCTAGATATGTTCCGCAATTACGCCCACCGCGGCGAAGTTTTTGTTAAAGCCCTTCATAATTTTTACGCTTAGAATGGATGAATGGATCAGCTTTGCAACCAGCGCGCTTTGGTAATTTGCTATTAAATCTGAAAAATCTTATTATCCCCAAAATGGCAAAAACGAAACACATGATTCATTATGACCACTGGCTTGTCACCCTGTGGGTGGGATTGTTGCTATTTGGATTGTTGATGGTGGCGTCGGCTTCTATGGTGATTTCAGATCGGCAATTTGGCTATCCTTTCCACTATTTAATTCGCCAAGGCATTTACCTTTTATCCGCTTTGGCGTTGGCTTTTGCGGCTACGCGAGTGCCGATAAAATTTTGGGAAAGAATCAGCACGCCCTTGCTCTTGATCACTTTGTTTTTGCTCGCTTTGGTTTTAATTCCGGGAATCGGGCGTATGATGAATGGCAGCCGGCGTTGGATCAATCTCGGATTTCTAACTTTACAAATTTCAGAGTTGGCTAAATTTTCCACCTTGATTTATCTCGCAAGCTATTTAAACCGGCATCGGCAAGTGGTAAAAGAAGAAGCATTGGGATTTATAAGACCGCTGGTTATTTTGATAATCTTGGCCATTTTATTATTGCTGGAGCCTGATTTCGGCGCCTTATTTGTGATTAGCGTAATGTTTTTGACTTTATTATTTTTAGCGGATGTGAAAATCGGCTGGTTTATTTTATTAATTGTTTTTGCCGGGCTAGCTTTAACTGGGCTTGCGGTGATTTCACCTTATCGAATGCAGCGCTTGACCTCATTTTTAAATCCTTGGACTTCTCAATTTGGTTCAGGGTATCAATTGACGCAATCCTTAATTGCTTTTGGCCAAGGTGGTTTTTTTGGTGTGGGTTTGGGAAACAGCATTCAAAAGTTATTCTATTTACCTGAAGCACATACCGATTTTGTGTTTGCGGTCATCGCGGAAGAATTGGGTTTGATGGGAGTTCTGGTGCTAATGTCCATCTTTGCCGCCATTGTTCTCTGTATATTAAGAATAGGCCGGCATGCATTTAAGCAAGAAAATTTATTTTGCGCGTATACGAGTTATGGAGCTGCGGTCTGGTTAGGTATACAATGTATGATCAACATCGGTGTCAACGCGGGCGTTTTACCCACGAAGGGATTAACTTTCCCATTCATCAGTTACGGCGGCAGTAGTATGCTGATCAATTGCTTGGTGATGGGTATTATTCTGCGTATTGCACATGAAACAGGTTGGAAACAAACTGAATAAATTGTTTAATGAATAAATTATTAATTATTGCGGGGGGGACCGGCGGGCATATTTTTCCGGCCCTTGCTGTTGCTGATCAATTGGTCAAGCAAGGCGTCAACATCCATTGGTTAGGCTCCAAGATCGGCCTAGAACAACAACTGGTTCCTGATCATTATCCTATTACTTACATTTCAGCAAAAAGGCTCAGAGGCAAAGGGTGGAAGACGTATTTATTAGCACCTTTGCAGCTGTTGTATGTCATCTGGCAAGCCTGGCGGGTAATTCGGCGAATAAAACCTGATGTGGTTTTGGCGATGGGTGGATTTGTGAGCGGGCCGGGCGGCGTCGCCGCAAAATTGGCCGGAAAAAAACTCATTATCCACGAACAAAATGCAGTAGCGGGTTATAGCAACCGCATCCTCAGTCATATAGCGAACGCTAGAATGAGCGCTTACCAAGGTGTCTTTGCCAAACGGTTGCCAACGCACCTGATTGGCAACCCCGTCCGCCAATCGATTGTGGATGCTGCCCAGCAAGTCAGAAATTTTACAGAGGGGAAATTGAAAATTTTAGTGTTGGGTGGCAGTCAGGGTGCGCATGGCCTTAATGAGAAAATATTGAATTTTGTAGCGTCTTTTCCGCGTAATCCTGAACTGGAATGGTGGCATCAAAGCGGAAAAAATGATTATAATCTGGTTTTAGAAACGCATCGTTCATTGAAGAGTACAGCCAAGGTTGAACCCTTTATTCAGGAAATGGTGGGGGCTTATCAGTGGGCAGATTTAATTATTTGCCGCGCTGGCGCCTTAACACTGGCTGAGATTACTTGCATGGAGTTGCCTAGCATATTAGTGCCGTTTCCTGCGGCGGTCGATGATCATCAGTGGAAGAATAGCCTCAATTTACAAGCAGCAAACGCAGCGCTATTAGTGCGGGAAAAAGCATTGAACACGTCCCAGCTCAGTCAATGGATAAACGCTTTTTTAGAAAATAAAGGGTTATTGGCTGAAATGGGTGCTCATGCTCAACAATTGGCCAAGCCTGAAGCCGCAGAAATGGCTGCTAAAATTATATTGGATTTATTGGAAAACAAGGATTAGGTGCATGAGAATACTCAATAACCCTACTATTCATCATATTCATTTTATTGGGATTGGCGGCATTGGTATGAGTGGTTTGGCGGAAATGCTGTTGCATTCGGGGAGCTATACAGTTTCTGGTTCGGACCAAAATACGGGGGTTATTATCAATCGCTTGAAACAATTAGGCGCCACGATTTATCAAGGCCATCAAGCTGAACAATTGCAGGGCGCAGACGCGGTTGTTTATTCCAGCGCCATCAATGAAAAAAATCCTGAATTCTTATTGGCCAAACAAAAAGGTCTACCATTAATACCCAGAGGTCAATTGCTCTCCGAATTTTTACGCGACCGTAAGGGCATAGCAATTGCCGGCACGCATGGAAAAACCACGACCAGTGGTTTAATTAGTTTGTTAATGACAATGGCTGAACGTGATCCGAGTTACATTATAGGCGGTTATTTACGCGGCTCTGAATCTACGATTCGTTTTGGAAAAGGCAAAGACATTGTGGTAGAGGCCGATGAAAGTGATGGTTCTTTTTTATTTTTAAAACCGCATGCGGTTGTGGTTACCAATATTGAGGCGGACCATTTAGAAAATTATCACGACGATTTTAATTGCCTGAAGAATACATTTGTAGATTTTATTAATCATGTTGATCCAGATGGGATTGCAATTTTATGTATCGATGATCCCATTGTTTGTGAATTGTTGCCAAAAATTTCCGCGAATATCCGCACTTATGGTTTTAGTGAAGACGCCGATATTCGGGCGGAAAATTTTCAGCAAACTGGATTAAATAGTCGATTTCGCTTGATGCGCAAAGGTCACACCAGTATCGAAGTGAATCTTAATTTGCCGGGAAAACATAACGTACTAAATGCCTTGGCTGCCGTAGCGATTGCTGAGGAGTATGCCGTAGCAGATGAAGTGTTATTAAAAACGTTGCAGCAGTTTCCTGGAATGGGTAGAAGATTTCATCCGTGTGGAGAAATTCTGCTGGATAAAGGTAAAGCTTTAATTTTTAGTGATTATGGCCATCATCCTACGGAAATCAAAGCAACGCTGAATGCGGCGCGCTTAGCATGGCCGGGCCAAAGGATTGTGATGGCGTTTCAACCGCATCGATATAGCCGTACGCAAGCATTGATGGAAGAATTTGTAAAAGTGTTGAGTGAAGCGGATGTGTTGCTGTTACTGCAGATCTATGGAGGCCCTGGGGAACGACCTATTCCGGGTGTCAGCAGTGAAGTCTTGTATCAAGCCTTGTCGCAACGTTCTGCGAAAAAACTGCAATTAATTCCCTCCTTGGCAGAGTTGCCAAAAGCATTACACAATCTGCTTAAAGAAAATGACATCGTATTGATGCAAGGGGCTGGAGATATCGAATCGATCATACCCAAGCTGACATGATAAGAAACAGAGACAGAGTTATTCACCGTCAAATTAAATATCTGGTTTATTTACCGGCTTTATTGACCGGTTTGGTGTTCGGCTTATTAATTTGCGCCGGATGTTGGGTTTGGCTTTGGATTAAAAATCCACAAACATTGCCGTTTCAGCACATAAAAGTTGAAGGGGAATTTCAGCATCTACATCATGATATTATTTCCCAGCAAGTTTCTGCAAATCTAACAGGCGGTTTTTTCTCAATCAATTTACCGAAGCTTAAAAAACAGTTGGAAAAAATTGCCTGGGTCGAAACTGTCGGCCTGAAACGAACTCCCGGTGTGCTGATCGTCACCGTAAAAGAACAACATCCTGTTGCTGTTTGGAATAACAGCGACTTATTAAATGAAAAAGGTAATATTTTTGCAGTGCCCACATTGGAAGTACCGACTGGACTGCCTTTTTTACAAGGCCCGCAAGATACACAAAGCACGGTGCTCAATCAATATCAGCAACTCAACACGCTGTTTATTCCCTTACATTTACAGATTCAAAAACTCGAATGGAATGCGCGTGAAAACTGGGAAATGGAATTAGACAATGGCATTGCGGTAACTTTGGGCCGCGAGGACATCCTGGCTAAAGTCACCCGCTTAGTAAAATGGTATCCTCAATTGGTGGGTGATAAAGCTAGCGAGATTAAACATCTGGATTTGCGTTACCAAAATGGTATAGCCATGGAATACCGCAAGTAATTACTTTTGTTACCAGCAATTCCCGCTAGAAATATAAACTTTGAAAATCATGAAATTAAAGAGTAATTTAAAAATAATTTTCGTAGAAAATCTCTTCCTGATGGGGGATCGCAAGGGGGAGAAGAGCGGAGCGATCTCTCCCTTCATTCCTGAATTCAGGCTTTGCCTGGATTCAGGATTCAAACCAGGAAGCAATGAACGCGTAGCGGGAATTGCTGTTTTGTTACTTTTGCTATTGACAAATTAATTGTCGATGAATAATATAGTAGCTAATTGTGAAATTTTAATAGGGAGATAAAAAATGAGTAAGAAGTCAAAAGATATATTTTCAGAAATACCGAATCCTAAATTTATTCAATACTCAGACACGGTCCTTGTTGGTGATTATAAAATTCAGGAAATGACACCGGAGAATTTCATTAGTTTCGCAAAATCCAAAGGAAACAGTATTGTATCCTGGACAGAAAGTGTAAATTGTCCTGCCGATGAAAAAATACGCCAGAAATTAAAAGCAACGGACGCTGTAAAACTGAATGAAAAAATTTTCAAAATAATAATCGATACTATGCAATCTTTACAAACTCAATTAGTTATTTGCAATATGGGTGAGGAGTGTGGATTCGGGCTAGCTACGCGTCAATTAATCCCAAAAGGAACAGTACTCGGCCCTCTTGCTGGGGTTATTAAAACATTATCTGTGGAAGACATAAAGAATCGCTTAGAGGCATCAAATAATTATTTAGCCCCTGTTTTTGAGGATGAACAGCAAATGATAGTCTGTGACCACGAGAAACAAAGTAATTTTTTTCGATTCCTTCAGCATGCGTTCGATGAAGAAGATATGAAAAATTACAAAACATTAAGTAAGATAAATAGTGATTATACAACTGCTAATGTTGGATTTGATGTGTTTTCCTATGATGACGAAGTTTTTCTTGCAGTTAGAGCTCTGCGGACGATTGAAGCAAATGAAATAATTACTGTTAATTATGGATATGAATATTGGGTACATATCAATAAACGCCCACAAATTTTTGATCCTTTTGGACGATGTATTAAATCCCAAGTTGACCAATATCTGGTCAATATTTTGGGAGAGAGAGAAATATTTAAAATGGGAAGATCCTTAACGCTTAAGCCACCCAGTACTCATATATCTGTTTCCCAAGAGGATGTTATGGCAGACAAACATTTTTACTATGAAAATGATTCTCGGGAATTTTATATTCCATCCGGACCATTATTAGAAAAATTGAATGCGCAAGGAAAGAATACCCTGATATTAGAGGTGACAATCCCAGATTATAAAGCCTCTTCCGTACTTGGAAAGTGTATTCTGCTGGTTTTAAAAAAGATAACGGGTTTTAATTGGGAATATAAAATTAAATCAGGAAACGCTTTTACTTTATATGACAAGGATATTTTTCATTACTTAAAAGAAATGTATGATTTTAAAATTACATCTGCTACGGTCAAAAAAGAGGCGAACATATTTCCGGGTAAAAAAATTATGATCCTGGATTTAAGCCAGGAAGCTGATCAAGATAAACTTGCTGGAACCCCATGCATGGAAAAACAAACTTTTGTTCCCAACTTGGAATCTAAATCGGAGCAGCCATTCCAGCTGTAATGGCTTAAGCTGTAGTCCGATCAGCGGCAACGGATCAGCGATGCAACCAGCAATTCCAGGGTAATTTGCTTGCTCGATCTAATCCTTTTGGGTATAATGATCATCCAGTGAACATTGAATTAAAAAAAAACCTGCCTTTCATTTTGCTTACCCTATTATTATTTCTGGTCGAAAGCAGGCCTTTAGTCACGCAGGGTATGTTTTTTGATGGGATGTTTTATTCTTCGATTGCCTGGAACATGGCAAATCACATTGGCAGTTTATGGGCGCCGAAGTTTAATGCGTTATTTTTTCCTGAGTTTTATGAACATCCTCCCTTAGGTATTTTTTTACAATCCTTGTTTTTCCGCCTCACACATAGCGATAGTATTTATGTTGATAAATTTTATTGCTTCGTTGTGGCGTTAGTTAATATCTTTTTAGTCTATATCCTTTGGAAAAAAACGACGGCAACAAAAAATAAATATGTTTTTTGGATACCCATTTTAATTTGGTTGTTATTGCTTGATGACTTTCTGCATATTCAAATGGGTTTTCTTGAACCTGCGATGACGATATTTACTACTTTAAGCGCCCTATGCTTGATTCAAGCTATGCAGAAAAAAAAATCATTTTTCACCGTTTGCGCCGGATTTTTCATCGTCATTGCTTTTTTGATTAATGGATTGCAAGCATTTTTTCCAATTTTCATCCCATTTATTTACTGGCTGGTGTTTCGGAGAAACTTAATCGAGGCGGGCAAACAGACGGCAATATTATTATTGGTTATCGTGTTTTTATTTTCGTTGCTTTATGGGTATGCGCCGGCGCGTCAAAATTTGCAGCATTATTTTACCGTACAATTGTTACCTTCTTTTTTTGGACACCGGGTGGGCGCATTCGTGGGTTGGAAACATATTTTAGGTTTAATGACTCTGCTGCACAATTGCATTTATTTGATAGCGCTAGCTTTATTTTTATATTTTCTGAATGCTAAAAAAAATCATTCTATAAGTCATTGGGCCATTTTTTTTGGCTGGATTGCTTTAACCGCTGCACTACCGGTTTTGTTGAGTACGCGGCAAACGGGACATTATTTTTATCAAGCATTTCCATTCTTGGTGTTGTTGTTCGCCCATTGGGTGACGCCTTTTTTTGAAGATAAAATAGTGCGGCTCAATATCAATAATCTGGCTTTTAAATTTACCTTGGGCGTTTTACTCAGCGGCATTATGATTGCGGGTTTATGGTTAGGACTCTCCGCCGGTAAAATCAGTCGAGATCAAGCATTGTTAACTGATGTTTTAAAAATACAAAAACAAGTTCCAACCGGTTCGGTGGTATCGCTTTCCGCTGATTTAAGCACCGATTGGAAATTGTTGATATACCTGTACCGTTACCAAAAAATTGCCGCCACCCCTCAGCCTGGCCACACTTACCTTTTAAACTCTAAAAAGGCCGATCAAATTCCCCCTGGTTACCAATGGGAAGATAATTTACAGCTTTACGATTTGTATATGAAAATATAGGAATATGGAGAATATGGATAGCATTGTAGGATGATTTAACTTATAATGCCCCCATTGCTTAACCCCTGGAGTTAATTTTTAAATGCCAAAAAAACCGGAACAAGATTTGATCATCGCTTTGGATGTCGGTACCAGCAAAATTGCTGCTTTGGTTGGGCAAGTGGCGGATGATGGTCAGATTGAAGTGGTGGGATTCGGTTCACATCCTTCGCATGGTTTGAAAAAAGGGGTTGTCGTCAATATTGAATCAACCGTACAGTCTATGCAACGCGCCATAGAAGAAGCTGAATTGATGGCGGGCTGTCAAATTAATGCTGCATTTACAGGTATAGCGGGCAGCCATATTCGTAGTTTCAATTCCCATGGCATTGTGGCGATTCGTGATCGCGAAGTCAATCAATCGGATGTTGATCGCGTCATCGACGCTGCTAAAGCTTTGGCTATCCCCGCGGACCAAAAAATTCTGCATATTCTATCGCAAGAATACATTATTGATTCTCAAGACGGTGTCCGCGAGCCGGTAGGCATGTCCGGTGTGCGTTTAGAGGCAAAAGTTCACATCATTACTGGTGCGGTCAGTGCAGCGCAAAATATTACCAAATGTGTGCGCCGCTGTGGTTTAGAAGTGCGTGATATTGTTTTGGAACAACTCGCTTCCAGTCACGCGGTTTTGAATGAAGATGAAAAAGAATTGGGCGTTTGCATGGTGGACATTGGTGGTGGCACTACGGATATTGCCATTTTTACCGAAGGCGCCATTCGCCATACCGGGGTGATTCCGATCGCTGGTGATCACGTTACCAATGATATTGCCATTGCTTTTCGCACGCCTTTGCAATATGCCGAACAAATTAAACTAAAATATGGTTCAGTTTCCACTGACCTTGCTAATTTACAAGAAACTATTCAGGCGCCAAGCGTAGCAAAACATTTGCCGAAACAAATTCACAAACAGGACCTTGTCCAGGTGATTAGGGCGCGTTATGAAGAATTGTTTAATTTGATTCAAGCAGAATTACAACGCAGTGGCTTTGAAAGAATGATCACGGCAGGCATTGTGTTAACTGGGGGAGCTTCTAAAATTCCAGGTTGTCTTGAATGTGCCGAAAAAATTTTTCAAGTGCCTGTGCGCTTGGGAGTGCCGCAAAACATTCGTGGCTTAGTGGATGTGCGTGACAATCCCGCTTATTCGACAGGCGTTGGTTTATTGTTGTATGGTCAATTGCAACTGGATGGTGTATCGTCTGGCATCGATCTCGATCGAAACGAAGCAAAATTGTGGTCGCGAATGAAAAAGTGGTTTCAAGGTCATTTTTAGTTAATTTATTTTAGAGAGGATAGGTTATGTTTGAACTAGGTGATAACGTTCCTCACAATGCCATCATTAAAGTGATTGGTATTGGAGGTGGTGGTGGCAATGCTCTTAAGCGCATGATGGAAGAGCATAATCGGGGCGTCATTCAGGGCGTGAAATTTATCTGCGCCAATACGGATGCTCAAGTTTTACAGCGTTCCGGCGCCGACACCATTATCCAATTAGGGGAAGAAATCACTAAAGGCCTGGGCGCTGGTGCTAATCCTGATATCGGCCGTCAAGCCGCCGAAGAAAGTCGCGACCGCATTCGTGAGGCGCTGGAAGGAACAGATATGCTGTTTTTAACAGCAGGCATGGGCGGCGGCACTGGAACCGGTGCTGCACCGATCGTTGCGGAAATCGCGAGGCAATTAGGCATTTTAACGGTTGCAGTGGTCACCAAACCATTTGCTTTCGAAGGTCGCAAGCGTATGCGGATTGCGGAAGATGGTATTAAAGAACTGTCCAGATTTGTGGATTCTTTGATTACGATTCCCAACAACAAATTGCTAAGCGTTTTAGGTAAAAATTATTCGTTTGATAACGCCTTAAAAGCAGCAGATAACGTTTTATGTGGCGCTGTGCAAGGCATTGCCGATTTAATAACACGTCCTGGTCTCATCAATGTGGATTTTGCTGACGTGCGTACGGTGATGTCGGAAATGGGCATGGCGATTATGGGTACCGGCATTGGTTCCGGCGAAAATCGTGCTCGCGAAGCAGCAGAGGCCGCGATCTCTAGCCCATTGTTGGAAGATGTTGATTTTTCAGGTGCGCGTGGTGTATTGGTTAATATCACCGCTGGTATGAATATGTCCATCGGTGAATTTGAAGCGGTGGGCGATGTGATCAAGAGCTTTACTTCTGAAAATGCAACGGTGGTTATCGGTACGGTTATCGAGCCTGAAGATACCGAACATATGCGTGTCACCGTGGTCGTCACCGGATTGGGTGGTGGAAAAGAAACCACTAAGCCGGCTGCTGCTGTTTCCAATATGCGCAGCGATAACGCTTTAGATTATCATCAACTGGACCGTCCGACTTATTTACGTCAACAGGAAACAGTTAAAAAAACCGTTGAAGTAGAAAATACGCCTAAAGAAGGTGAATATTTAGACATTCCAGCTTTCTTGCGTCGTAAACCAGAAGAAGATAAGCGATGAAGCATAATCCGAGAAATGTGTTAAACTTCACAACATAAGGATTTTGGTCATAGTTATGGGTTTTAGACAACGTACGCTCAACAATTCATTTACGGCTGCCGGTATTGGCGTTCATTCTGGGCAGAAAGTTCACATTACCGTGCATCCTGCACCTGTTAACACAGGTATTGTGTTTCGGCGTATTGATTTAAATCCCATGGTTGAAATTCCTGCGCAGGTGTCCTTTGTAACAGAAACTAATTTGTGCACTTGTTTGGCCAAGGGGCAAGCCCGCGTTGAGACAGTTGAACATTTTCTCTCTGCGGCTTCGGGTTTAGGTATCGATAATTTATATGTGGATATCACCGGTGAGATGCCCATTATGGATGGTAGCTCTGCGCCTTTTGTATTTCTGATACAGTCTGTGGGAATTGTTGAACAAAATGCCGCTAAGAAATTTTTCCGTATCAAACGCAAGATTGCGCTGACCGACGGTGACAAAAAGGTTCAAGTCGTGCCGTTTGAAGGATTTAAAGTCAGCTTTGGTATTGAGTTTACCCATCCTGCTTTTAATGAAGCCAATCAACAATTGACCATCGATTTTGCTAAATCGTCTTATATTAAAGAAGTGTCGCGTGCGCGCACTTTTGGGTTTCTATCTGAATATGAATACATTCGTAAAAAAAATCTTGCCTTGGGGGCGAGTTTAGACAATACGGTGGTATTGGATGAATACAAAGTCCTGAATGAAGATGGTTTGCGTTATGAAAACGAATGTGTAAAACACAAAATTTTAGACGCCATCGGCGATCTTTATTTATTAGGTCACAACATGATCGGCTCTTTTTTCCGGCTTTAAATCCGGCCATAACTTAAATAGCCGTTTAATCCACAAAATCCTAAGCGAACCCGACGCCTGGGAAATCGTCACCTTCACAGACCCTACCAAAGTCCCCATAGGCTTCATTCCCGCCCTCGAAGCTGTTGTTTAATTGATTTTCTATTTATAGGCAAATTACTAAAGACCGCTGGTTGTTGAGCGAGCCCGTTGCCGCCTGGCCGCAACGAAGGAATATCATTGTCAGACCGCTTGAACGACCCTCCATGGGCCGCTTCCTCTTTTTACGTCCCTGTAAAAAGAGGATCTGACAATTGATATTCCTCCGGGCTCTGCGTCAACGGGCTCGCTCAATAACCTGATGAAAGTTTGGTGCTTTTCGGCATTATGTTTTTGATATTTTTTTATTTTAAAAAAATTAAAATTATTAATTCAACAAAAATAGTAACGATCGACATTGAACGCTCATCAGGTTGCCTCGCTGATCCGTTGACGCAGAGGACGAAGGTTTAAGCAGTGCCGGGTCATCTTTTTACATGGATGTAAAAAGATGAAGCGCCCCATGGATGGGTTTAAGCGTCCCGGCACTGCTAAAACCGGAGTCCGACCAGCGGCAACGGATCAGCGAGGCAACCAGCGAGCTTTGGTAATTTGCTAATTCACATTCTCCGCTAAGCGTAATAAAGAGCGTTTTAATAAGGGATTTGTGACTTCAGTTGCTGTGCTTGTTAACAATGCACTGGTTTGTTTGGAGAGTTTTCTAATTTCAATTGGTTTTTCGGTTGATGAAATTAATTTTTGTAAGGGTTGGATACGAAATTGGATGTCTTGTAAATGCGTGAATGCGGGTTCGGCTTTTAATTTTTTTAATAGTTCTGGTTTTAAATAACGGAGTGGCATCAGCCAGGCGGCGCTGTCGGCTAATACAATAATTTCTGTGGGCGTGTATTGACCCATTTGACAATGCACTGATAAATTTTTAGGTAAGTGGGCAACCAAAAGCTTATTCATTTTAATTAAACGTTCCACTTGGCGAACGATTTTTCGCAATTCATAATCGCCATAATCCTCCAGTAGATGGTTGATCGGCGTTGGGTCCTTGTCTTTCATTTTATATGCTCATATTTTGTGCATAGTTTAAATATCTGAATTTTTGTGCCAAAATAAACTTATATGATCAACATCCTGAAAAAAATATTCGGCACCCATAATGACCGTCTTTTGCGGCATTTGTGGCGTGAAGTAAAAAAAGTAAATCAATTAGAGCCTACCATTGCTGCCCTTTCAGATCAACAAATACGTGATAAAACCAATGAATTTAAAGCCAGACTGGAAAAAGGCGCAAGCCTCAGTGAGATTTTGCCGGAAGCATTTGCAGTTGTGCGGGAAGCCAGTCGACGCGCGTTGGGTATGCGTCATTTCGACGTGCAATTAATCGGCGGGATGGTTTTGAATGCGGGAAAAATTGCGGAGATGCGCACCGGTGAAGGTAAAACGCTTAGTGCTACACTAGCGGCTTATCTAAATGCATTGACGGGGAAGGGTGTACATGTGGTCACGGTCAATGATTATTTAGCCAAACGTGACGCAGAATGGATGCGGCCCATTTATGAATTTTTGGGATTAACGGTTTCGTTTAATTTAACGAATATGGGTCCGGTTGAAAAACGCGCCGCTTATCAAGCCGACGTGATTTATGGCACCAACAATGAATTTGGTTTTGATTATCTGCGCGACAATATGGTATTTAATTTAGAAGACCGGGTGCAAAGGCCTTTGCACTATGCCATCGTTGACGAAGTAGATTCTATTTTAATCGATGAAGCACGCACGCCGCTGATTATTTCCGGGCACGCTGAAGCTTCTTCGGATTTGTATTTAAAAATTAAAGAAATTATTCCGCATCTCAAAGAACAAAAGATGAAGGAAGATCAAAAAGAAGAAGAGGTACCAGAAGCCGAACGCGGCGATTTTTATTTAGATGAAAAATCCCGGCAAGCTTTTCTCACCGATCAAGGCCATGAACACGTTGAATCGTTGTTAATCAATATGGGCTTGTTAGCGCCAGGTGCGAGTTTATATGACATTAGTAATATTAACTTGATGCATTACATTCACGCCACCTTAAGAGCGCACACATTGTTTCAGCGCGATGTGCATTATGTTGTTAAAAATGATCAGGTGATCATTGTCGATGAACACACCGGCCGGCTCATGGACGGACGCCGTTGGTCGGAAGGTTTGCATCAAGCGGTGGAGGCAAAAGAAAATGTGTCGATTCAATTAGAGAATCAAACGTTGGCCACCATTACTTTACAAAATTATTTTCGTTTGTACCACAAACTTTCCGGGATGACTGGAACCGCAGATACCGAAGCGTTTGAGTTTCAAAAAATTTATGGATTAGAAGTGGTGGTGATTCCACCCAATCGACCCACTGTGCGTAAAGATTTAGGCGATCAAGTTTTTTTATCGCGTAATGAGAAATTTAAAGCGATTATCAAAAAAATTCAAGAATTACGTGAAAACCAGCAACCAGTGTTGGTAGGCACTGCCTCCATCGAAAATTCTGAATTGTTATCAAAACTATTGCAGAAAGAAAAAATTCCGCATCAAGTGTTAAATGCAAAACAACACGAACGAGAAGCTAAAATCATCGCTGAAGCAGGACGTCCTGGCGCCATTACCATTGCCACTAACATGGCCGGACGGGGAACTGATATTGTGTTGGGTGGAAATTTAGAAACAGAATTAACTGAGTTGGCCAATGCTTCTCCGGAAGAAATAACCGAGCATAAATCCAAATGGCAAAAGCAGCATGAGTTAGTGATTCAAGCCGGTGGTTTACATGTCTTAGGCACGGAACGGCATGAATCGCGACGCATTGATAATCAATTGCGCGGCAGATCAGGCCGTCAGGGAGATCCGGGTAGTTCGCAGTTTTATTTATCGATGGAAGATAATCTGTTAAGAATTTTTGCCGCCGAACGCATGTCGAATATTATGCGCCGCTTGGGTGTGCAAGAACATGACGTGATCGAACATCCAATGATTACGCGTGCGATTGAGCGCGCGCAAAAGCGTGTTGAAGGATTAAATTTTGATATTCGTAAAAATTTATTAGATTACGATGACGTTGCCAACGATCAGCGCAAAGTCATTTACCAACAACGTTTAGAATTGCTGAAAGCAGAAAACATTGATGAAACCATTATCAATATACGTGAAGATGCATTGAACGAGATGGTCAATACATTTATCCCGCGACAGAGTTTAGAAGAACAATGGGATATTCCTGGCCTTGAAGCCGAAATTAATCAAGAATTTGGTTTAAAATTAGAAATTGCTGAATGGCTTAAACAAGACGAGCAATTACACGAAGAAAGTTTACGTAAAAAAATATTGGACCACATCGTTGAAGCATATACACAAAAAGTATCGGTGATTGACGATGCCGCTCGCCAGCATCTACAAAAAACGGTGGTGCTGCAATCTTTAGATACGCACTGGCGCGACCATCTTTCTGCGATGGACCATTTACGTCAAGGCATTCACTTACGTGGTTATGCGCAAAAAAATCCCACCCAAGAATTTAAGCGCGAATCATTTCACTTATTTACCGAAATGTTGGGCAGCATTAAATACGAAGTGGTTTCTACCTTGAGTAAAATCGAATTACGTGCAGCCGAAGAAAACGTAATGCCGCCACCGGTTATGCATGATCTGCATTTCCAACATGCCGAAATTTCCAGTCTGCCCGGCGCCACGCCTTTTCCCGAACCTGAATCACAAGACCAAACGGCAGCAACCGTTCAACCCTTTATTCGCCAAACTCCCAAAGTAGGCCGCAACGACCCTTGTCCTTGTGGCTCAGGCAAAAAATTCAAACAATGCCATGGGAAATTGTAGCAAATTACCGTAAGACCGCTGGTTGCATCGCTGATCCGTTGTCGCTGGTCGGACTACGGTTTAAGCAGTGCCGGGACGCTTAAACCCCTCCGTGGGGCGCTTCATCTTTTTACATCCGTGTAAAAAGATGCAAACTAGAAATTAACCGTTTGATTTTATAAATTTCTCTCATAAAATTCCTCTCCCGACTCAAAAACATTATTTTCCTTTTACCTAAAAGTTACAGTATCTCCAGAGAAATCACATCTGAAGTATGTAGAAGCACTTTGAGTACTGACGATCTTCGCGGGTATAAGTAGCGGACCTTGCTCACTCGACCTTCGCTCCAAGTATGCGGATTGGAATGTAATCGTACAGGAACCCCACTCCGGTCTATTGGAAACACCATATATTATAGTTACATTCTCTGAACTATACTTATCATCCGAAGTTGTTATAGAAACTTCAGACGGTTGACCCCGCATTATCCTATGCTCAGGAGGGGAGGCAGAAAAGCGAATTGTGACGTTTCCTGGGTGGGTTACCCCCTTTACGGCCACATCATAAGGAGCTGCATTATTTAACTTAAAATGACTAATAGTAGACGTTGCTGCTAATGAAGGGATGAAAATGCATAATAAGCTCAAACCGAAAATTAACTTATTGATTTTATAAAATTTTTTCATAAAAGATTCCATATTTTTAAATATTTTTTAAAAGATATTATTTGATTAATTATAGCCAACGGACGGGAGAAAGTCTCTCTGTGAATCATTAATGAATTGTAAACAGACCTTAAAATATCAAAAAAAATAATGCCGAAAAGCACCAAACTTTCATTAGGTTGTTGAGCGAGCCCGTTGACGCTCGCTCAACAACCAGCGGTCTTGGGTAATTTGCTATTTAATTGAAAAGTCTGGGCGAAAGTGGTAATAGTGTTTTTAAAAAATCTTCGACAGGTAAACAGAGGATTTTATTTTTTTGTAGACGTTCTTTTCCACGATATAGTACAAGCGGAGTTGCTTCAGGATAATCTTCGCAAAAAGATTTAAGTCCGTTGAGGTCTTTAGAGTGGATTTTATCTGAATTTTTGACTTCTATGGCGAAAAGGCCGGCTTTTCCGTCGATAATAAAATCCACTTCTACACCATGACGAGTCCGCCAATAATAAATTTTATTTAAAGAGCCTTGATAGTCATTCCACGCTCTTAAATGCTGTGCGACTAAGCCTTCCAAGCCGCCGCCGTTCATTTCTTGGGTAGTGTCTAAATAACCGCTAGGGCGAAGACTGGCGTAAACGCCCGCATCAAAATAATAAAATTTAGGATGCGAAACTAATTCCCGTTTGGCTCGTATTGTGAATACTGGAATTTGAAAACTTAATAATAAATCCTGTAAGACGTCCAAATACGCTTCTACTAATTTGCGGGATATTTCGCATTCACGAGCGATATTGCTGAGATTGAGAATAGCGCCTTGGGAAAAGCTCATGATTTCTAAAAAACGTGAAAAATGACCGATATTGCGCACCCAATTTTCCGTTTTTACTTCCTCTTCCAAATATAATCCCACGTAAGCGCGTAGAGTCTCAACAGGATTTTCACTTTCTACAACCAATGGCAATAAACCATATTGCAGTGCTTGAGATAAAGAAAATTTTTCTTTAAGCTCGCCTGCCATAAATGGATGTAAGTGGCGAACGATGGCCCGCCCCGCTAACAAATTGACACCGGCCCTTTTTAACTTTCGAGCACTAGAGCCGGTAAGAATAAATTGCCAGCCTTGTTTTTCCTCTATTAATGAATGCACCACATTCAAAAGATCGGGAAGTTTTTGAACTTCATCAATAATAATGGTCTTGCTGGTAGAAGCTTCAACTGTCTCGATTAGCCGTTCTGGACGAGCCTGATACAAACGATTGACGTCTGGCTTAAGAAGATCTATTCGCAGGGCGCCGGGGTAGTTCAATTTTAACCAAGTTGATTTGCCGGTCCCGCGAGGCCCAAATAAAAAATAAGTTTGGTTGGAGGGTGCTAGAAAGCGCCTGATAAAATCATGTTTCATACATATTAAAACCGATAAAATGGAGTTGCTAACTCCATTTTATCAGGAAAAATGGAGTTAGCAACTCCATTTTTTCCGAACGAACCCTGGGCTTATCCTTGTTGCCCACCATTACCAATTCCCTTGGTTTGCATAGGTGTAGGTGTTCCTTGCGATTTCGGTTTCGCTCCCATCATAATCGGTGCGTTCTTAAATAATTCGCTGGTATTACGTACAGAAGAGATGCTTGTTCTATGATGAGGAGGAGTCGGCTGAGTCGTCGTTACATTTGACGTGTCTGGAGTAGCAGCACGTCGTTGTAAGAACGATGACTGATTTTCACTTAGCTTCTCAGTATTACTACGTGGAAGTGGTGGGGGTGTATTAATAACTGGTGCTGTAGACGTAGAGGAGGCTGACGCCGGCTCCTTATTCTCAGACAGTGCGGGCTGTGAACCAGTAAGATCGGTTGAATTAGTTCTTTTATTTCTGAGAAAATGTTCTGGGATTGGCGGAGGAACAGGTACCGTTCTGGCTTTTCTTATAGGAGGCGGAGGTGGCGTTTTTGATACTGGTTTTGGTGTTTCTTCTACGCCATTTACTGGTATAAAACTAACTTTTCGATTATCCTCTGGTGAAGAGGTATCAGAAGATTCTGCAGAATCTACGTTTAACAAAATTTCGTCTTGAGAATCAAGATCACTCAATACTGATGAGTCAGTTTCTTCAGCTTTAGAATTTTCAGGACTTCCTGTTGAAGAACTTTTTTGTTCTCCAATAGAATTATGTGGAGAATTTTTTTTGGAATTTTCTAATGCCTCATTCTCGTGTTTAATTTCGTAATTGGTATGTTGTGCGATAAGGTAGCGAATCCCATTAATGATTGGAAAATTCCAGATTTTTTCTTTTTCCTTTGGGATAGTTAAGGTATTTATCTTTGCAGCGTACAGCTTAGTGCTTTTTAACTGATTACCTGTTTGTGGCAGGTGATCATTTAATGTTGCATAAACGCCTTCTCTGTCCTTTTCATCCTTCAGCGTTTCATCTTTTGGAATTTCATACTTGACTCCATTTTTCAAACCGATAAGTGCTTGTATTAATTCTTTTATGAATAATTCGTATCGAGGAAATCTTTGAACAGGCAACTGCAATCGACTTCCTATATATTGCGTTAACATATCCTTATATTGTACAGATGTGTCTACACCTTTGAAAAATTTTTCGTTTTGTTCCATAGTTTGCTTAAAAGTTTTATCCTGCATGACTTCACTTAACCAATAAATAGGATCCTCTTTTTTGAAAAATTCAGCCATATTTGTTACATATGAATCTTTCCTTTGTGTAAAAGCAGCAAAGACAAAAGTTTTTTTCGTTAATGATCCTGAGGGTCCGTAAGCAGCAATAAATGCCTTATAGAATTCTTCGATTTGGTCCGCGTTAAGCGTGGAATTAGAAAATTTTTCTATGTCTGGAATGCCTTCCAGTAATTCACGAATATTTGTAATTAACTCAATCAAAAAACGATACTCAACATTTTCTCTTGATAATTTTTCGTCTAAAAAATTTAGATCTTCTAATGTATCTGTCAATGCTATTTCTTTTCTTTTTATTGTCGTTGCTTTTCGAACACATAAAGTTTCGAGTTGCTTTAGGCCTTCTTTATAAGTGTGTTCGGTGGTAAGAATTTCATTAATAATTAAATTTAGTTTTTTTAAACTTTTTTCTTGTATCGAATTTTTTGACATTTTATTTACCTATATTTTTGTTGTTAACGGATTCCTTATTTTTTTTTACTCTCTGTTGCATGAAATCATAATGAAATGAAGTTAAGGTTTTCTGAAGTAGAAGGATAAAAAGTTAAATTTTTTCTGAAATATCGAAAATCGATAAATAATGCAAAATAAAAAGATAAAAAATTCAAATATTCATTTATATTTTTCTGGATCCTCCGCTTTCGCGGAGGATGACGAAGGTAGCATAGAAGACGAAGATAGATTGCAAAGGATAACAAATATAGGAGTGCGAATTTGACAAAGAAAGAGTGGGATTGCTGGTAAAATTAATTCATTTGTCATAATATATTGGTTTTTATTGAATGCCCGGAGACGATCCATGACCCCAGAAGCTTCTTTATGGAGTTTTATCAGCGACGCCAGCGTGACGGTAAAAGTTGTTTTGGCTATTTTGTTTTGCGCTTCTATCGCCTCATGGGCGATTATCCTGCAGAAAATACTGTTATTTAAAAAAGTTTTAAAAAACTGCCGTGAATTTGAAAAAACATTCTGGACAGGAGACTTAAATAAAATTTACCAGTCGCTGGCGCAAGTCCAAGGCATATCCGGGCTTCAGGCTCTGTTTCATGATGGTTACAAAGAGTTTCGCCGCGCCAATGATTTGGAAATTACGCGCCGTGCGATGCGGATTGTACAAACCAAAGAGATCGCTGATTTAGAAAAGCAATTACCGTTTTTAGCCACGGTAGGTTCTATTAGTCCATATGTTGGCTTGTTTGGTACAGTATGGGGCATTATGAATTCTTTTCGTGCATTGGGTACAGTGCAGCAAGCTTCTATCGCCATGGTCGCGCCGGGTATTGCCGAGGCATTGATTGCCACCGCCGTTGGTTTATTTGCGGCAATTCCCGCTGTTATTGCTTATAATCGATTTAGTCAGCGTTTGGATCAATGCCAACAGCACTATGAAATATTTCAGGAAGAATTGTTAAATATTTTTCAACGTCATTTAACAACTAAAAAAGAAAATTATGCCACAGTTAACTAATCGCCGATCAAAACGTTTTATGGCTGAAATTAATGTCGTGCCGTATATCGACGTCATGTTGGTATTGCTTGTCATTTTTATGGTGGCTGCGCCATTATTAAGTCAGGGAGTCACCGTAAATCTGCCGCAAGCTTCTGCCAAAGCACTACCGCCGAATCCTGCGCCGCCCGTTATTGTCAGCGTTGATCAAAAGGGTCTTCTGTATTTAAGCACCGCCAGCAATCCCAAACAACCCATTACATTAACCAGTCTGATGATACAAGTCGCTGCTCAATTAACGCTTTCAAAACAAAAAAACGAAAAACGCGAAGTTTACGTCAAAGGCGACCAAGCGACCGATTACGGAAAAGTAATCACCGTCATGGCCGCTTTACAAAAAGCCGGTGTTGAGCAAGTTGGCCTCATTACTCAACCGGAAAATCAATAAGCAACTTATTAATGATAATTCTCAGGGATCCCTTGGGTTAATACTTGGCACACCAGCGTGCCTAATAAAATAATCACCCACGATACATATATCCAAATTAGGAAAATTGGTACAGCCGCTAATGCGCCGTAAATAACTTGGTAAGTAGGGAAAAAACTCACATAAATACCAAAAATATATTTTATCGTTTCAAATAATATTGTGGTCAATAAACCTGCTAATACTGCATTGCGAAATGGCACATGGCAACTGGGAAGCGCCCAATTAAAAATTGTAAACACAATAAAAGCCGCGAGATAAGGGAGCATGACAAAAAATGGTTTTACTAAAAAAGTCACCTTGCCTAAATCAATAATAAAAGGCAATTTGGAGAGATAAGAACTGATTACCAACAAAAGACCGAAAATAATCGGCACAATTAACAGCACCAAAGAATAAAAACTAAAAGACAATGCAATATTTCTGTTGACGCGCAAACGCCAAATTTTATTAAAAGCATTTACCATATCGTAAATCATTAAAATAGAAAAAAAGACTAAGGCTGCTAAATTAGTCCAAGAAAGCACACTGACTTTTTCTAAAAAATAAACGAATTGGTCCGAGATAACGCGCGCCGAATGCGCAACAAAATTTTCTAAAATGAAATTTTGAATTTCCCTGCCAGTGCCTACAAAAGCCGGAAAAATAGACAAGATCCAAAAACTTACTATGGTAACCGGCACCAATGACAAGAGCGTGGTATAAGCTAAAGAAGCCGCACGATTCGCACAATCGTCTTCAAAAAAACGGTCAAACAAATAACGAAAAATGCGTTTTATTCTCATAATAGTTTTAATGCGACGCCAGCTAAGCGTTTGCCAAAGGTGCGACATATTTGCCGTTCATGTTCACTTAATGGCAAATTGCTATCATTGCCCGCAAAATGACTCGGACCGTAAGGACTTCCGCCGGTTTGCGTGGTGAATAACGCCGTTTCACTGTAAGGAACGCCAACAAACACCATGCCATGATGAATCAACGGCAAGGCCATGCTCAAGACCGTGGTTTCTTGGCCGCCATGCAAACTGGCGGTAGAAGTAAAACAACCAGCCGGCTTGCCGATTAAGGCGCCGGATTGCCAAAGCCCGGCTGTACTATCCAGAAAATATTTTAAAGGCGCCGCCATATTGCCAAAACGAGTAGGGCTGCCCAACGCCAAACCCGCGCAATGTTTTAAATCTTCCAAGGAAACGTACAATGGCCCGCTACTGGGGATAGGATCTGCAACGCCTTCCATAAAATCCGATACCGGAGGCACTGTCCTGATGCGCGCTTCAATTTGCGGCATTTGCGCAACCCCACGTGCAATTTCCCGCGCCATCTCTTGCGTCGCCCCTCGCTTTGAATAATAAAGTATTAAGACATAAGGATTTTCCATGCTTCCTTAAGATACCACAAAATTGTCTGTGATTCTTGCATCGAGCAGCTTTTTAGGATAGGTTTAATAACGAAGCGGGGGAATATATGAAAATAAAAAAAAAAATTATTTGTTATGGGTTGTTTACGTTAATAACCGGCTGTTCTTCTTATAGCGGCACAACCGCTGGATTTTCGCATAGAACATATACTGCACCTAATAATGCATTTAGCGTAGAAGTACCTTTTAGATCGCCTGATATCAAAGATGCATTGGAGGGAGATAAAAACGTTCAATATGTAGACTTTTATTACGATAAGTACTATCCAGAATTGGGTGTTCAAACGATCGAGTGGCTCAATAATGAACAAATCCAAAGGTTAAACCTTCAGGACAAAGAAAAGATGAAAAAAGTCTTTAAGAATAAGGAAAAAAGCTCTGGATTAATTCCTGTGGACAATAATTTTCATTGTGAATCAGAAAATATTAATGGATATAATGCCTTTGAATGTAATGAATTAGTCAAATTTATAGATCCTAAGAGAAATTATTTAAAACCAAGTTATTATTCTATGACGGTTATTTATTTTAAACAAAGTATGGCTGTGGCTTATGGTTATGGGAGCTTAGAGGTTCATCATAAGTTCGTTAATTCAATTCGCCCATTAAGTTGACCCTATCGCGAGAATGCAATAGCGTATGTTTGATGCTTGAAAATTGGAAGAAATTCTAATATTATTACTATTTTAGAGTCTTGAGAGATCCTCCTTATGTTTAAAATATTGCGCGGCATTTTTTCCGATGATTACGCCGTTGATTTAGGCACTGCCAATACCTTGATTGTCCGTGACGGTAAAATAGTTCTGGATGAACCTTCCGTAGTCGCATTACATCGTGATAACTATTCAGCTCAAACCAAAATCGTTGCGGTAGGTATTGAAGCTAAACAAATGTTGGGGCGCACCCCTGGCAATATCATCGCCACCCGCCCTTTAAAAGATGGGGTTATTGCCGATTTCCGGGTGACTGAAAAAATGTTGCAACATTTCATTCATAAAGTCCATGAAGGCAAGATTTTTAAACCAAGTCCGCGCATTTTAGTCTGTGTACCCTGTGGTTCAACTCAGGTGGAAAGACGCGCCATTAAAGAATCGGTATTGGGCGCTGGCGCAAGAGAAGTATTTTTAATTGAAGAACCCATGGCGGCCGCGATAGGGGCCGGGTTACCCGTGCAAGAAGCCCGTGGTTCTATGGTGGTTGACATCGGCGGCGGCACCACCGAAGTCGCCATTATCTCTTTAAATGGTATTGTTTATGCAGAATCCGTGCGCATTGGCGGTGATCGTTTTGATGAAGCCATTGTGAACTATGTCCGCCGCAATTACGGCAGTTTGATTGGTGAAGCCACGGCTGAATATATCAAACATCAAATTGGCTCGGCATTCCCCAGCAGTGAAATCCGTGAAATTGAAGTTCGCGGCCGCAATTTAGCCGAAGGTGTGCCACGCAGCTTTACGTTAAACAGCAATGAAATTTTAGAAGCTTTACAAGAACCCTTAGCTGGCATTGTCGGAGCTGTACGGGGCGCTCTCGAACAAGCGCCGCCGGAATTAGCTTCCGATATTTCTGAGCGTGGTTTGGTACTTACCGGAGGCGGCGCCTTGTTAAGAGACATCGATCGTTTATTAATTGAAGAAACGGGCTTGCCGGTGATCGTGGCTGAAGATCCTCTAACTTGTGTCGCTCGCGGCGGTGGTATCGCTTTAAAAATGTTGAAACATGCTCGCCATGATTTTTTATCTAAAGATTAGGATTTGGAGATCGTTATCAAGCGGATTTTCAAAAAAAGTTCAGCTTCAGCGCCTAAAATTCTGTTCTTTGTTATAGTCGCTGCATCTTTCATTGTTCTCGATCGCCGTTTTGAATTTTTCCAAAATTGGCACGCCAGATTGACCGGTGTGGTAGCGCCCATTCAAATTTTAGTCGACACACCCGTCAGATGGGTGCGTGACATCACTACCAATCTAAAAGCCCAAAGCCAATTAGTCGAAGAAAATGCACGTCTACGTGTCCAACTGATGTTGTTGGATTCGCAATTGCAAAAACTGCTCACTTTAGAACGCGAAAATGCGCAATTGCGGGAATTGTTACGGTCCACGTCTCAGGCCAATGGCAAAGTGATTGTCGCCAGGATGCTCGCCGTGGATTTGGATCCCAACCTCCAACAAGTGATCATTGATCGCGGCACGCAAGATAAGCTCTACTTGGGGCAACCTGTTTTAGATGCGTATGGCGTCATGGGGCAGGTGATTAGCGTTGGCCCCTTAACCAGCCGTGTGTTGCTGATTACTGATCCGAAAAGTGCCGTGCCGGTGCAAAATTACCGCACAGGTTCGCGGGCGATTGCGGTGGGTTCAGCACATTCCGGCCAATTAAAATTAATCAATGTTCCTGAAGCCAACGACATTCAAGAAGGCGATCTTTATGTCACCTCCAGCATGGGACAACGATTTCCAACGGGATATCCGGTCGGCGTCGTATCCAAAGCAGGGATAACGCTGGGAGAACGATTTGTGAATATCTATTTAATTCCCACCGCGCACTTGGATAAAACCCAGGAAGTGTTATTAGCTTGGCCTGAACAAGGCGCTTTTGATATAGCCGTCCAAAAACAGCTACAACCTGGCAGCTTTGGAACATAATTGTGGATCAAAGGGTAGTAAAAGGATACATCACCATTGCCATTACCTTATTAATTGGCATGGTGCTCGCCATTTTACCTTTACCGGGAAGGACGGTATGGCTGCGGCCTTATTGGGTACTTTTAATTATTATTTTTTGGACATTGACTTCCCCGCGCTGGATGGGCGTAGGCATAGCTTTTTTGACCGGTTTGGTGATGGATTTGTTAACCGGGACTATTTTGGGCCAGCAAGCCTTTTTATATACATTGGTCGCTTTTTTTGTGCTTAGATTGCAAAATTGGATGATTCACATGCCGCTCATCCAACAAACGTTTACGGTTTTGCTTCTCGTCATTATTTACTCCATTATCAATATGTTTTTAAATGTTTATATTTTGCACGTATCCGTGGACAAAGATTTTTGGTTACCGGCGCTAACCAGTATGATCATTTGGCCATGGCTTTCAGGATTACTATACATTTGCCAAAGAAGAATGATTGCGAGGGTCTATGTCTAAAAATGAATCCATTGCGTTTGCTACCCAATCTTTGTTGAATCCCGCCAATTTGAATGAGCAACAACTGGAAGAAATTTTGGGCAAGGCGATGACCGGCGCCGTTGACGCTGCGGATATTTTCTTACAGGGGTTGCGCACAGAAAGTTGGGTTTTGGAAGACGGCATTGTCAAAAGCGGTGAATTCAACATTGATCGAGGATTTGGTTTAAGGGTGATCAGCGGAGAAAAAACCGGCTTTGCTTATGCCGATGAAATAGAGCGTTCTGCTTTAATTCAGGCAGCGAAAAGCGCACACAGCATTGTGCAAAGCGGGCGTTCCGGTATTCATCCCTTAGTCAAGCAACAGCCGGTGAAAGCGTTATATCCGGCGATTAATCCGATTGATTCATTGGCTGAGAATCAAAAAATCACGTTACTGCAGGAACTCGACGCCAAAGCCAGGCAAATGGACCCGCGCATCAAACAGGTAATGATTGCATTATCCGGCAGTTATAACATTATTTTGCTGTTAAACAGCGAAGGGGTATTAACCGCGGACGTGAGGCCTCTGGTTAATTTAACCGTGCAGGTGATTGCTGAAGAAAATGGCCGTCGCGAGCGTGGCCATTGCGGCGGCGGCGGACGCTCCGGTTATGAATTTTTTATCGCTGGACAAACCGGCATTCAATACGTTGAAAAAGCAGTTAAACAAGCGCTCACCAATTTAACCGCTGAAGAAGCCCCTGCGGGCATTATGCCTGTCGTTTTGGGGCCCGGTTGGCCGGCTGTTTTGTTGCATGAAGCGGTTGGGCACGGCCTAGAAGCTGATTTCAATCGGAAGGGCAGCTCCATATTTTCCGGCCGAATGGGCGAACAAATTGTATCGCCACTGTGTAGCATTGTTGATGATGGGACCATTCCTGGCCGGCGGGGATCTTTATCAGTGGATGATGAAGGTGTTCCAACCCAGAACACCATGCTGATCGAGAATGGCGTATTAAAAAATTATATGCAAGATCGTCATAACGCCAAACTGATGGGCATGCAGCCCACCGGCAATGGCCGCCGCGAATCCTATGCCCATTTACCTTTACCACGAATGACCAACACCTATATGCTACCCGGAAAAAGCGATCCTGAAGAAATTATTGCTTCCGTCAAACGCGGTATTTACGCGGTGGATTTTTCCGGCGGGCAAGTGGACACCGCTTCCGGAAAATTTGTGTTTAGCGCGAGCGAAGCTTATTTAATTGAAAACGGCAAAGTCACTCGTCCCGTGAAGGGCGCCACTTTAATCGGCAATGGCCCGGAAGTTCTAAAACGCGTTTCCATGGTCGGCAACGATTTAAAATTAGACAATGGCATTGGCAGCTGCGGTAAAGAAGGTCAAACCGTTGCCGTCGGTGTAGGTCAACCCACCCTAAAAATAGACTCTCTCACCGTGGGCGGGTCGCTTTAATCATTCCATCACTAAACATGAGTTGTTGGACTTCTCTGGTTGCTTGCTTTTAACAGAGGAAAACAAATTGATTTTAGAAGAACTGATGACTAGCACTTTTATTTTATCGATAGTCTCGAGGAGTTGATCTACTTCGGCCCTTGTGTCCTTTTCAAGTTTACACAGAGCAATGAGCATGTATTCTAAAAATGCGATTTTAACTTCCAGTGTTACATTGCCAACCAGCCATCCATCAAATAGTGTCTCAGTAACAGATGCGGTGAGAAGATCAAAAGCATTTTCTTTGCACAATTTGATGTCCTTCACCTCAAACGTTTCAGACTCAAAAGCTGAATTTTCTTCAAATTTTTTCAGTGACTTCGCAACTGCCGCAAGAAGGTACTGACCCAATATAAACCCAGTTCCAGAGCCAGAGCGAAACATATGCCGATATGCTTCCAAACGATTATTTATTTGAATTATAATTTCCTCTTTTGTATTTGCATTTTGTGCTATTTCGCATGCTTGGCTTGCTAAGCGTTTGAGATCGAGTTGATATTTTTGATCGGCATCAGAGAAAGAGGTTGGGGGAAAATGAGAAAAATAGAGATTTTTTTCGAGGTTTGAAGAATTTTTGCTATTAGCTAAAAAGTCTAAAACAATATTTAAATTGTAGACAATAGGGGGAGAGTTATCAATTTTAATTTCCGATAAATCTATGCCACAAACATAGCTAACAATAATTTTTATCCCTTCGAGAAAAAAGAAGGGTAATAATATAGGAGTAATTTTTGGGAAAAGAAAATCATACTGATTATATTCAGATAATAACAAATTGAGGGTTATTTTCTGTTCAGAGCAGTTGCGTAAGGATTCAATAAGCCCTAGGGTGAAGATGCGTTGCTTGTCAGGCGCTGGAAAAAGTAATTTAGCCGCTTCTATGTAGAGCTCGACCGATTTTTCAGAAGGACGTTTACTGATATTTTGTATTTCTTGATGCTTAGACATCTGCTTATCTCTTTTTTCTTGTTCAGAATGATCATATTATCGTATTGCAAAGTCAAAATTTAATCAACTGCTTTGAAAGCGGTATTTTATTTGTCTCAATATGTATCTTTTGTATATTGACAATTCCCAAGAAAAATTGATATAAAGGCATGCTTAGCCTGGCTTGGGCTGAGTGCGAAGTTTTTATTACCGAGGATTATTATGAACAAAAATGATTTGACTGATTGTGTAGCTGAGAAATCAGGACTGAGTAAAGTCGACGCCAATCGGGCGGTGGATGCCGTATTGGACTCCATTACCGAGGCTTTAAAGAAAGGAGACGAGATAGTTGTGGTTGGCTTTGGCAGCTTTAAATCCCGCGTTCGTCCAAAACGTATGGGCCACCATCCCAAAACCGGTGCACCTTTAGAAATCCCAGCCTCGAAGGTCGTTTCTTTCAAAGTCGGCAAAAAACTAAAAGATGCAGTTAATAGTTAACTTTAAATACTAACCCCCCAGCAAGACCTTACGCGATGGGGGTTCGCAAGGGGGAGAATCGCGATTCTCCCCCTTCATTCCAAACATCAGGTTTCCTGATGTGCAGGATAAGAAAGGACAAATTTTTTCTGCGAAAAAATTTGGGTGCTTAGCTCAGCTGGTAGAGCGTCGCCCTTACAAGGCGAATGTCGGGGGTTCGATCCCCTCAGCACCCACCATACTACAGTTTCGGAGCGGTAGTTCAGCTGGTTAGAATACCGGCCTGTCACGCCGGGGGTCGCGGGTTCGAGTCCCGTCCGCTCCGATTTTTTATGAGGGCCTCTGTAAAATTTATCATATCTATCTATCATTAGGTTTGGGTGTCATCACTAGAATACTTCATTTCGGTTTTCACTTCTGGAGAGTTAGATTATTCTGCGAGCTGGAGATGCTTTACAGCTTGCACAATATTTAAAATCATTGTATTATTGTGCGAGTTGGAAATATGTTCCAGGCTGCACAATAATATGGGGTGGGAATGCGATTAATTGGCCGAGATAGGGAAGTTTCTATTTTAAAACAAATGCTTAACTCTGATAAAGCCGAATTTTTGGCTTTATATGGACGGCGCAGAATTGGTAAAACTTATTTGGTGCGGGAAGTTTTTAAAAACCAAGAGGTGGTTGTTTTTAATGTAACCGGCGCTAAAAATGCCCCTCTAAAAGAGCAGTTGGCTCATTTTATCCAACAAATAGGGACAGTTTTTTATGCCGGCGCAGAGCTTAAGGTAGACAAAACCTGGGATGCGGCATTTGAGAAATTAACTAAAGCATTCACTCTAGTTTCCGGACAAAAGATTGTCTTATTTCTGGATGAATTGCCGTGGATGGTGACAAAAAATTCTAGATTATTACAAACTTTGGATTATTACTGGAATCAACATTGGTCTAATAATAAAAATATTAAACTGATTATCTGCGGTTCCTCGGCTTCTTGGATTATTCAAAAAATTATAAACAATAAAGGCGGGTTGCATAACCGGATCACTGAAAAAATTGCTCTCGATCCTTTCAACTTAAAAGACACCGAACAATTTTTAATTCAATCAGGAATTAAATTAAATCGTTCGCAAATTCTGTTGATCTATATGGCCATAGGCGGTATCCCTTACTATCTTAGCAAAATAAAAAAAGGCTTATCGGCAGCTCAAATTATAGAATCTCTGGCCTTTACTAAAAGATCATTTTTATTAACAGAATTTGATAATTTATTCTCAGCGTTGTTTGATGATGGCGATCTTTATGGGCAAATTGTTAAAATCATTGGTCAATACCGGGAAGGGATTAGTCAGCGAAAATTATTATCATTATTAGGCAAGCCAATGACTGGCGGCGGCGGGGTCAAAAAACTGCGAGAATTAGAAGAAGCCGGGTTTATTAGCAGTTTTAAGCCATTATATCGTCAAAAAAAGGGTATTTATTTACGGTTAATTGACGAATACCTCATTTTTTATTTGAAATGGATTGAACCCGTCCGTGGAGTATTGCAAAAACAAAACCTAGAAGCAGGTAATTGGCAGGCAATACAAAATACGCCGGAATGGCATAGCTGGATCGGATATGCTTTTGAAACAGTCTGTTATCGGCATATTTCCGCAATTCGACGGGCCTTGAATATTCCCCCAACCGCTATTGCTGGTTCCTGGCGTTTTGCACCGAAAAAAAATAGTCCCCAGCGTGGAGTACAAATTGATTTATTATTCGATAGAAGAGATAATGTAATTACTTTGTGTGAAATAAAATATTCAGCCGATTCCTATGTGTTAACTAAAGAGTATTTTGGTATTCTTAATCAAAGAATAGCTGTCTTTCAAGAGCAAACACATACTCAAAAGCAAATATTTACGGCAATGATTACTGCCTTCGGAATTAAAAACAATTATTATGCTGATGAGTTAATCACGGGCGTAGTATTACTCGACGATTTATTCAACTAATAATATTAGGTTCGCAGTCTGCGAGTAGCGGTGTCACTCGGAGTAGCGGTGTCACTCGGAGTAGCGGTGTCACTGATGACGTAAAAATTAAAAAACAATTTAAAACAATAGGATAACTTGCTGAAAATGTTATGCCTGACACTGCACCAAAACAAATGTGAAAGCAATTTTGGTGTCATTATGGGCATCATTGTTTTGCCACTGTGTGAACAAACTTGAATGATTTTGCAGTGTCAGGCATAACAGATTTCAAGGTCTAGTCCTTTGTATTTATTATCTTTTTTATTTTTTGCGTCATCAGTGACACCCGCTTATTTAGATGATAATTATAATTTCTAAGGAAAGGAGAGACTATGCATAAATTACATTTTGTTGCTGATTTTTCATACCAACCATCTATTCAAAATCCATTAAAAATTTTCGAACTGGGAGACGCATTTACCGCTGGATGGGTTACAACACCTATTGGAACCCCCAAAAAATATGTAGAACAGTATTTTTTTGAATATCTCAAGATACAATACCCCAATGCACTATTGCTCCGCGCTGCTCCATCTGGTTTAGATCTTATTGATTTATCGAATGGAGCACAGTTGCTAACCTACGATAAAAATCTTTTATATAATAGTTCACCCGATGATCAGGCTCTCTCATTTCCTTTAATGCTGAGATTAATAAAGGATATTATACAATCTATAGAAAGCCGTTCCGAAAATGCTCGTCTACTGCTGATTTCTATCTGTCCAACTATAGCTATCCAATTGGGCTTGGATTATGATGAAATAAAAACATCTCCTTCCTTAAGGCTAATCAACTTATTTTCTACAACCCTGCATAAATCTCATATGATAAGAAAGAATTTCATACTTTTGCCAGCGCGAGTCCAATTTATCCCAGAACGCTTTTTGGAATGGCGATCAAGACATAAAAGAACTGAATACATTTATAAAAGAAACGGATAGCAAATATTATGTCGTTAAACCAACTCATGGCACTCGCTCTGAAGGAGTACATATCATACCTCAAGAAAAGCTTCGTGAATCAATCGTTGGAATAAAAAATGGAGAATGTTTACCTGATTTGTGCAACTCTTTTTATCTAACGGGGATATTAATCCAGGTTTGTCATTTATCAAAATTAATTCCATTTAAAAGAAAATCCTTTTATGCGAAAGGTCGAGCTATTATTCGGGCGGACTTCAGTGGAAAGGATGCTAAACCAATATTAAATTTCATTGCAGGATACTGGCAATTAGCAAATCAATCTTATGAAAATGGAGTTAATGAAAAAACGGCAATTGCGTTTGGCGCAGCAAATAGAGAAGGGGTCGTTGAAATAGAACAAGAAGATTGGTTAAAAATTAAAAAATTATTTTCAGATCATTTGCCGGCTATATTACATTCGATGATCAGAACATCCATTCCCCGTTATGGAGTGGATAACATTTCCGATCAACGTGTAGAAAATCCAAGTTCAGTAATATTTAAAAATTTTTTTGAACGACAATTTATATTTCCTTGTGGGCCAATCTGGTGCCAAAAACTATATTTAGGGATTAATCTTTATTGGGAAGACAGCCTTTACCGACGATTAACTAAAGAATTTATCATTGATTTAATCGGAATAAATTCATCTCTTAAAAAGCATCTTAACCAAGATACCCAGTCCATAGATAAATTTATTGATAGCGCCATCTTAACTCGAGATAGAAAACAAGATAACCCCCTCCAATTAAATCATTCTTGCGCATATCGATTTGGTTCATATATTATAAATACTTTATTTATCATTCTTATTGAGCTATGTATTGCAGCCTTATATCGTAAAAATCCGTTAATATTTACAATTAGTTTATTATCTTTAAGTTGTTTACTACTTAAAAAATATAACGATACTAACAAACCAGATTCTTTTAAAAATTATTTCCAAGATGGCTCAACCATGCAAAACTCAGTCGGTCCTCGATTGTTTTCTAAAAAGTCAATCTACTTTGTAACTTCTAAACAGCAATCTGATAAGTTATCTCCATAGGTGGGAGTAGTTACGGATAGTTTTAGTTCGTATGAGCCAGGTAGGTATCTAGTGGTCGCTCATGATTCACGGCTATCATGGTTAAAATTAAAATTCGTTAAAATCCGTTATTTGTATCCAATACAGGAACGCTTTTTATATTTTGTGGCATTGAGTATAAATCGATACAGGTAGGCTTTTCAAAAAAGAAATTTTTAAAAGAATCCGGTTTGTTAATCTCTTTATATTTTTCGACCAATAAACCGCTTAATGCTAACACACTAATTGTAAGCACTATGGGTTTATTAGCAAATAGAGATAAAATAATTAATTCAATAAAAAACAAAACTAACCAATTCTTAGTAGATTGGAATCGATACGTCCAAAGATTACTCAACCTCAGAGGGCTTTTTCTTTCACCATTGCGAGTTAAGATAGCATTATCAACGAATTTATCTATAGATTGGGTATCTCGATAAATATCTTTCTTTATGGCTGGATTCAGGCCAAGAAGATCAACGACAAATTCCTTGGTTAATTTTCGATAAAGGCTGTCCTCCCAGTAAAGACTAGTACTTAAATAGATATTTTTTATTAAGTCAGATCTATAAGAAAATAAGATTTGCTGTTTAAGAAATTTTTTTAATGCTGTTGAAGTTTCAGCAGCGGGAGCAGAAAATCCTTCTCCATAAAAACAGGTCGTGGATTGTTTTGCCATTGCCTGAAGAATAGGAGGCAAATGGTCAGACAGTAAGCCTTTAATCCTGGACCAATCCTTCTCTTCAATTTCAATCACTCCTTCCTTGTTTGCAGCGCCAAAAGCAATGGCGGTTTTATCATTGACACGTTCACAAGATTGATTGGCCAATTGCCAATATCCTGTCAGAAAGTTTAACACTGGCATAGCGTCTTTTGTTTCGAAGTCCGCCTGGATAACTGCCCGTCCTTTTGCGTGAAAAGGTTTGCCTCTAAATACAATCTTTTTTGACAAATGGCATACTTGAACTAACATTCCATCTTTATAGAGAGAATTCTTCATGCTTCCGGGATGCTTTTCCTCTCTAATAGTGCTGATAAATTGTCGAAGTTGATTTTGAGCGGCTATATGCACTCCTTCTGACCGTGTGGCATTGGTGGGCTTAATGACATAATAATCAGATCGGGTTTCTTTGAGAAAAATGTCGAGTTTGTCATGATCGTGTTCATTTGCGGACAGTAGAATTGTTTCTGGATAAATAGGACTATGGTTCGCAAATTCATGATAAACACTTTTGTTATAAAGAGCTCTATGTATAGTTGGAGAAAATAAATTAACCAGCTTTAAAGAGGAAGTGGGCTGAATATCATTACTATCCAAACCCAATTCGTAAAAAGCGGTTGGACTCATAGATATTAATAACGTACGACTAGCAATAGATCGTGTTGCAGCGGTTTCGATGATATTGCCTATTAATTTCAACATGAGTCTATAGGAAGGAGCCTGAGTTTGAACTGACTCCGTGTATAAGTCATTTTTATCATAGGTGAGCAAGCGCCGTCCATTAGATAAATCAAGCAGATCTAAACCAGCGGGGAAAAGCTAACAACAAGAGTGCATTAGGGTACTGCCTTTTGAGATCTTCAAGGAAAAATTCACGCACATTTTTTTTGGGGACGCCAATAGGCTGTGTAACCCATCCGGCGGTAAAGGCATCTCCCAGTTCCAAAACCGTTAATGGCTTTTGAGCGGACGGATTATATACAAAATCAACAATAAAAAATAATTTATACATATTTAACTCCGTTTGGTTTTTTTGACGAACTCTGTTATTTAATTAGCTATTCAGATTATTTTTTATTGTAACTATTCAGTAAATTTTAACCAGACAAACGCAGAACGTTCAATTTTGCCTGCTATTCAACGAAAAATTGGCCGAGCAAGCGGAGCAGCATACATGCCAGTATGTGAGCATTGCGAGGACAATTTTTCGTTGAATAGCAGGCAAAATTGAACGTTCCCCTCTACAAGGTGAATAGTTACTTTTTATTTTTACAATTATATTGACACTCTTAAGATACCAATTTTTAAAGCGAAGTGCAAACGTAAAGTGGATTAAAATTATGTTATCATTAACTTGGTTGAAACTATTTATGAAATGAGGAGTTGTATGAAAACAGTAGCGCATATTGAAAATATTTTAAAAAAACAGACACTCATGGCCCAATCTGATGTTGATTTTTTTAAGGAACTGTTAATTGCCCTTAAAAGCGAGAACCATAGCTCAGATGCAGAATGGCGAGAGGAGGGGGTTAATAGAGTGCTAAATAAAATTATTACTCTATTAGAACCAACTATATCTCCAAAAAAAATAGCAACCTGGAAGATAAAGAAATACATCTCAAAGAATATAGTGGGTTAATATCATCTGTGTCTAATGATTTACTGCAAAGTGTTTTGGAGTTTTTCAGTGTACGCGAACGTATAGTACTCTGCTCAACAAATAAAAAATGGGATGAACTGATTCAGTCTACCCTCATATATGAATTCGCGGTACCCTTTATGCGGTTTGATCAACAATTGGGTACAATTTATCTGATGATCCATAGGAGTTCTGAGCTAAATCGAAAACAGTGTTTGCCTATTATAGAAGAACAAAGAATTCGCGTAAAAAAAGCTTTAGATGACGGTAACGAATTAGCTTCGTTAGGTCGATTGAACAATTTATTTTTTAATGAAATGCTCGAGATGTCAAATTTTGAAATCAAGATCGCCCCTTCCAATGTTGAGATCAATGTAGCAATCGAAAATCCAATGACTCGTAACAATATTTTTTCGGAATTTATAATTAAAGTTATATTTCTTATTTCTTTTCTTAAGCTTTTAGCGCTTTATACAGCGAAAAAAGTAATGATCCGCTTTCATCACCCTTATCTTTAATATTTCGTTTCATAATATTTGCTACTAGCTTAACCATCGTTCCTAACAAAGCTAAACGAGCAACAGGACTACAACCTCATCAACCAGAAGCACAGCCACCAGAAGTGCAACTAAAGGAGCATTTGCAAAATTTTTCTAGAGTAAGCCATTTCAATATGTTGAGCCATTCACCAGATGTGCTTGTTAATCACCAAAATGGTAGCGCTGCAAGGATTAGACTGATGGAGTCAAAAGATTTTGACCAAGAGCAAAAAGATAAGACTGAAACTTTCGAAATTTAGGATGATATTTCATTCATAATGAATCTGCGCCCACTTATTGCTGATTGCAGAATCCGGACACAGTTCAATAAACCGGACAATAGTGATCTAATAATTTAAATTAATTCAGAAAATTTTTGTAATTTGGTAACAGTTTTTGTTCAATAATTGGATTCTTAAGCGTCGCTCTGTACCAAGATATCGACTAATAATCGTAAAGCGGTGGCTGGTAAAGTGACCGATTCCTGAGCTTTACCCTCTATTAAGAACTTGGATACTGGCATTTTTAGTGGACTTGATTTGGGTAGCCAACAACCGGCTTGACTGTTCAGCCAAGGAAGTATCCTTTTTGGAGGGGATAATGGTTTCAATAGCTTTAACATGCGTCATATTGACCTCTGGGTTATTTCAGCTTACATTAAATATTATGGCATAATCGAAATAAACGTAACAAGAGGCTCAGGTTTATCGGTGGGAGATTTGCAGGACACAACTAAAACTGGAAAAGCGGATCATTATCCGAGCTGAGAAATTTTGGTATATTCTTTTGAGAATAGTATTTCGCGACAGACACGATCTTTCTATGGATACAAAAATACTCATAAAAAACCTTTGTTCTTACTTCTGAAAAGTGGTACTCTCAATACATCGATATCATGAGGCGGTATTAGGATGAAGAGCGAACAAAAAAAGGAACAAAACCAAAACATTTATTTCGTAGTTGGCAACAAGCCAATACCATTCACCATTGATGAATCGCAACGCGGATTTCGTAGTGAGATGCGCATTTATCTTCCGCATGTCACCCATGACGCTATCATAAACTCCTATCCTACCGAAGATCCTGTTAAACTATTTGTCTCCGAGGAAGATGCGCTTGAATATAGTCGTTCTCTTCGTCAGGAAGATAAAGAATCTCAAAGTTGGCAACAACCACCAATTTTTAAAGTTAAATATCAAGGAACTGGACAATTGCCCTTTGACCAGGAAACCATTGTTATTAATCCTTATTCACCCTTTGAAGAACCTGGGGGCATGGTGGGCTATGACATCTGCCGTCGTAAGAGCAAAGTCACTTCTTGTGAAGGAGCCTTAGAAGATATCAAGCTAATTGAAGGAATGCTCAAAATTCATCACTATGATCAAGATAAATATATAATGTATGGACCGGCAAAAATGGACGACAAAGAGACAATATTTTATGCCCAAAAATTTTATCCACCCTCTCGTTGCTGCCCTTGTACTGAGGCATTAAAAACTTTTGGAATTTATGCCACTCAGTTGCTGAAAACACTCAAAATCTTAAACAATAATACTCAGACGGGTGTTGAGATCTCATTTAATAAAAATAAATAATAAAATGATTACGGTCATTTTTATTATTAGTTTAAATTTTTTAAGGATGTTTTAATATAACCTGTCTGTTGCGAATTCTTATTTAAGCTGCAATGGGCACTGGAGTAGCGGTGTCACTATGGGCATCATTATTTTGCCACTGCGTGAACAAACTTGAATGATTTTGCAGTGTCAGGCATAACAGATTTCAAGGTCTAGTCCTTTGTATTTATTATCTTTTTTATTTTTGCGTCATCAGTGACACCCGCTTATGTAGGCTGATAGGCCGCGCTTCCAGGAGAGCTTCCAGGAGAAAGTAATTGAACACCATCAACAGCATCGCTATGACGACGCCTAGGACGAGGTCCTAACAATCTTGAAGAGCAATCACGGAAACAGTCAGCTATATGGCTACGACATTTATAGGCTGTAACTCCCAGAAAGGTAAAAAACCCAATTCCCATAATAATACCCATATTTGCCCCTGTTGATTTCCGCTTGCATTCTTGAAAGGCGTCTTGGTACCGGTTTGCCATTGAATTAAAATCATCTAGGATACTTCGGGAGAATGAAGTTTCTGTATAAGGAAATATTGATATGAATTTTAAAGCATAACCTATAGGTCTTTCTACAGATATCCCCCATGCCGCGCCAGGTTCTGCATCGGTAATCAGAATGAGTCGCGTGACGACGTAGGAATATTGTCCAGGATCTTGATAGATGCCGCCATATTTACCCATTTGAATTTGCTGCGTTAGATTGAGAGCTTGGTCAAAGAGCTCCTGTCCAGATGCTGAAGTGGAAGAGAAAATAGTAGAACAGCTATCAGGAACACAAAGCCCTATGGTATATTGGTTGCTGTCGACTTGACGGTCTGCGGCGCTAAAACCCAAATATCGAACGCCACAATTCATATCGTCAGCCGAATCTTTATCATTTGAATTAACGGTCCACTTCAACCCATTCTCAGTCGATATTTCTCCTGAATTAAAGTCATTCATTACTAGAGACGTTTGCTTCATGTTGAGACTTAAAGCTTCTTTGACAAACGATCCTGAAAGACTAAGTAAAAAAATTGCAATGTGCTTTATATTGAGATGTGATAAAAAAGTTGTTTTTGATTTCATAATTCCTCCTTTAATTTTTATTTACTGCATGCCTTCAATTCAACCAGTAAAATATTTTTTTTGTTGCCTAACTACTCATGCTTTCCTCCTTAATTTTCCCTATTGAATTTTGAGTCTATCAAATCTCTCTTCTTTTTGTCAATACTTATTTTTTTTAACTTGGATTTTCATTATGCAACAATTGACTGAAATCGATAATTTCTGAAAAAAATCCGCTGTCAGCGACGTCTTCCCGAACGCCGTTAACGTGAATTAATACCGGGCGATAAGAAAAATGTCGAGGTAATTTCAATCTTTTTAATTTTTCTCTCATTTCTATAATGATATCAGCGGTGATCTCAAACCTTGAGAATTTAATTTCACAAACATACACACTATTAAAACGAGTTTGGACAAGATAATCGATCTGACAGCCTGGCATTCGATTAGTCTTCCTTTGAAAAAAAGGATTATCAAATAGTAAATCCTCAGGATGTATCCCTAATAAATTAATAATGGATTGGTGATTATTTAAAACCAGATTCTCAAACTGAAAACCCCATAATGGCATCCCATCCCGGCAAAGCAGTTAATGTTTTTAAGTGAAAATTCTTTTTTTCTATTTTTACTTTATTGGGTAATATATATTTCAAATAAAATCTAACGTAATTATCTTTTAATCGATAAGAGCTTAATTTGGAAATTTTTCCAGTTCTTAAATGCCAGGTAAAATCACTAGTAATAAAACCACTTAACACCAAATCATCCAGATATTCGCTGAGTTCACCCGTTCTGGGCAGATTCATTTTTTTAGATAAAACTTCCTGATTAAGGCTGCCATTCATCAATTGTTCGAGGATATTTTTATATAACTTGCTGCGTTTTGAAAATATATCCGTAAAAATATGTTCAAACTCATTGACTAAAGCGCCTGAATTGACAAAACATAATTGCTTAATGTTTTCTTCGGCAGAATACTTTGGATTCATCAACTCAAGATAGCGTGGTACGCCGCCAGTGACAGACAGAATTTTAAATTTTTCATATGCGAAAACTCCTTCCCCATATTTATCCCAAAAGTGATTACATTCAAACAATGGCAATTCATCCAGGGTGAGAGACAACGCCAACCGCCCAACAAATCCGGTACTATTAATAATATTTTTTTCAATCCAGGCAGAAACTGAGCTGCATATAACCAGAACAAGTTTGGGATTATTACTAAATTGCATATCCCACGCATTTTTTAGCTTACCTAAGAAATCAGGGTCTTTGCTACCCATCCAGGAAATTTCATCCAGTAAAATGACTATTTTTCCTTTCCGGACATGGCTGGCGAGTACTGTGAATAAATCACCCCAATCCTCGCTTTTTATTCCTTTTAAATTGAACTTCTCTTCCAGTTGTCGTGTGAATTCTTCCCGCTGAGATTGAGCAGTAGTCACAGAAGTAGGGGGGAGTCCGGCAAAATCATAAAATAGATAATTTTTAGCAAATTCTTTAATAAGGCGGCTTTTTCCTATGCGCCGTCTCCCTTTCAATACCACCAAACTTGCGCTTCTTTGCTGTAACAGGCGATTAAGCTTTTGCAACTCTTCTTTACGGGCCAATAAACTTTGAACTCATAAAAAAATAGGCTCTCTGTTATTTGCCGGGGTTTTGGCTATTTTTTAGTCGCTATAATATTTTCGTGGTTGCTTCAAATTACTAAAGATATGAAAACTGATTATTAATTATTAACTATCAGAGACCGATGGTTAAATTCAAAATAGTTTTAGACATACCAGACATTGAAATTTAAGTACTGAGATCAATGGCGATGATGAAGTGATAGTGACGGTACAGAGAACTTGCTCCTCCTTGATTTTGGAAAAAATCTATTTTAGCGCTTTAAGACGCTGTTTAACAAAAGTTGAGTCCATTTTATTAAGTGAATATTTCCCAGCCCTTTGCTAATAAGGGGCCTGCGAGGTGCTTCGATGATTTTCCAGTGCTTTTTCTGCCATTTCTATTTTTTTATTAGTGTCTTCCAACTCATTTTTTCTATAATACCACTCCACCTGATCTTGATGATCAATCGGCGTATTATCATGTCTTTGAATAGTTTCAGCCTTGTTATTTTTCCAAAAACTTACATCACGCTCGCGTACACTTAATTCATAGGAATACTCAAGCGTTTCTTTCTCTCTTTCTTTAGCCTCTGCTTGTTCTCGGAATTGTTTACCCATCTCTATACGCCTTATATCATCCTGAATATCAGCGGTAAGCTCGATAAAGAGTGATTGATGCTTATCCAAATTTCCATGTTCAGACCCACTCCAATCATCATTAAAATCATTTAATTTATTTAATACAGATTCAGTGGTAACGCTAAATTGCTGATTCTTTAACAGATCACCATTATCCCAAAGTTGAAGATCATATATCTTTTCTCCACAACGTTTATTCCCTATACCATGCTTTTTATCCTTAAACCAGTGTCCATCGTATTCTTTATCTCGTCCTTTCCCATGCTTTAGGTCATTTAACCAATAGCCTACATAATCTCCGTAGAAGTCAAATCCGTTCCTTTTAACAGGGACCGTTACGCATTCTATGCTTGAGCTTCTAGCTCTAACTGATGAGGAATTAGTTGTAGCGAATAGTGTGGGACTAGAAGGATAAGAATTTCTATAAAAATTACGTCGTAAATTAGGCTTTACCTCAGGTTCACGCGTAGAATTTAAGCTGGAATCATCTTTCCTACAACAAGCTGCAAAACAAGATATCAAGCAACACAAAACCCCGGCACTACCTAACAAATATCCCCACCAGGGGATTCCATAAGGTGAGAGGTCCAGAGGACTATGTGGGGGAGTACTCCCATCCTTCATCACTTTTTCCCCTTGTTTATTAAACCTTTGGGCATATACTTGCCATCTATGGGAATTATCCGACTGGATCCAAACGCTAAGAAAGCCCCCGTCATTCAACGGAGCAACATGGGGATGACTACCATCTTGAGAAACAATAAAATTGCCTCCCACAGCATTCATAAAAGAATCAAACCGTTGTCCCAGTAATTTCCAGCCTCCTTCTTTTCCGGTCCCAAACCAAACACATACGATACCACCGTCCTTTAACGAAGTAACCGCTGGTTTACGTAAAAAATCACCCCAATTTCTAGGAATGTCTGAAATTCCTCTCTCAAACGCTCCAACCTCAAATACTGTCCCGACTCTATCAAAAAATCTGTCATACTTTTGACCGAATATTTTCAGAAATCCATCCACTAAATGTGTAAAATCTTTCCAAATAATGACAATCCCGTCAGACACAGATGTAATGACAGAAACGGCGTTAGAGGAGGTGATTTTTTGCTCAGTTCCTATACTAAAGCCGGCGCTATTGCATATCTGCATATAAATTCCACCGCTGGCGGGATCCGATTGATTCCTGATCCAACTTGTCCAAACAACTACGATCTTATCATCCAATGATACCAGCGAGGGGAACCTTTGATCTGCTTGTACCGAAAGGGGCGAAATGACCTGATCATAATAAAACCCAGAGGGATCATATACCCTCATATAGATTCTATAGCGCATATAGGATGCCGCTTCCCAAGCGATTGTCAGGCTTCCGTCATATAGAGTTGCAGCCCCAAGATCATAGGAATTCCTTGCCGGGAAGTTTACTGCGCTTCCAATTTTTTTACAGTCATTGTCATATTTTTGGAAATAGATACTACTCCAAGTCATAACAACTCCAGTCGGTAGTGGCGCTAAAAAAGGAAATCCGCCTCCTATGCTGACTTGCTGCACATCTTTCAAATCACCAGAGGTATTATATGCCCGCATATATATTCCGGCGCTCTGCCATAATCCATTTTTATTAAGAATGTCACGTGCCCATCCTATTACTACTTTTCCGTTATGCATTGTGGTAGCTGATAAATCCGTAGGCGTAGAGTGATCAGTATAATTATCTGGAGTGACTTGAAAAGAAGATTCTACAGTGGCTGCGTTTGCAACAGGAAATTGAAATGCTGTATTAATCCGTGAAACAATGGTAAGCGCGTACGAAAGGAAACCACTCATTGAATTTATCACAGGCGCTAATAGTTTTTCCCCTATTACTTCTGCAGGTGTTTTTTGCTTTAGATGGATTTTGCCATCTATGTCATAGAGCCGATTCCCCGGCTTACCCGTAATAAAACCAGAGTATACTGCATGGCAAACGCATTGAAATAAATTTTCCTCATATTTTTTTAAAACTGATGCTGACTTTGAAGTAAAGATAAAAAAATCCAAAGAGTTAACAATGAGAAATGATCAATGGTTAAAAAAAGAATGCTTAATTTTTAGAATTTCATGTCAATAACAAATTCAAGGAACGATTTTTCCTCAACCGGACAAAAAGGTCTGAATAAGAAGATTAATTTTAAGTTTTCGCTCACTGAGCGATTTGTTGAATCAGGAAATGCTGATCAGCAGTTAATACTTTCAGTAAATAGGCGTGGTCCCAGCCTGATCTCTTTCGTCGGCAGGCGATACCATTTTTGTGACTTTTTTCTTGTTTCAGTAAATTCAATGCTATCCTTCTGACAATCGCTAAGTTATGAGCAGCGTGCCCTTTATACGTTTGATTCCAATCTTCCCGAAAGCCTACATCTAATGACCAATGTAAATCCACTTCAATTTCCCAATGTTTTCTAACCGCTTCTTTAAATTCATCGATTCTTTCATAATCTAAACTGCTCAGAAAATACCGAGTAGAATATTCCACTTTGTCCGTAGTGGTCCGCGTGATATCGACCTTACCAATGCCTTTGAGCCCTGGCCAGCGTAATTCAAATAACAACGGATCACGGGCGGATATGAGTGTGTAACGACGAGTTTCTATTCGTCCGTGATTATGGAGTTTTTCAACTCGGCGTAAGTGAAGCATGTTTTTATACTTTTTTTCTCCCTCTTCAGCCTGGCCAAAGATCGCGCAAACGTCCCGATACAATGTGGGTTGGTTCTCTTTGAGCGAGAGAACATAATCAGCGCCTTGCCCAATAATTTGTTTGGCAATCGCGGTCTGACAGCCCATGGCGTCGATTGTAATCATCGCTCCGGTTATATTCATTATTTCCAATAATGCTGGGATAGCAGTAATTTCATTCGATTTTGCCCGAGTCTTAATTTGCGCCAACATCAGCCGGTTTTTTGTGGCCCAAGCACTGACCAGATGCAAGGCGGGCAATGACTGTCTTTTATTGCCGGAACCTCTCAATGTTTTACCGTCGAGTGCAATAATTTCCTTTTTTAAATCAATCGTTAAAGACGCTATCCATCGAGTAAAACAAGCTTCGAAGTGTACGGGATCTAGTAAGGCAAAAACGCGCTCAAAGGTATCATGAGAAGGGATGCCATGCGGTAATTTTAAAAAAGTTTTCAGCCAGAGTTCTTTAGCTTGAGCAAACTCTATAATTTCTTTCCATCCATCTGCGCCACAAATAGTTGCCAGGATAGTAATAATTAAAATATCGCCGAGATGATGTCGAAAATTACGATGCGATTGAAGACGGGGGTCATCGAGCTCGGAAAAATGATCCAGAAAAGTCCCTTCTAATGTCATGAGCAGTTCCTTGTTTTAGACGTTTAGATGGGAACTTTATAAATCGAAAAACCAATAAATTCAATAGCTCATTATTCTGATAAACACAAATAGGGACTGTTTAAAATTCAATGCGTTTGCCATGGAGTATACTGCGAAAGATGGATAGAAAATGTCAGTGCTTTTATTTTCCATACTTGAAACTAGAGAAAACTTCATCCTCTATCCCTCCATGCTAAACTAAGCGACGCCATTGAGTGCCAACGGCTGAATTTTTCAACACAACGCCCATATAAAGTTATTGGCAAATTCTATCAGCATCCTGCCACGTTAACAACATAAAATCCTTTGTACTACAAATCTCCTTAATGACCGCTGCGTGAATTAACTTCGATAGTAGTTTCGTGTCTGGTGGGAAGGGAATATTCAATGCCTTGATAAATTTTCTGAGCAGATTATGCGTGAGTTTAAAAACGGCTTGTAAGAAATCGGCTCTTTGAGCTATTGGCAGTAGCTTGGACGTTAAATTATCAATTAATTGAGGAAGATTGTCCTAGTCAATGACTGGTTTTAACAGGAGTCATTAGTTACCATCAGGAGAGAGAAAATGGCTGAATTCAAAATTTCCTTGGATATACCCGACATTGAAATTTTAAGTAGCGAAGTCAATGCGGATGACGAAGTCATATTGACAATACAAAGCACGGTACGAGGAGTGCACTGTCATCGATGTGGAAAATGGGTTGAAAAAATCCATAGCCACGAAGACCCGATTTTGATTCGGCACTTGCCGGTACTGGACAATGCATTGTATTTGAAAATCCCCTTGACTCGTTACGAATGCCCTTATTGCGATGGAGGTTCGACCACTACCGCAAAATTAAGTTGGCGTCAGGGCAAAAGTCAATTTACGAAAGGATATGAAAACCATGTTTTATTGCAAGCCGTGAATAGCACCGTAGAAGATGTTTGCGTAAAGGAAGCTATCGGTTATCAAGCGGTGCTAGGAATCATTGACAGGCAAATAGAAACAGAAGTGAATTGGGATGAAGTGACTTCTTTAAAAGAATTAGGGCTGGACGAAATTTCCTTAAAGAAGGGGCACAAAAACTTTGTGGTGATTGTGACGGCACGGGTAGACAAGAAAATTATTTTATTGGGAGTGTTAAAAGACAGAAAAAAAGAGACGTTAAAGGCGTTTTTGAGTAAAATACCGCCGAAGTTGAAAGAGACCATAAAAGTTGCTTGCTGTGACATGTATGAGGGGTTTGTGAATGGAGTCAAGGAAGTGCTAGGAAAAAAAGTGAAGATTGTGGTGGATAGGTTTCATGTGGCCAAAAATTATCGAAATTGTTTAGATAAAATTCGTAAACACGAATTGAAACGATTAAGAAAAACTTTATCGGCTGAAGAATATCAGACGTTAAAAGGAGCGATGTGGGCGCTGCGCAAAAAACTCGAGAAATTAACCCGGAAAGATCAAGAGATTTTAACCCATTTATTTAAGAAATCGCCGCTGTTAAAAATAGGTTATGATTTTCAAACTGAACTTACAAAGATATTCGATAGTTCGATTTCGAGAGCGGAAGCTGTCAAGCAAATCAAATCCTGGATAGAGCGTGTCCAAACTAGTGAAGTGAGGGAATTTGATTCTTTCGTTCAAGTGCTAGAAACGATGTGGGAAGAGATTTTAAATTATTTTAATCATCGTCAAAATAGTGGTTTTGTTGAAGGGTTGAATAACAAGATCAAAACATTAAAACGACGTTGCTATGGTATTTTTAATCTGAAGCATTTATACCAGCATATTTATTTAGATCTGAATGGCTATGAGGTATTTGCATGATTAAAATAAGTACTCGTACCCCGGCAAAAAACAGAGAGCCCAAATTCTTTAATAAAGATTGACGCCAGTCACGTAAACAACGTTCCTCTGCATCCAGCATCAACTTGTCGTAAAACTTTGCAAATAACCAGGAAATCATAATTTAGCTAAAAACCGGCGACTCTAAGTAGTTGCATGAATGGCTCTAACCGTTTTTGGCGAATTGCGGTAAGTGATTGATAATATGGTGGCCAGACCCAGAATTGAACTGGGGACACAAGGATTTTCAGCCAGTTCCCCGGCTGGTAGTTCAGGGAATAGTACATTATGATGTTATCATATATTATGGTGATGCCGAAGGGCAGTGTTTAGTCCGTTATGACAATGAAACTGGAAAAGGCGATCATAAACATCTAGGTGAGGAAGAAGTGGCTTATCAATTTGTGGATGTTAAGACCTTATTGAAAGATTTTCAACGTGATATTTACCGTTGCCAAAAGATAAGGAGGAAAATGAAATGAACAAAAGAAAATTAACTGTTAAGGTTAGCTCATTGGATGAGGCATTAACAGATTTTAAAATTGCATGGGAAAAAGCCGAAGCGGGGGAGAAATTTGCCATCCCTATAGAAATAATTGGCTTTGAAAATGCGACTTTGTTGATAAAAACTTTGACTCCTAGACGATTAGAGCTATTACAGAAACTGCATGCTATGGGTAATAGCAGTATACGTGCTTTAGCCAAAAAGCTAGAGCGAGATTATAGTAATGTCCACCAAGATCAAGGATAAAAAAGGACGCTATTCGATGCCTTGGGAAAAGATTATTACTGAGATTCCGATGACCCAATTGATAGATTCTCCTAGGACTGTTTCCAGAGGGCATTCTGCATATCATTCTCATGCGTCACACAGATAATTGATATAAATCGAGGGACGGGAAGGCAATTATCTATTCTAAGTTAATGTTAGATTATTTTGGGTAAGTAGGAAAGATGAAAATGAGGAGATTCTATGGGCAAAAAATTAAGAGAAAAGCTTAAAAAATTACCTGTTGAACGGCAAAAAAGAATTGCGAGGCGTGCAAAAGAGTTGATAGCGCAAGAGACACTACTTTGCAGGATTTGCGAAAAGCGCTTGACTTAACCCAATTGGATATCAGTGCTAAGTTGCACATCAAGAAGCAGTTTCACGTTCAGAGCGGCGTTCTGATCTTCTGCTTTCGACCGCCAGTTAAGTTAACTGGTTTTGAGAACATAGTAGGAGAGTAGAATAAATATATTTAAGAAGTGATTATAAAAAATGACTTCAGTGCTAATTTTACCCGGATTAACGAATTCTGGTCCAAAGCATTGGCAAACACTATGGGAAAAACAATTCAATTTAAAGCGGGCCCTCTGTGCCAGCGCCAGTGATACCGAATCAACTAATTATCCGCCCGAAGCTAAAGGCTTTTCTCCTATTCCTTTAATAAAATTGCCGTTTACATCTATTGTAGTAGCAAGTAACAATGATCCCTATGTCACTATAGTAAGAGCTCAGCAATTTGCTCGGGCTTGGGGCAGCAATTTCGTATCTATTGGAGAAAAGGGGCATATCAATTCAAATAGTAATCTCGGAATATGGGAGCAAGGATTATCATTATTGGCTGAGATAAGTGGGGATAAAAAATATCTGTATAGCTGAGGGGGATTTAAGAGATGAAGGCGATAACCATGTTTTAGAATTGGCAATTGCTGGCAATGCAATAGTAATTATTACGAAGAAGTTAAAGATTCTAAAAGCGGTCAGTTGCTTTTTCCGGCCATTAATATGCTGAATTTGACGCAGAAATGCGGTTTCGCGCCCGTGCTGCTAAGGGTTCTCCAAAGGAAGGGCTTAAGTTACTTGATCAATTAGATAAACATTTTGATGAAAAAAAATGAAAGTAAGTGTTTGAAGTTAAGAGGTGGGTTGGTTTAATTTTTAATCGGTACAGGATTGTTTACGATTTTGGAGGTTGTTAGATTGCTGGTAGCGCCTGTTAACTTGCCACTTTAAAAATGACAAGTTACAGGCATGACCCTCTTTTTCCTTAAAATATTTATTGAGGAGCTTTTTCTTTTTCCTTATTTAAAGGGAATAGATATTTTTCTTTAATTTTATTTAATGATCCATCCTTCCAGGCAGTACTGATACTCTCATTTAGGGCTTGTTGTAATGCAGTATCTTGTTTACGAACCGCATAGACCGAATCCAGAGGTTTTAACAAAACTAAGTTGAATTCACCTTTTAATTCTTTTAACTTATCTAACGCTAAACTATTATAGATTAGAATTGCATCAACATGGTCATTTTGAAGCGCGTCCCAAAGCTCGTTAACCGTTCCATAATCTTTAAATTTTGTTTTTGGAAAATTTTGTTGCATCCATATTTCAGCGTGACTATTGGTCAATACGCCCACCGGGTTTTCTTTAAGATCATTTAAGCTTTTATAATCTCTTTGTGGTTGCTGAAGATAAATAAGAGCCAAGCCATCTCCACGATAATACGGTTTGGTAAATAAAAAAATCTGCTGGCGTTCTGGAGTCACCCAATAATTATTGACAATGACATCAATTTTCCCATCTTGCAGAGCAGTCTGCAATTCATGGAAATGATCGAATGCAACGAATTTGACCGTTTTAAAACCTGCATTATTAGCTATCATATTGAAAATGTCTGCACCCATTCCTTGAGGCTGATTTTCTTTATTGGTATAGAAAAAAGGTGGAAAAGTTTGTACATAGCCTGCTAATAAGGTTCTTTCACCAGATTTTAATTGTTTAATATCTATAGCAGGTATTTTAATTTCAGCGTGTCCCACTGCAAAGACAGTAGAAATGATTAGCATCGCTAATATGGCTATAAATTTTTGCACTAGAAGCGTAAATAACGACCTTGTTTTCACAATTAACTCCTTAATACTTAGTTAGCAATTATCAAGATGGGGCAAATTTATGGCTCGACCCCATTTAATAGGGCATTTCACCTAGGTTATCCTAATCTGAACGACAACAAAAGGAGTGAAAATGCCCAGGAAGGATTATATCCTAATTTTGCCTGAATTTACTATCAAAAAGAGGTGCGGGTTTCGGGTATAATGATCCCCAAAAACGACCTGAATGACTTTCACAATATGGTGGCCAGACCCAGAATTGAACTGGGGACACAAGGATTTTCAGCCAGTTCGCCTGGCGGATCATTCTTGATGCTGAGCCGTACAATTTTATTGTAATTATCTGTTTTTAATCGTTAATATATAAAAAGGGCGCCTTTCACAATTTGTATAATTATTTCAAAACCACTTAAATTGTGACCCCTTATGACCCCTTGATTCCGGCAAAATTCCGGCAGGGGATTTTTACTGTATTTTTATTAAAAAATAGAAAAAGTACAATGGTTATCTGAATTTTTGTTAATAGCAAAAAATGTCAATTTTTGTTATTATTTCATTCGTGGTTTGACAACGAGGTAGTCATCATGAATATATCATTAACGCCTGAATTAGAAGCGTATGTTCAAAGAAAGATCGAAAGTGGTTTTTACACTTCTGCGAGCGAAGTGGTGCGTGAATCTTTAAGATTGATGCACAATTATGACGATTTGCAAAAACAACGCATTCAGCAATTGAATACTTCTATTGAAGAAGGCTTATTACAACTCAAAGCGGGTAAAAAAACTTCAGCTTCCGCAGCCTATCAGCGATTAAAGAAAAAAATAGAAAAAATCGAAAAGGATCATGAATGAGCAAATATTTTTTATCGCGTATAGCAGAGCAGGATATTGATGAGATTATTACTTATATCGCTCAAGAAAATCCAAAGGCAGCTATGAAATTTTTAGATTCGCTTTACGAAAGTATGAGTTTGTTGGTGATGAATCCACAAATAGGCCATAGAAGAACAGATATTACAGACAAGCCTGTATTATTTTGGTCATTTAAATGGCATTATTTGATCATTTACAAAAATTCATCCCCAATGGAGATTGTTAGAATTCTCAGTGGATATAGAGATATTGCTGGTTTGCTAGTCCAGCAGTATGTTGGTTTAGAAGAAGCAGAAACTTTATCGGTGTCTGACAGATAAATTTTATGGCTGGAAGTATTCTTTACGATTCAGATGAGCATTATTCATTTTCTTGGCTTCTGTATTCTCGTAGATTTTTCATTGCTGCTCAGAAAATGGAGGAAATTGTTCGGAAAGCAGAAAAAATTTGGAATGATGAAGCAAAAAAATTACAATTAAAACCTGGTAAGTGGACACCTGGTATAAAAATGGGAAAACGATGGGTTAAAGCAGAAATAGAGAGAGATTGTCACCATGTATATCCTTACCTTTATTGTCACTCTTTAGAATTAATGTTTAAAAGCATTGCTTGTGCTTTTAAAGATGGGTATCCACCAAAAAATAATCATTCATTGAAAAATTTGTTTGATAGATTAAAAAAATTTTGAACCATTTCCTTTTTCAATTCGTGAAATTGAAAGTGTGTTATCCCAATTAGACAGTATTTATTGGGCATATCGATACCCATATCCTAGTCGAAAAAATGAAACCAAATATCTGAAAGTGGGAAGGTGTCAGGGAAGGTGTCACATTAGGATATTTCTGATAAATATTGTTTTTAATCTGATAGTTATATACGGCAACTATACGTATTAAATTTATACAAAAATACTGTATTGCCTTGGCGTCAAATTTAATTTCAAATTAGATTTCATATTTAATTTTATTTCAATAAGAATACGGTGCACTGAAATATGCCAAGGAGAACAAGGACACATTATTTTGAAGCGATGTACTACGTAATGCTTCGAGGTAACTACCGCCAAATAATATTTGCAGAGATGAATCGATTAGGGATTTTAAAAGAAGGTTATATCTATCCCTGTGGTGAGCGTGGAACTCGTGATCTGCTCAGAAAACGAAGCCAACTGATTCAACAACGCACCAGAGCTTGCCAAAACCTACGCTGAAAGTGAGTTTGAGAAATATCGTATCACCCAAGACCGATTGTTTGAATCGGATTTTGATAGACAGGTTAAAGTTGTCCTAGAGAAAAAACTGATGAAAAACGATGAAAGTAAAAGGACTAAAAAAGACAGTAAATACAATTGGCTAGTTTTTGAACGGCTATGCTTGATACTACTTGAGTATTTAAATGCTCTACATAAAATATAGACTTTTAGTTTGGTTGAAGCTGAGAGACAGTAGAGTCTCCAGACACCAAGGTATGAAGTAGTTTCGCCATCGATGCAACAAAACCAAAATGCTTTTTTCCCTGCTGAGTTGCTATGATTACTGCTTGTGTAACTTCTTCATGAAGTGGGTGATCCACATACAAATAATCACGGTTAATTGATTTTTCCAATTGCGTCAATTGCATTACTTCTCCTTTTTTTGCGGCTTGTAAAAGTGGTGGTTCTTTAACTTCTAGGTCTTGGTTATTGTGATCAGAAAATCTATAATTTTTCTTCCATTCATTACAGATTTTATCATAGGTCTCAACAAGAGAATTCATTCCTACGTCAGGATAAAGGTAATCTTGCACTATAGAGGACAAATTTTTAAGTAGATAGGGGAGTAATATGGTCTCAATACGATTGGCGTTCAAAAGGCGCAAACACCAGAGGATTACCGCGCTCAAAATGTAAATTTGCTTGCGTTGAATGGCAATATCAACAACAGTTTGGTAATTTTTATCTGTCCAGGTAATATCTGCTTTTGCTTCTAGAAGCAATATTGCTGTTTCTGGGGAAGATAACATTGGAAAAAGAGGACTGTATGGGGCTCTAAAAGAGATTACACCATTATTAATATAATTTTCACGATATAACCCCAATCTATCTGGATGAGCAAAATTGAATTTTTCTTGCATAGGAATAGCAAGCAATGGAGTTATTCCATTTGAATCTGGCAAATTCACAGAAGCTTTCATTGCCAATAACTTCCTGACAACTAATGAATGTTCCTTTGTTTCGTGAGATACGGCCATCCGTAATGGAGAAGGACGACGATCACTTTGCTTAGTAATATCCTCGTCTACTGCAACTTGTTCTATAAATTCTGCTTTGCCGTAAGAAATGGCGCAAGCCAAAGCAGAACCAAGATAGTTTTCTTCCAAATGAATGTCTGCTTTTAATTCTAGCAATGTATTAACTGCAGCATGTTTGCTGTGAAAAATTGCCGAGTGTAGTGAGGTTCTGATTTCCCTACTTTTGGAAAGAATATGGTTAACTTTTGCCTTACTTTCCACTAATAACTTAACAATATTGCTTTGTCCACGCGCAGCGGCCTCACTTAAAGGGGAAGAATCTCCCTCCCAATCACAGATATTTGGATTGGCTTTATGTTCCAATAACAATTGAATAATAGTTTTGCTGGTTGGTATATTTATCAATTGAAATTCGTCCCCCAATCGATAAATGGCTTGGGTTAGTACGTTAGTCCCAAACAAGTTTTGATTAGGATCTGCTTTGTTAGTGAGTAACAACTTTAGCCTTTCAGGATTTACGACATCTTCATAAGACTTAAATTCTGTATCCTTTGGCAGATCTTCAGTTTTGATAATATATTGATCTATTTCTGCTAAATAAATCCGCTCAAACATTTGAGCTACATTTATTTTTTCACATTTCCATTCTTGGCATTTTTCATGATTTTTGCCAAATTCTATAATCAATTTACTATAATTTAGAGGATAAAAATAAAATACCTCTCTAATATCTCTATTCTTCTCCTCCTTAATAGTTTGAACTGTAGTCGCTTCTCGTTTTGACATATCGCGAACATAACTTCTCAGATGTGTCTCAATTATTAACTGGGTCATTTGGGGAAATTTTTCATTATCATTATTAATGTATCTAGAGTATATTTTCTTTAATTCTGCTAATAATTGTTCAAACATATTTCTCTCCTTATTTATAACACAAAGCATTATAACTCGACTTTAGCCATTTTTAGGATAAAGCCTATAAATTGGCGTCATTGCGAGTGCTAGCGAAGCAATCCAGTACAAAATTTCTACAAAGTGCGAACTGGATTGCTTCGCTAACGCTCGCAATGACGATATTTAGTTCAATAGTATCAAAATAGCTGAAGTCCAGTTTAGAAGAATTGGCTCTTCCCCAAATAAGCTGTCTCTTGATCACATTATCATTAACTCCTTAGCTATTCTGAGTCCCTCTAATCGCTCCTTGAGACGGAACCACCCTTTCCAGAGAGTAGACCAAGCGGCTTTTCCAGTCCTTTTAGAATCAGTCCAACCTCCTAACCTAGCCATGGCTTTATAAGCCCAGGCAGCGGTAGGTATTTCTTTGGGTAATGATTTTTTTTCAACACTATTCCATAAAACTTTCCATTCAGCATCGGTTAGTACTTCATCGCAAGAAGCGCTATGATCAGGCATACTAACAGCAGCTGGATATTCAAAATATTCTTTTAATTGCAGTAATCGAATGGCTACGAATGAAAGAATAACAATCATTTTTTCTAAATTTTCGATCGACTGCATGCGCTGTTCTTCAACGCCAACTCCTGATTTCCATGCCTTATGAAAATCTTCAATACGCCATCTCATCTCATAATATCTGGTTATTTTTCGCGTACACACTAAAGTAGTGGTCGTGGTTTTAACATTTCGGCCTGGCCCCACTTAACATTTTAAATTGGCCCCACCCTGGCCACCAGAATCCCGCTAAAATGGTTGATGCAAACAAAGTATTAACCAAAGCGGAGAGATAGAGGTGACAAAAGTGGAGCTATTTGAGTTTATCAGAAAAGAGTATTTTAATCAGCATAAAAGTATCCGGCAGATTGCTAAAGAGCAGCATATTCACCGTCGGCAAGTTCGCCGGGCGATTGAGAATGCTGTGCCACCTGCAAGAAAGCTTGCCTGTCGGAAAGGTACAGTATTAACGTTACTTGTTAAACAGACGATTGATCGTTGGTTGCAGGAAGATTTACAAGCGCCTCGCAAACAACGTCACACGGCGCAGCGGATCTATCGACGTCTAAAAGAGACAGGATTTTCTGGCTCATCGGGCACTGTGGGTCAGTATGTGTGTAAACAACGCAAAGTGTTGGGATTGAGCGCTCAAGCTTTTATTCCCCAGATTCATCTTCCCGGAGAAGAAGCCGAAGTCGATTGGTATGAAGCGCAAGTGGATTTTCCTCCTGGGCGAGAAAAAATTTATTTTTTTCAGATGCGCGCCTGCCATAGCGGTAAGGAATTTCATATCGCTTTCCAACGCCAAAATCAGTTGTCTTTTTTAGAAGCCCATGTTGCGGCCTTTCATTATTTTGGTGGTGTTTTTAAACGGATTCGCTATGATAATTTAACCTCAGCAGTCAAGAAAGTATTGCGTGGCCGTAAGCGGATTGAAAGCGACCGGTTTATTGCACTTCGTTCTCATTACTTATTTGAATCTGAGTTTTGCCTGCCGGGTATACAAGGCGCACATGAAAAAGGCGGCGTTGAAGGTGGAGTGGGTCGATTCCGGAGAAATCATTTAGTGCCTATACCGCAAGTACAGGATATGGTGGATTTAAATCAGTTATTACGTCAAGCCTGTGGACAGGATGACAATCGCATCATTAGCGGGCAAACTGAATCTGTTGATGTGCGTTGGCACAATGAACAATCCTTATTGAGTGCATTGCCGGAAAAACTTTTTTCCACTTTTGACACTGCTTTGCCGCAGGTTAATAAAAAAAGTTTAGTGCTCATCAAAGGCAATTATTATTCTGTGCCTGTCCCTTATGTAGGTCAAATTGTCGAAGCGCAAGTTCAGGCTGAGAAAATAGTGATATTTAAACGAGGCCATTGCATTGCCCAGCATGCCCGCAGTTTTGAACAAGGCAGTGTGATAGCCACTCTAGATCATTATCTGCCGTTACTAAAGCACAAGCCAGGTGGACTGGCAGGTTCGGTCGCTTTGAATCAAGCGCGGGTGCAACACCACTGGCCAGCGGTGTATGACCAGTATTGGCAAAAGCTGAAAGATCATGACGGTCATAGTGAAGGAAATCGTAAAATGGTCGATTGGTTATGGTGGGCGCGAGAATTTGAGCTATCGGAATCTTCTGCACTATTGGAACAAGCGCTAGACCTGGGTTGTTATTCCTTAGAATCGATCCAATGTCTCAAGCGTCATCGGCGAGAAGTCTCGACATCATCGGTGCAATTATCACTGGATTTATTGGGTGATCTTGTTCGGTATGAGCGGCCCATGAGTACGGTCAATCATTATGATAGTTTGTTGACTTTCGGCGTGGGAGAATAAATATGAAGACGAGTCACTTATCTCAACTTTGTCGACAATTACAATTATCGGGTGTGGCGGCTACAATAGATCAAGCGTGTGAGCAATCTGCGCGACAGAAACAATCGCATCAAGAATTTCTATTGGATTTATTCCAGCAGGAATCAGCCTATCGAAATCAGCGCCGTGCCCAACGCCGAGTAAAAGAAGGTAAATTCCCGATTGTAAAAACACTAGATAGCTTTGACTTTCAGCGGGCTACTCATTTACCTGAAGTTCAATTACGGACATTGGCTGAAGGCGATTATATCCGTCAAGCAGAATCAATTATTTTTATGGGAGAACCCGGTACGGGAAAAACACATCTGGGCCTGTGCGTTAGGTTATGCTGCGGCACAACAAGGACATGCCGTGCGTTTTATGATGGCCAGTCAACTGGTGAATTTACTGGTAGAAGCCAGAGACAGCCGAGTTTTATCTGCAATAACTCAACGTTTTTCTCAATATAAATTACTGATCTTGGATGAACTGGGTTACTTGCCTTTGACCAAAGCTGATTCAGAGCTGCTATTTCAGGTGATCAGCCAACGGCAGGAACGCTTACCGCTGATTATTACGACCAACTTACCGTTTAGTGAATGGACTTCGATTTTTCCTGATCCACGGCTCTGTAAAGCGCTGATAGATCGGATTACGCATCGAGCCCATATCATTGAAACGGGACAGCAATCTGTACGTTTAGAACAAACTTTGCAGCAGCGGAGGGAAAGAAAAAAATGAGTTAAAACGAATTAATCATTGACGCTATTTTAATTATTTTGGTATCGTTTTAAAAAAATCATAAAACGATTAACTATTAACTCGGCCTAGGTGGGGCCAATTTAAAATATTAAAGTGGGGCCAAATTAGAGTGTTGAAACCACCAGTGTTCTTTCTTTTTCTGCGTCCATGAGCAGAGTTGTATGAATATGAAAGCCTCGACTACTTTTTTCTTTAGGAGCGCCCAAATCTCCTAACCTGTCTTTTAGTCGATGCGTATAGGCTAAAGTGGTGGTATCTTCTATAGCTAACAGAGTAGAGACTGACGCAGATAAGCAACGGGTCATATCGTAGCCGCCCTCGGCAATTTGATTAGCTGTGACGCGCTTATTTCGTAAAAAACGATAGCTGCCTTCTACAAGCGCTTCTAATCCTTCGCAACTTTCAGAGAGAGAACTGCCTGGCAAAGAGGATAACTGCTTGCCTATTTGAGTCAGTCGACGGGTAAGCCGTTTATCCCCTAAACCAATTGAACCAAAAATAGCTTCCGACCAGGCGGTTGCATCTTCTACGGGTAAATCCATTTTCACCTCCATAAAGGAGGCATCTGATCACGGCTCTTGACTATAAACAAGATGTGTAGAAGATTCAGCCCAACGAAGGGGGGCAATTTAATCGAAGTTAGGCTAACCTAACGCCTTGATTTGTTCAATAAAAAGGAGATTAAATATGCCCCAGAAGGATTTTATCCTAAATTTACCTGGCTTTACCATCAAAAAAGTCAGCGGTTATCTGCCCTTGATCCTCGATGTTCATTATCGACGCAAGGCCCGCTGTCCCTTTTGTCAGGGTAAACAACTTCGTAAAAAAGCCAGATTTATCCGCAACGTCAAGCATGAATCGGTCGGCCATCGACCCATGATCTTGCGCTTTAAAGCTTATAAGTTTTATTGTAAAGCCTGTTACCGTTACTTTAACCAGCAGTTCCCCGGTATTGGTAAGCATCAACGCGCGACCGAGCGATTCCAAACGCAAATCTTTCATCAGCACGCTCAAGGTATCTCGGGTAAAACCCTAGCTCAAAATTTTAGGTTGGGTAAAGCGACTGTTGAACGATGGTTTCACCAACGTTATCTTTTAGAAAATCGGGAAACACTTCAAAAAAAATGTCCTAAAGTGCTTGGACTGGACGAACATTCTTTTAGCAAAAAGAAAGGCTATGCCACCACCTTTTGCGATTTAGCTCGACATAATATCTTTGATGTTGTGCCCGGTAAATCTTCTGCAGATCTTGCTGGGTATTTAAATATTTTAAGCGGTAAAGAACGCGTCAAAGTCGTCTGCATTGACTTAAGCACTTCCTATCGCAACATCGTCCGACAACATTTTCCTAATGCCATGATCGTTGCCGATCGCTTTCATGTCATTCGATTAGTCAATCAAATGGCGATGCAAACTTATCAATCTATTGATCCGCAAATTAAATATCAACGCGGTATCTTAAACGCATTACGCACCAACCCTGACAACTTAAAACCACACCAGGTGCTAAAGCGCGGTAAGCGTTTGGTAAACGCCATATCCGATTTAAATTAAAGTTGGATAAATTGCGGAAGTAGTTGGGATCAATCATGTTGGTACTCCTCTATAAAGTTTAGACTGGGGAGCTTTTTCTCCCACAGGAGCTTCATCTGCTCTTCTGTGTTTTTTGTATCAGGGAAAAGATAAACCCCCCTTTTGGGATCCTTCTTTACCTTGACTTTTCCAGATTTAATTTTACCAGAAAGCCAATCACTGTTCACACCGAGTTGGTCACAAATTTGTGTAACAGTTAAATATCCTTTGACTTGAACACTTCCCCTGCCTCCACGTGGTCGAAGCAAGTCCATTCTAAATCTAAGAGATCGTACTGAACCCAAAGTAATCGGTTTTAATAAAGGCTGTTTCAGACCTTTTTCAGTGAGCAATACTACTATTTCTTGATCAGTTTTATTATTTTTATAGGCATTTCTGATGATTTCTTTGATCTCAGCATAGTGCGATGAATTTTTATAAGCGCTGACTTTGTAAGGAACCGACATTTCGTTCACTTCTCCACCTTTCCAAACAATACGAATATTGACCTGATCTGGTTTTGAGCGGGTGAAGATCACTTTTTCTATTAAACATCTCAGATAGTCTTTTTTAATTTTATTATTTAACATACCACTATCCCATAGATCGGGTAGTCGCTTACCCAAATCAGTGAATACTAATTTCAGTTCCTCTGGAATAAAAGCGGAGCCACTATCTTGAGATAAATGCTTTTGCTCCTCTTCTTCTTTTAATTCAATCAATGCTTGTTCCCACCGTTTTTCTAATTCTTCTGCCACTAAACGATTATTGGGATCTACTTGATTAAATCTATTTTCTGCTAATTTTTCCTGATATCTTAACCGGATTAATTTTTGTTCCTTTGCAACATTTAGTTTTTGGTAATCCTCTTCTCTCTTAGAAAGAATTTTCTCATAGGCATCTAGCTCGATGGAAGATAAGGCATTAAAAAATTCTAAGACGATGGCTTCCTCGGCCCCCTTCGCCAAAACAGTTTGACATCTTTTTTCATAGTATTTTCTAGTCCCAAAGTTACAGATATAAGATTTTCTTTTATTATACTCCACAACCATCTTATGACCACATTGACCACAATAAGCGATTCCTTGTAACAAACAGGCTCCAGGCCTGGAGATTCCTCTACTATTTTTTTCGTAAATCAAATAATTATCTGCAATGATCTTTCTTAGCATTTCGTATTGCTCCCAAGTAATATAGCTGGGATATTTATTATGGATGATTTTCCATTCAGAGTAAGGGACATTCTGGGTTTTGACTTTTCTTGGATTAGATGGGTGAGATACTTGACGCTTTTGCCCAAACACATAGGCGCCCGCATAAGCTGGATTTTTTAATAAATCCAATAAATCTACGAATTGGGGTTTTTTCCAGATTAACTGATTGAGCTGATTATATCTTGGAATCAATAAATTATTTTTGATAAAGTATTTGGCTGTCATCGACACAGATTTAAAGCGGAAAAATGTTGCAAATATAGTATTGATTGTATTCTGTACTTCCAAATTAGGATCTTTCTCTACTCTTTTATCCAGTGTTCTAATCAAACCAACAGGTAATTTTACGTCTAGTTCTCCCCTGGCCGCTTTATTATTTCGACCGGCGAGTAATCGGCTTTTGATAGTACTTAATTCAATTTCAGCCAGCTGGCCTTTGATTCCTAATAGTAAACGCCCATTCATAGTGCTGGGATCATATATACTATCAATGTCACCAATCAGACATTTTTTAAAGCTGCAAATATCGAGTAGTTGATACCAATCAGAACAATTTCGTGATAGTCGAGTCGCATCATAAGAAAATATGATGCCCACGTTTTCCAGAGCGACTTCAGCTAAAACATGTTTGAAACCATCTCTATTTTCTATCGTCTTGCCCGAGATACCTAAATCGGTATCGACCACTTCAATTTGATCTTTTCTCCAGCCACATTGTATAGCTCTATTTTTTAGACTGTATTGTAATTTTAGGCTTTCTTTGTGACTCATGACCTGATGCATAGTGGACTGACGAATGTAAACGATGGCTTTCTTGTTGAGATGATAATTGGTGATGTGCATATCCTTGCTCATAAACTATCTCCATACAAATTTCAGTTAATGAATTTAAGATTTCTGCCTGAGTTTTTTCTGGGATTTTTTCCCAGATTTTTTTATTGTCGGTTGGCATAAATTTAACTCCTGTGTTAATAAAACTATTTGTTTTATTGAATCAAAAGTTAATTTGACAGGGATAGGCTGTAAGCTGGTATCAAAGGAATTGAGATGAGTGCTTCTAATAGGGATGGTCAGTTTAGTATTGTTTTTATAATCGACCTGAATGAGTTTAGTTTTATACCCACTTAATTGCTCAACACTGATGTTGAATTTTCTTCCATACAATGGATGGGTGGGGTCAATGACTTCAATTTCTTTGATTTCGCCACCGTCAATATCAACGGTGGGAGTATCAAGAATAGGACTCTTGGCAGCCGGCAGGCCATTCGGCGGAAGAGTTTATTAAAGGGGATCAGGAGACGTTAAATGGTTGTCCTCTGACAAATCACGAAGAAATTTTAGCGCTAGCCAATGGCAAAAAAATGATTACGCTTGTCAGTAAATTGCCAATTTTAGACGACGATCATCAGGTGCTCGGCATCGTCGGTTATTTCACGGATATTACGCTGCTTAAAAAGAAAGAACGCGCTTTGCAACAAGCCAAGCGTCAGGCTGAAATCGCCAATCAAGCCAAATCAATATTTATCACCAATATCAGCCATGACCTGCGCACGCCGTTAACCGGATTGTTAGGCATGGCGCAAATCTTGCAGCAGGAAGTGAAAACTCAGCAAGGCAAAGACGCCGCCACAGATTTATTGAAAGCAGGTCAAGTATTGCTGAACTTACTCAATGAGGTGATTGAGTTTTCCCGCTGTGAATCCGGTGATTTGCCGGTGCAAACAATTAAATTTGATTTGACGGCGGTCATTAAAAACATCGCCGAACTGTTGAAACCTTCTGCGCAAGAGAAAAAGCTGAAATTTAAAATATCCCTCGATAAGCATCTGCCCCACTATGTGATGAGTGACGCTATGCGCCTGCAGCGCATTTTACTGAATTTACTGAGCAATGCGATTAAATTTACTCATCGATGGCTCGATTAATTTCAATATACGGCTAATCAAGCACAAAGAACAACGAGCCGTGGTGGAATTTCGCATACAGGATACCGGCATTGGCATTCCGGAAGATCAACAGTCATTGATTTTCACCCGATTCTGCCGATTACATCCCGCCTACGAAGGTCAATATAGCGGTACGGGTTTGGGATTAACAGTAGTCAAGCGATTTGTAGAAGATTTAAAAGGTGAAATTCATCTAAAAAGCACCGAAGGTTGTGGTTCTACGTTTAGCTGTTTGATACCGTTGCGGGTTCCACTGTCAGCCGGGGCCGAATATACTCATGCAGTAACTGCTCCGAAATCACTGGAAAATTTAAGTCTAAAAGCCACAGTGGTTTCTGTTAAAACGAAATCATCTCCTCTATCGATCTTAGTGGTAGAAGACCATCTGATTGTTCAGCAGGTCATCAAAAATTTATTGAAATCATTCGACGTAGAAGTAGACACCGCCAACAACGGCGCACAAGCTTTGGAAAAAATTCAGAGTCATGATTACTCACTCATTACGATGGATTTAGGGCTGCCTGACCAGGATGGATTTGAGGCCACCACTAAAATTCACCAATGGCAACGGGCACACGAACGTCCATTATCTTTAGTCGTCGCCCTATCAGCGCATTTGGGCAAAGTCGAACGCCAGCGGTGTTTATCGGTTGGAATGATCGGAGCTTATGAAAAACCATTAAATCGCGAAACTGCTGAAGAATTACTGAAATTAATAAAGAACCGGCCAGATACAGAAAAAGCAGATCCAGTTTCTCATCGTTCAACTCATAAAGGAAATCATCATGCATCCCATTGAAACAGTCAATCAACAATTAGCGCCATTAATTCAGAAAATAAACCAACATGGTTTGTATGAACACATTCAATCGCTCACTGATCTGCAGATTTTTATGGAGCATCACGTGTTTGCGGTTTGGGACTTCATGTGCCTGTTGAAAGAATTAAATTCCAGAATCGTGACGACACGCGCTCCATGGCTCCCGCCCGTGGATGCTTATAGTGCCCATTTGATCAACCGGATTTTATTGGAAGAAGAAACCGATCGCACCGAAGACGGCAAAACCTACTGTAGTCACTTTGAATTATATTTGCAAGCGATGCAAGCCATCGGCGCTAATACTCAGTTGATTCAGAATTTTCTTTATCGATTATCTCAAGGAGAAATGCTTATTCAAGCTGCTGAAAGTTGTCAGTTACCCTCAGCGATTCAGCAATTTATTCACACCACTTTTGGGTTTTTTTCGCGCAACACACATATTATTGCAGCCGCATTTGTTTATGGCCGTGAAGCGATTACTTCATCGTTATTTACTCCATTGGTACGCCAGTTAGAATTGAATATACCCTCTGAACAAAAATACAAACTCAAGCCATTGTTATATTATTTAAACCGGCATATTCATTTAGATGACGCTGAACATTTACCCCTCGCATTACAAATGCTGATAAATATAGCAAATGGAGATCCAAAAAAATGGGATGAAATTGTTATTCATGCGCAACTGGCATTAGAAGCCCGCTTAAATTTTTTGACTGAGATTCAAAGAAAAATTCAAAAAAAGCAGAGTCTAGTGTCAAGTGCGCTATTATCTGACGAACTGGCCATAACATAAATATCCGGCTGTTATCATTAATAATAAGCCCATGGTAAAATTCAAGATTTTTAGGCGAAAATGATCTTTTAATAAATGCGACACTTTATCGCCCAAAATTGCCCAAACACCCAATGAAAGATAACATACAATGAAATAAATAATGAATTTCCAAAAGTAGCGCTTTCAATAAGCTTTAGCGACATACAACAGGACTTAATTCTGGAAGGCATCAATCTTGTTATTAGAATGGGCGACTTAAAAGACAGCGGTTTAAAATCTACATAGTTACAAAAATTGTTGACACTGCATCAAAGATTGCGTATCGTCACGCTGGCTTGCCTTCGGACATATTTTCCAAGCAGCATGGACCTCTTTCTCACATGATTGGGAAGGCTTCTTGTTGAACCTTTGTCGCCGATACGGCGTCAGAAATCGGATTGTTGCAATCAACTCGTTTGCCAGTTTATAAAATGTTGAACGTGCAATATGACACCCTTTGAGCAAGGCATTAGCCAAACCCGCGCCAATGTCCGTTCAGCACAGCGCAATGCAATCTCACAAATCAGCCTGATGGCGCAACTTATCAATCAAACCAAAACCATCGAACAAATGCTAGCAGGTGAACTATCCTCTCAAATGTCCAATACATTGCAGTGGGCAGATAAATTGAGAAATTAAAAAACGTTATTGGTATTTCTTTTTTTAATCATCAGTTTTATAATAATCGTGGCAAACTTGGAACGATCAATTAGGTGTCTATTCTAAATTTTATTATGCTATAAGCCGCATCGTTATAAATAGTATAGTTGTCGATTTTTTAATACATCGAATTATCTTACAATTATTTACTAAGGAGAAGAGTATGCAGGAAGATCAAAGAGATCAAAAGGAAAAATCTGTAGAATTAGCCCAGTTAAAGAAACAGTTATCTCAAGAATTCATTGAAAAAAAAGAACAGAGATCAGTATCGAGCTTAACGTTTGATGCGAATGGGGAATTACTATTAACCGGTTCATATAATGATAGACTCATTCGAGTCTGGAATTCATATGGTGCAGAAATTAAAACTATAGAACTTCCTTACATATGGTTTACGAAAGGTAATAATGTTATTGATTTGGCGATATCTAGAAATAAAAAAATTATTGCTGGGAATTCAGGTGGGTATATTCAAATGCTCAATTATGATTCAGGTAAATCCATTGAGTTGCTCAAAGATGCTCATGATTATTGTACCACAGTAAAAATTTCTGACGATGATAGACATTTTATTTCCAGAGGAAAAACAGATAATATTATCAAGACTTGGGATTTAGGGACAGGTAAATTACTGCGGAAGATAGTTCATAATTATGATTTTGAGAGCGATAAAATTGATGAGTTTGGACATAGAAATTCTTTAGCAATAAGTCATAACGGCAAATATATGGTATCTGGACATTATAAAAATGTGTGTGTTTGGGATGTTAACTCGTATAGGCTAATCCAGAAAATAAAATTACCTTCATCTATTAATGAAAAAACACACCTTACTTGGTCTCCACTTAAGCGCGATTTCACTCATTTTATTTTTCACATGCCCGCTTTTACTAGTGAAACTTATAGGATTGCAAATGTTATTAGTAATGATGATAAATTCATAATCTCCGCAAGTGATAGAATCAATATTTTCGATATGACTTCAGGAAAAGAAATGCCCGATTTTAAAGAAAACCAGATATTCTCGGTTAACTCTTTTTCAAGTTTGGGCATTAGCTCTAACGATAGATATATTACTGTATCAATGGATCGCTTATATGTTCACGACTTGAAATTAAATATCTCATCTGAACTAATAGGGGGTGTCACCCATCATGTTCATAATTCAAAAGGTCAAATTGCAGCAGTTGATGAAAATGGAACCTTATTTTTTTGGGATTTTAATAGTATAATGAAACGGGATAAATCCAGCGAAATTATTGGCAATGAAAATCAAAGCTTGCAATCCATTCATGCATGGTTGCTCAGGATTTACATGGATATACTTAGTGATCCAGAGAAATTATCGATTGATATTTTAGAATTAATGTTCAGAAAAATTAATAATATTGCTGAATTTAAATTCCCCTTTACATTAGCCGTTCTTGCTGGTCATAGTTCAATAGGTCCAGAAAAGTTACAAAGCATTATATTTGAATGTTTAAATAAATTAATCAGTAATTGTGTTTTTGATGGAGTCGATGACCAAAAATTAAGTAGTCATATGGAAGCCATTAATATTGCAAAATATAAAGTAATTTTAGATTCTGTATTTGACAATGGATTAATCACTAAATCTAATAAATACTATTTGGAAATACGAGCAGAAGATGAAAAAACATTTTCTGATGATCGTTTTGTTAAATTAGATCAGCAAATTATCTGTTTAAAAAAACAAGTTAAAATTAATTATGAAAATATAAAAATATTATCTAAGGATTTGGCTAATCTAAAAGAGGCTTTGAGAAAAAAATTTAAGAGAGATATTTTATTCAGCATTGCCAAGATAGGATTAGCATTTCTGGGTAGTGGATTAATCGATTGCTGTTCTTCAATGATTGATTTCTCGAGTCTTAGCCAATTAGTAGCGGCGATACCAATATTAAATCTTGGACCGGCTCAAGTGAATGAAATTTTACTAAAAGGCATTGTAGCAGTCAAGGAAGGGATGGGGTCTATAGCAGAATCAATTTTAAAATTGGGATGTGATCCTGACGAGTTATTCAATATATGGGTCGATTCGGCGATTGAGTTGCGCACAAATCATTCCATGCAATCATCTGATTTATCATTGGGAGGGGGTGATCTTATTACTCTATCTGGTTCTACTGGAATAACCGAAGAAAAGTTATCAAAATCCTCAAGTTCCAGTGGTTCCTCTAGTTCTCAACTGTCCTCTAGTCACTCATCTACCATGCTGGCTGAGATTCCTTTTTCCCAAACTCAAAATATTGACTCTCAATTTGAGAAAACATTAGCGGAACTAATGAATATTTGTAAAGATAACAATTATGTAATTAAATTTCGAAGAAGTTCAAATTACAATTACCTATTCATTCAATTTTTCCCACAAAACGATCTGCTAAAAAAATCGATTGCTGTATTACTTAGATTACTAGAACAGATATTTAATAATAAAATTAAAACGACCTATAGTGATTCTTCATTTATAGTCGAAGCGGTGGGATCTCCCCTGATCTTTGATCAAATTATAAGCCTATTGGATGTGTCAGGATTAAAATTTAATTCATCTATTGCCAAAAATCCATTGGCTTTCTTAAATACTCTTAAATCTACGAGTATTGTCGAAGAAGAATGTAAAGCTATTTGTCTGATGCAGTAACATACTGAAAATGAGGGGACTGTGACTTCAGCTCACCCTATTAGTTAATCTCGTAACAAAAAAGTCGACCCGTTAAAGGTTTGCTATTCAGCCGCTATATAGTGGCACAAAGGGGAAATGAATGGAATTTCAGCCGCAAATGCGCAAGTTTTTTAAAATCGATAAATGCTGAATTAATTCTCAATCCAGCATCAGATTATGGAAAAATCTTTACAAGGCCAGAGATTCTGTCCTTGGTCAAGGGTGAAATTTCAAAAGGGGAACATTTCATAATATCCAAATCAACTAAAATAATTTTGGAACAACCGTTAAATTATCCAAAAGAATTATTGGATACTTTAATCCGATTTTTTCAGATAAAAAAAGAAGTTAAAAAGGCATATTTAGCTCAAATTTATATTCCAATCCAAACGAAAAACCTCATCTTGTTGTTGGTTTGGTTGTGACTAAAGATTGGGAAAATATTGCTAATGAAGCTGGTTTAGTTATTAACAATATAATGATACCCAATTCTCCTTTAGATTTTATTAAAGTTCATGATGAAAGTATATTTCAGAACTTTGAACCTCTATAAAAAGAAAAATGTATTAGATACTGTTTTGAGTTATTTAAAAAAATAGAAAAATTGGCCAGAAACACATTCTTCTGCTGATATTTATCGAGAGGTTTTAAAAAATTTTAACGAAAAAGAGGTTGTTGACTTAACGATGGCGATTATTGCTATTAATAGATGGAATCGCTTAGCCGTTGGTTTTCGTAAATCACCAAAATAAGATTTAGCTCCAAGACTTATAATTAAAAAAAGATAGTTTGGCTAGATCAAAGCTGATTCCATCTCTGTAATTAAATGACTTATTAATTCGCGTGCGCCCATATTTCTGCACAACTGCGCAGATTGACCAGACCAAAGCGACATAAAGTTGCTATTATTTTGTATTATTGCCGCTTTTCGCATAGCGCTTGTGAGTGTATTTTGAATAGGGTAATCAAGAATATTAGATTGATCTAAATTATCTGTGAACTGATTATGTATGCCCCTGGCTAATTTTCCAGAGAAAGAACGTGTTAAAATAGTGGTATCTTGTTTCTGTGTTAATAAAATTTGTTTATAGATGGGTGAAATACCTGATTCATGACAAGTTAAAAATGCAGTTCCCATTTGCACGCCGGAAGCGCCTAAATTCATTGTCGCAACGATGCCTCGGCCATCCATAATTCCACCGGCGGCAACGATCGGTATTTTTAGAGTGTCCGCTAATTGAGGGACTAAACTCATCAACCCAATGAGAGAATTTTCGGCTTTATCCAAAAATGTACCTCGATGTCCTCCTGCTTCACTAGCTTGTGCAACGATAACATCGGCGCCATTTTCTTTGAGAGCCTGAGCTTCAGTCAGATTCGTTGCAGTACCTATTAAAATAGTATGATTTTTCTTAAATCGAGATAACCACTCAGAATTTAAAAGTCCGAATGTATAACTAAAAACGGGAACTCTTTCTTCAAAGATAACATTGGTTTGTTCTTCAAAATCCTGTGCATAAGGCTCTTTTATGGGGGAAACTTCAATACTTAGGTCACTACAAATTTTATTGATATCGTCACAAGCTTTTTGAATTTGAGTAGGGGTTGCATGATGTTCTTAGGAATAAACAAGTTAACTGCAAAAGGTTTGGAAGTTAATTCGCGAATTCTTCTTATCGCTTGTCTCATCTCATCTGGAGCCATATAGCCTGCCCCTAATGATCCCAATCCTCCTGAATTAGAGACGGCGAGCCACTAATTGCGGAGTAGTTGCTCCGCCTGCCATAGGAGCTTGAATAATGGGAAGGGCAATACTAACTATTTTTGTCAAATCTGTTACTGCCACATAAGCTATCCTTTTGCTTTAATGAGCTGGTTGTTTTGTTAAAAACAATTTGACCGCTAAAACACTGAGAGTAAATCCCATCAGCCATTTTTGAAATTTAGCCCATTGTTGATTTTGATTTAAGAAATCAAAAATCATGGCTGCTGCTAATATAATTAAACTATTAATAATGAAACTGACAGTAATTTGGGTAAAACCCAAAAGTAACGTTTGGTGCATCACGGAACCTTGGTGAATGTCTATAAATTGCGGAAAAAGTGACATATAGAAAACAGCCACTTTAGGGTTGAGTATATTGGTAAAAAAGCCCATGCTAAATAATTTGGGGAGGGAATGATGAGGAAGATTTTTCATTTTAAATGGGGGTGATTTTTCTGAGATAGCTTTCCACGCCAGCCATAATAGATAAGACGCCCCTAAGATTTTGATTCCTTCGTAAGCGTAAGGAATCGCTAGAAAAATAGCTGTGAGACCGAACGCAGCCATTGCCATATAAAAAATAAATCCGAGAGCAACTCCGGTGAGGGAAATAATACCGGCTAGTCTACCTTGGCACATCGATCTTGAAATAAGATAGATCATATTAGGTCCCGGTGTTAACGCCATAATTGCGGCGGCCAATGCAAAAAATAAGATGTTAGTGACTGGCATAAATGCTACACCTCTCAGCTGAGTATTTGATTTCAGATTGTACCATATATACCCCGTTGATAGTGCTATCACGAAGTATTTACCTCTTTGCCTTTAGGGAACCCTAACGTTGTTAGCCTCAATTTTCTTTCTTCTTTTTATCTTAAATGTGTTATCGATCGTAAAACTATAGAAATCAGGAAATTTTTACAGCCATTTTACGTGTTCATGTCAAATTTTTTGTGCAATTCTGTTTTAATTGAAATAATCAGGAGCGGCAATTGGCACAAGAAATTGCGGTTATCACTTACGGGAACGGAGATATCCTGCGTGAGATTTTGATGCCGTTGCCGCGGGTATGGGAGATTCCACTTTTAAGACACTGATTCATCTCAGTATTCTTCTAGCTGGTACCTGGGCGATCGGTAAGTTGATCTTTAAACGTGATTTGATGGTGGGTGTCAGCTGGATTGCGCTTTATATTTCTGGAGTGAACGCTGCTCCGATCTATCATAGCCATCCGCATAAATCTGAAGAATTTAATCAATTAGATTTTAGTCCAGAAGGGCAAGCCAAATTAACGATGGAGAATCTAAACAGTATTTTGCGCTCAGCAGGTGGAACTTTCAGTGACATTGTGCAATTATTTGTATTCATTGTCGATGCGCAAAAAAATGGTGATCGAATCAGGGAAAATTATCTCGAGTTACTTGGGTAACCATGTGTGTACATCAACCGTTGTGGGCATAACTGACTTAATTACAGATTCAAGATTAATCCTAGAAATTACAGCGGTTGCCTATATTGATTGACTTAACCAAGTTCTTAAATTCTTGGCAAATTTACCCTGTTCTAATAATTTTTTGGCAGCGGTAGTCTCAATACTGGTATGAAGCCGGTATTCTGTCAATACTCTATGAATGGGCCAGCACTGTTGAATGATCGACATCGCTGCTGCTAACGCTTCTTGTGACGCATAATCCAGCCATGATCGCAGTGCCTGTTGTTGCAGATGCCGGTAGGTATCTTCTTGCAATGCGAATTTTCTTTGATCCGCTGCAGCATATTTGCTAATGAGAAAAAGGGATGCGTAATTGCCACCTCACCCAGGTCAACCATTGTGATTTTATGCGTTTTCAAATCGATCAGTAAATTATTATCGTGAAAATCATTGTGGCTGAAGGTATCGGGAATAGCGTATTGAGATAATTGTTCGCAAAATTCAATCAGTTTTGGAGTTAATTGAGATAATTGGTTTAACTCGGTTTTTGTTAAACCATTGGCTATCAATAAGCTTTCTTGCTGAATCAGCTCGACATAGCATTCTGGAATTTTTGCGACTCTCCAATCTGATGCGTCTAGATTGAGTAAACGATTTAAATGAGAGATGCTTTTATGTTGTACATCAATATAATCATGCATTGCAGCAGTCAATAATTTGGTATTAAATCCTTGTTTAAAAAATTCTCGTAGCGGGATACCGGCGTCTTGCATTAAGAAACAATGTTCTTGAGGGTTTTCCGCTATTAACACGGGCACGGATGCGCCACAGCTTTCTCGAAGCAGATGGATCACTTGAGGCTCTAAAGATAAGCCTGGTGGAACTTGCTTGAGATAACAATAACCTTGATCAGTGTCAAAGCGGTAAACCTGCGACCATGGCGTCTGTAAAACGACTTCAGGGCTAGGATTTTGAATAACATAACCAAGCCGCTGTAAAGTATTTAATGCCCAGATGATAGAGGTTGAATGCATAATTTAATGTTTCATATCAAAAAAATATCACGCTTTAATAATAACAGATTTTCAATTTTAGTGACGCCTCCATGGTATAATGTTGACTGAAATTGAAATAACCAAGAGATTAAGTTATGAAAAAACCTAAACGTATTATTTTAGTAGGCCATATGGGCGCTGGTAGGTCATTGCTTGGCAATGCTCTAGCCGATAAGTTAGGCTGGCAATTTATCGATATTTACTTAGGATTTGAACGTTATATGGGGCGTTCTTTAATAGACGTTGTGGGTAAACAAGCCCAAGAAGTGATTCTTCAGTATCAAGCTGATGTATTATCTTATTACACCCGGGAAGAAAATCGGGTGATCACTACAGACGATACTGTGATTTTGAGTCCCAAAATTCGAGGGTTATTGTTACAAGAGCATGTTATTTACATGAGAATAAACACACAAACTCAATTGGAGCGGATGTCTCAAAGTTCATTTCCGCCATTTCCATTATTATCAGAAGCAGAGAAAAAAGCATTTTTGGATAATTTACATCTTGAGCGTGATAGCTTATTCGAGGAAATTGCAAAATTGACTATTGATACCCAAGCCCAATCCGTGAACGATGATATAGATAATATTTTTAAAGCGCTTGAAAAATCCGAGAATTTTGGAAAAAACTGATGAAAGCAGTCATGATTAACAGTTACGGCGGCCCAGAAGTACTTCATTATCAGGCTACTGAAATCCCTGCGATTAAAGCGGACGAAATTTTAGTGCAGATTATCTACGCCGGAGTCAGCCCTTTTGACGTCCATGTCCGGGCAGGTTGGTTTCAAAAATCACCAGATTATAAATTGCCGATCATATTAGGCTGGGAATTATCGGGAATCGTTGCTGCTGTTGGCGAGAACGTTAAAAAGTTCAAAATTGAAGACTCAGTCTTCGCTCATTCCAGCGTTTACCGAAACGACGGAGCATATGCAGAATTTGTCTGCATCAAAGAATCAGAAGCGGCGCTCAAGCCGCCAGCAGTGAGTCATGAACAAGCAGCCGCTGTATCCATGAATGCGTTAACGGCTTGGCAGGCCCTTTTTGTCGCAGCGAAATTGACTGAAGGGAAAACTATTTTAATTCATGCGGGTGCCGGTGGTGTTGGCCATTTAGCAGTACAACTTGCTAAATGGAAAGGAGCCAAAGTGATTGGCACAGCATCAGCATCAGCAAAAAATCGCCAGTTTTTAATAGATTTAGGAGTAGATCAATTTATCGATTACACAACCGAGCATTTTGAGGAATTGGTCAAAGATGTCGATGTGGTTTTAGATACTATTGGCGGTGAAACGTTAACTAAATCTTTTTCCATTACCAAAAAGAACGGAGTCATTGTTTCATTGGTGGATTTTGATCAAATCAAACAAGCTTCTGCTTTTGGAGTGAAAGGTGAGAACGTAATTGTAGAACCTAATACCGAGCAACTGGAGAAAATTGGTGAATTAATGGCGATAGGAAAACTACATGCACATATTGCGCAAATTTTTCCATTAAATGAAGCGCGGGAAGCGCATCGCTTAATCGATTCAGGCCATGTGCGAGGGAAAATACTACTCAAAGTTTAATTTTTTTATATTTTATTCCATACATTGGTTAATTTTGTCTGCTTTAAATGTGCGGCCATCAATTGGATATTACTGCCACGATGCGCTGGACGATAGTATAAATAAATCTTAATAGCGGTTGGTTTGTCATTTAATTTAATTTCAACAAGTTTTCCTCTGTTGATTTCATCTTTTATGGCGATGTCTGCGCACCATATTAACCCAAGACCTTCCAAGCCTGCATATAGAACATTCATTCCAGAAGTAGCAATGTAGTTCCCACTAACGGGAATTTTTTTATTCGCCAAAATCCATTCATTTTTAGGTGACGCACCCCTCATGATTAAGCAATTATGATTTTTTAAATCAACACCATTTTTGGGAGCGCCATATTTTTTAATATATGAAGGGGCAGCGTAAATGCCGCGATGAATAGTCAATAAGTGATCTTTGATCAATTGTTTTTCTTTCACATCTATTGCACTAATCAGTAAATCTACAGAGCCGTCCAATAGCGTTATCGGAGAGGTTTCTTCCATCACCTGCAATTGTATTTTGGGATATTTTTCTGAAAAAGTAATTAAATGTTTTACAAAGACGGCTGAATTAAATGAATTGGGGATGCTAAGTCTCAATACGCCATGTGGCTTTACTTCCAAATGGCCAATCTCATTTTTGGCATCCTTGATTTCCGTCAATATTTTTTGAGCCCGGATTAAATAGATTTTTCCGGCTTCAGTAAGTGAAACATATCGAGTGGTGCGATGCAGAAGTTTTTTGCCCAGCGTTTCTTCCAAGCGTTTAATTTGGTTAGTCAACATAGGTGTAGAAAGATGTAAGCGCCGTGCAGCCTGACTAAAGCCGTTATATTCGGCAACGGCTACAAAGCCTTTTATACAAGACAGGAAATCTAATGACATAATTATTATAAAATCCGCAATAAATTATTAATAAATCAATCAATTATTATACATTATGAATTATAGTATAATCTTTCACAGAAAAAAATAAAAAGCGAGGTTAATATGAAATTTGATTTTAAACCACTCCAAATGAATTCTGAGGACAATGATCGTAAACCACAAGCTAATTTGATTATTTTGTCTTATAAAACAGCTTATAACAGGATAATAAAACATATTCATGAAAATTATTGGAAACTAACTTCAGTTGAATTAGACTTTTTAGACAAAAGTTTACAAGAAGATAAAGGAGTTTTGGCGTTACAGATGGACTTTTGTTTACCTGAAAAAAAAGGAGCGTTGTGTGATGGCTCGTCGTCTGTTGGTGAACAAAGGTTGATAGAATTTTTGCGAACCGCTTATATTATTCAAGCTTACACGCCTTCTGAAGAAGGTTGTTTGCCTTTATTACAGTTGGTATCAGGATTTTTAGCTGGTAAAAAAGGCCATCACTTTCCCGGTCAGCTTGCTAAGATTGTAGTAGACGGTCTGCTCAATCCCGTTCGCCTTAAACCTTACGAATCAGTTGTGAATCTAACTGGAGAATTAGCAATAAAAGGCCAGCAAACTATAGAGCAACTCAACCTTCTAGGAAGAAAACGCTACGACAAGTATTATTCTCCTGATAATTCTGGTGTATCTTCAGATGATTCTATAATAACCGCTGCGGCGCTCATGTAAATATATTTTTGGACTTTACTGTGCAATTTGGATCTGATGCTCAGTTCAAATTTAGCTTATATAAGAGAATTATGGTAACTTTCCAAATACTCTTATCAGTTGTTATAGGGTAAAATTTGTACATGAAACTCACTTCGACTGACATTAAAAACGCCAGCATGGCGCTGACCGTTATTGTGATTGATCAGAATACCTTAGGCGCTAGTGCTAAAAAAGCTGTTCAGCGGTTATTAGGTACTGTTCTTGGTGTAATTGCCGGTATCTTATTGGCGCATTTTCTCTTTAGTCCTTACCCACTGTCTCGTTGGTCAGCTTTATTGATTGTGTTCTTAGTATTCCTCTTCGTTCGCGCCAATTATACCCTGTGTATTTTCTTCGCTACCGTTTTGCTTGCCAACCTATTTTATCTCTTGTCTGGATCCACCGACATTGTCAATTATATGGTAAGCCGCTTGGTTGATATTTTTATCGGTATTATCATTGGCATTATCGGTCAAATGCTTTTATTCCCGAGAACCCTTTTGGTTTGTTTACGTGAAGCTTATATTCGTTTTTGGAGCGACGTTGAAATTTTGGTATCGCTTACTACAGCAGATCACCGAGAGCAGGCTTTAACTAAGCTTGACCAAGATTTAAAAAGTATCGAGCAAAATTTAAAAGATTTTCGCTATGAACCCATTAGTTTTTTATTTAAACGCTATCATTTAAGCGTCTCACTGATCCCTATAATTAAAAATTTTTTGACTTCATTGAAAACTGTCCCGGTATTACCAGGGAAGGTCTCAGCACATGCCAGTCAGACCATTCAAGTCTTACTTTCATATTATAAAAATCCAGCACTCAACTCAGTAGTCTCACTGGAACATGCTTTACTAGAATTATCTAAGCTAGAAGAGGAGTTTTCTCTCGAGACAGAAACAAAATTTTTTCTGATGAATTTACAAAAACTGGTTGAATACTTTCGGCTGATTATTCAAACCCCGCGTTGGCGTTTGGAATTAAAATAGAGATTATCATGTTAAGCCAGTGGTTGATGAGCGTTAAAAACTATTATGTGGATGCCGTTGATCCAGAAGGCGCTATTATTAAAAATTCCTTCCGAACAGCGCTTGCTTGTGCCATCAGTATTTCATTATTTCAGTTCTTCGGAAATATATCCTTGAGCGCATGGGCAGGTTTTGCTACGTTTGCTTTTGTTCAGAATGATATCCAGGATTTATTTTTTAATCGCTTGAAATTTCTGATTATCATTATTCTAACATTTACTGGATTCACTTTCTTAGGGATGTTGCTCAGCCAACATGGGTTGGCTTTTTTAATCAGCGTGCCATTGGTTGTTTTCCTCTGTGCATATCCAGCATGCTTGGGATTTCCTTATTTTAATGCAGGGGCGTGGGCGCTATTTCTCTATATTCTGGCAGGGGCTACTCCGTCCAACTTAGGGCAGGCAAGTCAAATTGGGATCACATTTTTAATTTGTGGCGTTGTCAGTTTGGCGACATGCTTTTTGATATTTCCGATTCGTCCTTATCAGAAAATTATTTTAAATTATCGACGAATGTTAACAAAAATATTATTGTTGTTACAGCATAGTTCTAAAAATAATAAACGGTATTTTACCCAATTCAATTTGCAATTAGATCGGATGTTGGAAATCCAGGAAAAAAATATTTCCCAATCGCTGGAATCTGGGAAAATATCCACCGCCAAACAAACGGCATTAGCTCATTTATCTAAATCAATCTACCAGATCGGCTTGATGATCAAGAGTATCATTCATTGGCAGCAGCGAGTATCGAACACTATTGATTATTCAAAATCAGGGCTAGATGAGTGTAGAAGCTTAATTGAAAATGCATTGAAAGCTATCGTTATTCAAATTAAACGTCATAGTCTACCTGATTTTGATCAAATGAATTCTAAATTAATGGAGCATCGTAACCGTCTGACTGAATTAAGAAAGCAGGAGATCGTCAAGGCCGATCCTGATTTTTCAGATTTTTTAGATTATAGCATCGGTTTTTACCATTATATTAAATTGCTGGAATTATTAGCGGAGTCTAGTCAGTCTATTTCACAGCTACAAGGTCAACTATGAATTTTTTATTAGATCAGCTCAAAAACAACGTGACCTTGGATTCCAACTATTTCCGTTACGCACTGCGTCTGCTGATCAGTTGTTCATTGACTGTTTTCTTATACCAATACTTACATCTCAATAATGGTTACTGGGCGGCGTTTAGTGTGATTGCCTGTGTATGGCCGACTCAGGGGCAGTCGCTCAAGCGTGCTGTTCAGAGAATATTAGGCACTTTTCTTGGCATGGGGTTGGGTATTGTGGCGGCGCACAGTATTGGGCGCCATCTTATTGTCATCGATATTTTTCTGCCGATTTTTATTTTCTTAGCTTTTTATTTAAGAGCCTATAGCTACAGTTTATACGTATTGTTTATAACCGTCTTAACGGTTTTATTTATTTGTCTCATCATTCCAGGCGATTGGCAGGTTGCTGTTATTCGTTTGGAAATGACTTTGTTGGGTACAATCATCGCTTTATTAGCGACAATTTTCATTTTACCTTCCCGAGCGAGCAGTCTACTGCCACAACAATTGGATACAATAAAACAAGATATTCAACAATATTACCAGGCAATTTGTCAAAGCTATGGTCAAAAGTTAACTTTCACTTTACGAGATCGTAGATTACAAGCATTTAAAAATTTGCAGGCGGCTCTGGCTACTATTCAAGAGGCCGTCTTTGAGTATGGTAAATTATCTGAGGGCTATCAGGTACAGTCGCAGTTTTTTCAATCTTTGGAAGCACTTTATCAAAATTTATTTGCGTTAGAAATTCATACGCCGGAGAAAATCAAAAATGATGGTTTTGACAGTCTGATTTGGCCCCACTTTATATTTTAAATTGGCCCCACTCAGGCCAAGTTAATATAACATCGTTTCTTTGATTTTTTAAAAACGATACCAAAATAATTAAAATAGCGTCAATGATTAATTAGATTTAACTCATTTTTTTCTGTCCCTCCGCTGTTGCAAAGTTTGCTCTAAACGTACGGATTGTTGCCCCGTTTCAATAATATGCGCTCGATGCGTAATGCGGTCTATTAACGCTTTACAGAGCCGCGGATCAGGAAAAATAGAAGTCCATTCACTAAACGGCAGGTTGGTCGTGATAATCAGCGGCAAGCGTTCCTGTCGTTGGCTAATCACTTGGAATAAGAGTTCTGAATCGGCTTTGGTCAGAGGTAGATAACCCAGTTCATCCAGAATTAATAACTTATATTGAGCAAAGCGCTGCGTAATGGTCGACAATACCCGGCTATCTTTAGCTTCAACCAGTAAATTCACCAGTTGACTCGCCATCATGAACCGCACAGCATGTCCTTGTTGGGCAGCAGCATACCCGAGCGCACAGGCTAAATGCGTTTTTCCCGTGCCGGGTTCTCCCATTAAAATAACCGATTCCGCTTCACGAATATAATGCCCTTCTGCTAACTCACGGAGTTGGACTTCCGGTAAATGATGCGCTCGCTGAAAGTCAAAGCTCTCCAGCGTTTTAATCACTGGGAATTTACCTTCTTTTATCCGGCGATACGCTCGGCGTTCATTTCGATAATCTGATTCCTGCTGGAATAATGCTGACAAAAACTCTTGAGGGGCCTGCTTCTGGCGTATGGATTGCTCACAGGCCTGATCTATCGTAGCGGCAATACCCGATAATTGCAGTTGTCGGCAAAGTTGAGATAAATGACTCGTCTTCATAGCGGTTCTCCTGACGTGAAGGTTAATAAGCTATCGTAATGGTTGACCGTACTCATGGGCCGTTCATACCGAACAAGATCACCCAATAAATCCAGTGATAATTGCGTTGACGGCTCACGGGTTTCTCGCCGTTGCCGCTTGAGACACTGAATCGACTCGAGAGAATAACAACCCAGCTTCAACGCTTCTTCTAATAGCGCGGAAGCTTCTGGTAATTCAAAATCCCGCGCCCACCATAACCAGTCCACCATTTTACGATTTCCTTCACTATCACCATCACGCTCTTTCAGATTTTGCCAGTACTGGTCATAAACCACAGGCCAGTGATGTTGTTGACGTGATTGGTTCAAGGCCACCGAGCCTGCCAGCGCACCCGGCTTGTGCTTGAGTAATGGCAGATAATGATCCAGTGTGGCGATCACAGTCTGTTGTTCAAAGCTGCGAGTATGTTGAGCAATACAATACCCCCGTTTAAAAATAACTATTTTCTCAGCCTGAATTTGCGCTTCGACTATCTGGCCAACGTAAGCCACAGGTACCGAATAATAATTGCCCTTGATCAGAACTAAACTTTTTTTATTGACTTGTGGTAAAGCCGTATCAAACGTGGAAAACATTTTTTCTGGTAATGCACCCAGCAAAGGTTGTTCGCTACACCAGCGAGCCTCCACGGACTCAGTTTGCCCACTAATAGTGCGTCTATCATCCTGCTCACAGGCTTGACGACATCGTTGATTGAGTTCTGTCAGGTCGCGTACTTGTGGAACAGGTACTAAATGATTTCTGCGGAATCGACCCACGCCGCCCTCAACGCCACCTTTTTCATGCGCGCCCTGGATACCCGGCAGACAAAATTCTGATTCAAATAAGTAATGAGAACGTAAGGCAATAAACCGGTCACTTTCAATCCGTTTGCGGCCACGTAATACTTTCTTGACCGCTGAGGTTAAATTATCATAACGAATCCGCTTAAAAACACCGCCAAAATACTGAAAGGCTGCCACATGGGCTTCTAAAAAAGACAACTGATTTTGGCGTTGAAAAGCACAATGAAATTCTTTGCCGCTATGACAGGCACGCATCTGGAAGAAGTAAACTTTTTCTCGCCCGGAAGGAAAATCCACTTGGGCTTCATACCAGTCGACTTCCGCTTCTTCTCCGGGAAGATGGATCTGAGGGATAAATGCCTGGGCGCTTAATCCCAACACTTTACGTTGTTTGCAAACATACTGGGCTATCGTACCGGCTGAGCCTGAAAATCCAGCCTCGTCTTTTAATCGTTGATAAATCCGCTGCGCCGTATGACGTTGTTTGCGAGGCGCTTGCAGATCTGCTTGCAGCCAACGATCAATCGTTTGCTTAACGAATAATGTTAATACCGTACCTTTCCGACAGGCGGTCTTTCTTGTCGGCGGTACCGCATTTTCAATCGCCCGCCGAACCTGCCGACGATGGACGCGCTGTTCTTTAGCAATTTGCCGGATACTTTTACGCTGATTAAAATACTCTTTTCTGATAAACTCAAATAGCTCCACTTTTGTCACCTCACTCTCTCCGCTTTGGTTAATACTTGTTTTTGCATCAACCATTTTAGCGGGATTTGGTGGCCAGGGTGGGGCCAATTTAAAATGTTAAGTGGGGCCAGGCCGGAATGTTAAAACCAAATGAAGGATTACAATCGATTTCCGCGTCTCTCAAAAATCAGTTGGATTCAGCAGCTTTATTATTGACTAGTTTTGATATAAATCAATGGTCACAGCTCGATAATCACTTAACTCAACTATTGGTTGAAGTGAGGAAACAAAGGGCAAATGCTGCTAAAGATCTGAGTATTCTCACGGCTACTTTTTATGAGCATATTCAATTGAATATTTTTATTGAATCGTTTAAATCATTTCTATTGAATCTCAAGGCTACAGCAAATATTCGCACTCCGTAAATAGGCTTTTAAGATTCTATTTAATTTATGTCTCCTCTACTTCTCAATATGCTTTCATAATATCAAGCATTATTGATTTAGTAGATAAAAGCTCTTTGGGAATAAGTTGATCATACCCTAAAGATTGCAATTTTTTATAAAGTGCAATACGGCTATAAACATCAAATTTTGCGTATAATTGATCATTAAAGATGCTGTCTACAGTGCTTTTAGTAATTGACTTTCCACCAATTTGATAGAGCATTCATGGATCGGTCTATTATCGACGTCTTTGGAATAAGCGTCTGCGAATTTTTCATGGCTGCCGATAGGTTCTTTTTTCATCGTGATATGATACTAAAAATATGTTTCTCAGCCAATTAAATAGGAATCACGTATCAAGATACCCTGTTTGCTTTAGCCGCATCTATTCTCTATAATAAACGCCTGTTCATTAATTTTTGGATCATACTACATGATTTTAGCCCTTTAGCTACTCAAATTTTACATTTTTTCAATGTGTTAAATAGGTTTCGTTTTTATACCAGGGGGTTAAAATGTCTAATTTTGTTCGTTTTCCTGAAAAATCGGTTAAAAATTTATTTTGGTTTCCAATATTTTTATTTCTTTATAGCTTTACCGGCAATGTTTCGAATGATATCTACATGCCCAGTATGCCGGTATTGGTTCATGTGTTTAATACCAATGACCATTGGGTTCAGCTGACTTTAGCCATGTGGTTTTTAGGCGCTGCAGCGCCCCAATTATTCATGGGGCCTGTTGCAGATCGGTATGGACGCCGTGCTCTACTATTTTGGGGTGGGTTTGTATTTTTACTCTCAACATTGGCATGCGCAATCAGCACCCATATTGGCTGGTTAATTGTCGCGCGCTTTTTCCAGGGTGTCGGTGTATGCAGTTTAACGATTATCAGCTTCGTGGCGATTCATGAATTATTTACCGGTCATCACTGCGTTCGATTATTAGCTTTTCTGAATGTCTGTAATTCTGTTGCACCCTTATTAGGCCCCTTGTTAGGGGGATATATATTTTTGTTCTTAGGTTGGCGTGCTAATTTTTTTACCGTTTTCTGTTTAGCACTCATTGGATTAATCGGTTTGTGGCGATATTTGCCAGAAAGTAAAATACCGTTGGATTACCAGGCATTAGCGCCTAAGGCGCTGCTCCGAAATTATCTGGCCTTGTTAAGAAATCGAGTATTCATGACACATCTGATCAGTTATGGGCTGTTTTTCAGTGGAATGATTGCCTACCTTTCTGGAGCGCCGTTTATCATTATTAATCAGTTAAAAATCGCGGCACAACATTTCGGGTTAACGCAACTGGCGGTTTTCGGCGCTTTTATGCTGACCTCTTTATTCGTCGGAAAATTAGTTCGACGTTATGGCACGCACAAAATTATTTGGCTGGGTGCGATCATCATCGTTTTATCTTCAGTGGCCATGGTAGGGTGTAGCATCATTTTGCCGAATAGTTTGTATGGATTTGTCGGCAGCATGATGGGTTACGCCGCAGGTTTTGGTTTAGCCGGCAGTCCGCTGGCTAAAGAAACGTTGTCCGCCAGTCCTGATGGCGGCGGTTTTGCTGCAGCCATGTTGGGTTTTAGCATGACCGGATTCAGTAGTTTAGCCAGCATCATCGTCAGCGCAATCTACAACCAAACGATTATTTCCGTAGCCGCTATTATTTTAATCATTGCTTTATTGGCCTTATTCACTGTTTTCTGGATACCTGGGGAGAAATAATATGTCAATCTCTCAAAAACAAACATCAGTCATCGTTTTGGTTTTGCTATCCATCAATCCAATCATCGGTATGGCGGTTGATTTAGTATCGCCTTCGTTACCTGCAATCACTTTGAGTTTAAACATTTCAGCAAAGGTGGCTAAGGATGTGATTTCGATTTATCTATTAGGTTATGCGCTAGGAAATTTTTCAATGGGTTTTTTAACGGATGCTTTAGGAAGACAAACTTTAATTAGAATAATGATGCCTTCGATGCAACTCAGTATATTGCAACACATTCCCATGAATTCCAATTGGATATTAACAAACTAAGTATCGGTGGTTTAAGCGCCGGTGCACATTGCGCCGCGGTGATTTCTTATTTATCCCAAAATGACGCCCAACTTTCCATCTCTCAGCAAATCTTGCTGAATGGCGCTTATGACGCCTTAATGAAAAAACGCGAATATGCCGAATATGAAGCCCAAGATCGGATGGTGTCTCGTGAGGCAGTGAATCGTATTTATCAATTATGGGGTCTCAGTGAAGAGCAGCTTCGTTCACCCATTTACTCGCCTTATTATGCAGAAGATATTTCACGTTTACCTAAAACAACAATATTAATCGGCGAATTCGAAGGTATGCGCAGTGATTCTGAAGCCTATTTTAAAAAATTACAAAAAAATGGATGCCAAGTTTCTAAAAAAATATTACCTGGTCAGTGTCACCATACGCTGTTGCTACAAGGCGTGATGAATGAAATAGAAGATCCGGCCAAAGACATCGCAGATATACTGGGAAAGCAGAATGGCTAACATAGACTTATTAAAAAATATTGCCAATTCTATTTAGTAACTATTCAGTAAATTTTAACCAGACAAACGCAGAACGTTCTGCGTTTGTCTGGTTAAAATTTACTGAATAGTTACACTTTTTCTAAGTAACAAGCTCCCCATTTTTTTAATCCGCATAAAACGGGGTTTAGGGTTTTCCCAATTTCCGATAATTCATATTCTACTTTAGGCGGAACTTGTGCGAAAACGGTGCGTTTAATGATGTGTTGCTCCTCTAATTCTCGCAGCTGAGCGGTCAACATTCGTTGGGTTACGCCGGGAACCAGGCGGCGTAGTTCGTTAAAACGTTTAACGCCATCGTATAATGCGAATAAGATCAATATCTTCCATTTTCCGCCGAGGATACTGAGTGTGGCGCAGATGGCTTTACTGTCATCTGGTGCGGGTGGTAATGATCCCATAGGTTTCCTCCAATTAGTATACAAAGATATACTATAACACATTTAAGTGCCTACTTTACATAAAAATACTATTGATTTAAAATTTCTTCTCATCTGGAGGTTTGTGTGAAAGAAAATCGACTCGTTTTGTTGGGTATCAGTTTAGCCAGTTTTTTAGGCTTGTTGGATCTCACGATTGTGAATACGGCGCTGCCTGCCATACAACAAGAATTTCACAGCAGCGTAATGCAACTGCAATGGGTGATCAACAGCGTATTATTAATATTAACGACTTCCATGGCGATCTTGGCTAAATTAGCGGATACCTATGGTCGGCGTCTTTTTTTATATTTGGGTTTACTGTTATTTGGCGTTTCATCTATTGGCATTGGTTTATCGCATCATTTTGAGCTGCTCATTGGTTTTCGTTTTCTGCAAGGGATTGCGATTGCATTGCTCTATATGGCTCCTCTGGCCATTGTTCCGAATATTTTTCCAGTTAAGGATCAAGGCAAGGCGATGGGTTTTCTCGTAGGCGTCAGCGGTTTTGGGTTAGCGTTAGGGCCTGCCGTGGGTGGAATACTGGTCAGTACGATTGGTTGGCGCTGGATATTTTGGATTAATCCTCCTTTAGCACTTATCTGCTGGCTTTGTTGCTTTAAAGCATTAAAAGAATCTAAAAGCGCTCAACCCGAACCGATGGATTGGCGAGGGTTTGGGTTATTGTTGATAAGTATTCCGGCATTTATTTTAGCGATCATTGAAGGTCAGAATTTGGGATGGTTATCTTGGCCAGTCTTGAGTTTGTGGGTGATCGCTATCTGTGGTTTAGTGTGTTTATATCGAGTGGAAAATAAACAGCCCTTTCCGATGATTCAATTTTCTCTGATCAAGCACCCGCTATTTGTTATCGGATTAATTGCTAATATCTCACTGGCTGCCTTTTATGCAGTGGATTTTTTCCTCATTCCCTTATTTCTGCATTTCGTCAAAGATTTTTCTGGCAGCCAAATTGGTTTTACTTTGCTGCCTGCCACTTTATTAGTCGCCATATTATCGCCAGTTGCCGGTCGTATTGTTGATAAGCATGGGCCTAAAGGATCGCTGATATTTGGGTTGGCATTGTTATTGTGTTCGGCATTGCTGCAATCCCAATTTAGTACACACACCTCGATTGCGTTATTATTAATTGCCTATGGATTATTTGGCATCGGCTGGGCCTGTATTTTAAGCCCGGCGTTGGCAGCGGCGATGGCTAGCGTTCCTCCTGATCGAAGCGGTGTTGCTGCAGGCATGATGGGAACGTCGCATAACTTAGGTGGCGCGTTAGGATTAGCACTGGGATCACTCATTTTTACCTATGGCACAAAACTGAATTTGTTGACAGCACTGCAAAAATTACAGCTTCCCATCAATCATTGGGTAAATGATGTGGTCATGAATACCGATCAGGCCATTGCTTTGTTAATGAAGAATACTCCGCTTACCCAAGAAACCGCCACGAATGTATTTAAACAAGCTTTTTTATCTGGTTATCAAAATGCTTTATGGTTTCTAGCGATATTAATGATCATCGTGCTAATCATCAGTGTCGTACTACGTAAAAAAGGCAGACAAGAGATTACGATTACTCATGAATCATGAACTATTTGAGCCGTATTCACTAAATAAACTATTGCATTTAAAAAATAAAATTCTCATGGCTCCCATGACTCGCGCTAAAGCTTCTGCAGATTCGACTCCAACGCAAGAAATGGCTGAGTATTACGCCAGACGTGCGGACGCCGGGCTGATTATCACTGAAGGTACAGTGATTAACGCTGAAGCATTAGGATGCAGATATGTCCCCGGCATTTTCAATGAGAATCAAATTTCGCACTGGAAAAAAGTGACTGATCAAGTTCACAAAAATAATGGATTAATTTTTCTGCAAATATGGCATGTAGGCCGTGTATCTCATCCAGATTTTCTCAGCGGAAAATTACCGATTGGCCCTTCAGCAGGTGTGATGACTGGAGCCGTATATCGAAGCCCAAGTTTAACCTATGGGCCGTCACGTGCTGCAACATTAGCGGAAATAAAACAACTTATAGAGGCTTATGCCGCCGCCGCTCAAAACGCCGTCCGAGCTGGTTTTGATGGCGTTGAGATTCACGGAGCCAACGGCTATCTCATCGATCAGTTCTTACATCATCACACCAATCAACGCGATGATGATTATGGCGGCAATGTTGAGAATATGGTGCGTTTTGCCTTAGATGTCGTCAAGGCTTGCGGAGAAATTATCGGTTATGAACGGGTGGGTATTCGATTATCACCCGGAGCATATTTAAATCAAATTGTAGGCGATCCCCGCGATGCCGCCGTCTTTCAAAGTTTATTCAGTTCGCTAAATCAATATTCCATTGCCTATGTTCATGTCGGTAATTTCGATGATACGAAAATTTTTGCAGAATTGAATCAGATGACGATGTCTGCCTTTATACGTTCACATTATCGAAATGCTCTCATTGGTTGTGGCGGTTATACCGTCGAGACAGCCGTTCAATCCATACAGAATAAAACATTTGATTTAATTGCTTTCGGAAGACCATTTATTGCCAACCCTAATCTTATTAATGTTCTTCGCAATCAGGGTGAATTACGACCCTATGATAATCAGATGTTAGACATTTTATTTTAGCCAGATAAAAATGAGTTCTCACTACGCCTATGAAAATTCAACGCAGACTATGTTGAAAGAAAATCGAATCCAGCTGACCGACAATAAAATTGTCGGGTAATGCAGTACGGGGGATACGTTTGAAACCATATTTTTCATAGAATTTATGAGCCGCATGTAATTTGTCCACTGTTCCGAGGAATACTGTTTTAAAGTTATGATTTTTTGCTGCATCGAGCAGGGTATCCATTAAATTTTTTGCCACACCTTGACCTCGGTATTCTGAAACAACGAAAAATTTTTTAATTTCTCCGGTTTTATTACCCAGTTTCTTGAGGCCGATGCTTCCGATCACTTTTCCATTATGATCGATGGCATACCAGAAATTATAAGAATGATGATAATAAAAATCAGGTTCTGCGTTAATAACACATTGATTAATTTCTGGAGTAACAGGCAGAGAAAACTCATACTTCTGTATCTCCGTAATCATGCTGGCAATTTGTTTTCTGATGGTTCGAGACGTAGGAAGAACGGATTTTTTCAAGAGCCCCCGAATATTTATCGATAGATTCGATAATATTTAGCATTTCTGCATCGTTTAAGAACCTGAAGGCATTTTCTATTTTAGAGACAGAAAATTTATCGATTTTCTCTATTTCTTTCTTGCCGATTGCCGTGAGGTATAAATATTTTTCACGTTTGTCAGCGCCTACTTTGAGCTCTATTAATTTATCTTTGTTGAGCACCTTTATTAATCTCGATATTTTAGAGGCTGACATCAGTAATAAATGACCCAGTTTTAAAATAGTAATCCCTGGATCTTTGTTAATTTCAATTAATGCATGCCAGTGGGCCGGCGTTATGTCGGCATTGGAATGATCTAATTGAAGCAGTCCTAATATCGTTTTGGATCGAACTCTATTTTTACAGTCAAAATCTCCAAGTCAGTAAAATGACTGTTACCGCAGAACAATTACCTGGAAATATTAAATCATACGGCACATTATAAAAACAAATCGGAAGATAAAGATGATAATCAGGTTTAAATTGCTCATTTCCATTTTTATACTTGAGATAAAAAATTTAATATTAATCGATTCAATTCTTCCGGCTTCTCGAAATTGAGAAGATGATCAGTATCTTTGATGACTACGTTTTTAGCGTCAGCGATATTATCGATAAAAATACAGGCGATATTTTTTATGTCTTCAGAATCCTGATCTCCATAAATGACAAGACTCGGTATTTTGAGGTTCTTAAGTTTAACTTTAGCTTCTGGAAAAAACCAATGAACATCACGTATATCAAAAGTTTTCCAGGTCAATACTTTACGAAAATTCTCGATCGTGATCATTTCAATTTCAGATTTTATACTGGGATCACACATACCTATCCTGTAAAAAGGTGCGGAAAGAAATGATTGAGTCATGATTTCAGGCTGAGGAATTTTCCAAACGGATTGCATCAATTCAAGATATTCTTTTGACCACGAATATCCATTTAAACCGGAAGCCACCAATACTAAGCTCAATACTTTCTCTGGATACTGAAGTGCGAAATCTAAAGCGATTGCACCACCGATTGAATGACCGACTAAATGGGTTTTCTCTATTTTTAAGTGATCCATGACCGTTTTCAGATCTTCTGCTGGGGAAAATGCTGTTTCTATCGTGGAAGAATTCCCTGAGCCACGTTGGTCATAAACGATGATTTGATATTTTTCATCAAAACTCCTTATTTGATTTTTCCAATCTCTATGATCAGAAAATCCGGCATGGATTAGAATCAGTGGTTCACCATCACCTATTTTTTCTAAATATAATTTACCGTAGGAAACCCTTACTTTATCGCTAATTATTTTTTTATTTGACATAGAATAGTTTCTCCCCTGTTTTACCGCCAAAGGGAAAATTTACAAGTCAGCTCAGTGACTTTTTGCCAATCACCAAATAGGACAATGCCGTAATAAATTAAGTCTTGATCTTTTACTTGTTTAGTTTTTTCTATCTGATCAAGATAGGTTCTACTTTTATTTAAAACGGCAACTAATTTATTTTTAAATTCCACTTTAATCTCCTGACAGCTGAGTTAGGAATGCTGCGATTATCGGATTAACTGATGGTTGAGAACTGTACGCTCAGGTTGGAAAAGTGTCCCGGTGAGCTGGTAATACAGTTATTGATGGTCTTTATGTTAAACTATACATCGTGAAAAATCAACTGAATTAGAACAGTGTCTAGAGTATCATGTTTTCTTTCACCACCGTTCCGGTTGCTTGGCGGTCTATATTTAGGCGATAATATCTTTAAATTTCAAATTGGATTTTTGGAGAAAAAATATATGAAAAAATCATTGATAGTTTTACTTGTTGCCTTGTTGCCCTTTTCATTGGCTTTTGGCGCTACTTTGAACTCGATAGATAAAGATCAGGTTACACAAATCTTCGTCAATAAGACATTTAGCTCAGCAGGAACCGCTCGATTTCCAGGTCAGGCAATTGGGGTCGTTTTTACGGGTTCGATGGATGATCATGGCAACATCCAAGCAAAATTTTCCCAGCCAACCTCGCTGGGGCCTCAAAACGATCAAGGTAATTATAATATTAAAGATGATGGACGGCTTTGCATAACCTGGCAACATTGGCACGGTAGTAAAGAGTTTTGTAATTACATTTACGATGCTGCTAATGCTTATATGCTCGTTGATCTTGATAACCAATTCCATATTGTTTTTCTTAAAACAGACATACGCCCAACTACTTAGGATTTGTATTTATTTTTTTATTGGGAAGATGAAATGGCTGCTGATTATGATGATTTTCAAAAATTAGACTTTCGTTCCGGCACAGTGGTTAAAGTAGATTGACTATTGTATTTTAGCATATTTTTCTCCAAATCAATGCAATACTACTTGTGTTATATAGCTTATACTGGATTTACAAGTTCTTGCAAGAAATTTTTAATGATCAGAGTCACCGTAGTTCCTGACCAATAAACTTCTGCATGATCCATTTCAGGAAAAATATGTAAACAAGATTTGAAGCCAGAAGATTGATTCAGCGTTTTAGAAAAATCATTCATTTCTTGCGCAGAAGACTCTTTTGAACCCACATAAATTAAACTGGGAGCTTTGACATACGGAATAAAATCTCGGTAATTAAACCACTCAGAAGAATTTGCCGCCCATAAAGCAGTCGCATCATTGGCGAGAATACTTTTTCTTACCGCGGGATCATTAAATCGATTACCGATCATCTCTTCCAGTTTTTTGAGAAAAGCCTCGGTTCCGTGAGTGAGTTCTGTTTTTAATTCTTCCGAAAAAAGTGTGAAATAGGATGTTGCGAAAATATAAGAATTAAAGCGATCGGGATAGAATTTTGCTAATAGCAAACACATTGCTGCGCCGACGGAGCCTCCTAAACAGCAAGCGCTATGGATACCTTCTTTATTCAATACAGCAATAGTATCATCTGCTCGGCTTTTTAGAATGTATTCTTTAGGATCGTATGGCTTGCTGCTTTGACCGTAACCTCTGCTGTCAATTAAAACCAATTGAAAGTCTTTTTTTAATCTGTCAGCGTAGCCTAAAGTATGCCAATCCTCAATCTACTTATAATTGATATTGGCTAGTCGATGGGCTAAAGGCAGCGGGAATTTTCTCCTTTTTTGTACCTTCAATGAGGCTATCCAAGCTTATCAGGGCGGGATTATTCCATATTATTTATAAGTTCTCAATTGCTTTTGTTATTGTCCTTGAGTTTCTTTGATCAGTTGGTCTAAATCCCAATCCATTCAGTATTATCGCAATCACTGCTATACCTAAATCCTTACACACCGCAGTCACTAATCCGTGATGATCCATGGACCCTATTTTGATGTCTCCAGCGCGATTTCCATAACGACTCCGTTTGATGGTTAACCAAACGGAAAATAACATATTTTTTATCCTCTCTCTACTCAATCCGTTGTCCATTCTCGCTGACGGCTACCTCGACGCTCTTAATTGCAAAAAGTTCTTTTTTGTTCTAGAAATGTCGGTTAAAAGTAGCTCATTTGTCTAATTTATAACTAGAAAAGGGTTGATTTATGCAATCGCAGAATGCTAAAAAAATCATGACCAATATCGTTGCGGCCCACAACACAGGGATCAGCCTTTGTAACGTTTCTTGTAACTATTCAGTAAATTTTAACTAGACAAACGCAGAACGTTCAATCTTGGCTGCTATTCAACGAAAAATTGGCCGAGCAAGCGGAGCATACACGCCAGTATGGCGAGCCGCACGCGGCAAGCGCCCCGTCCATGGATGGCGGGGCAGTAATTCGAGAGCACTATGCCTTAGCCAGGACGGCGAACTGCTTGAATTTGTGTTATTTGATTTTTCGTTGAATAGCAGGCAATCGTTGCCGTTCCCCTCTACAAGGTGAATAGTTACCGTTTCTTCAAAATTTCAAATTCACCCCAATGTCATTCAATACCTTCTCCCATGCAGAAACTGAGGGTTTATAGTGGCTTAAGCTTCTACGCTTTGCCAATTTTTTTGCGTGGTTTTTTTGCTCTTCTTCTTTTTCTTCTTCTTTTTGTCGTCTAGCTTCGTCTTTTCGTCTAACTTCAGCACGATGTTCGGTAAAGAAAGTAGAGTTAGGGCCGCTGTTTCCTTGGTGTTTTTCTTCGATTGAACTTGCGGCATATGAACCAATAAGATCACAGAGATCGGATATTGAAAAAATATCATGATCGATACAATTATTTATAAGATGTTCTTGCTCTGTTGCAAATTTTTGATTTTGCATGGCGTCGATTTTCATGTAGTCTCTTAACCATCGTGAATAAATAAATGTCTGAATTGGATTGGCCCTTATAGCCGACATTAGATTAGGATGTAAGAGTAATTTCTCAGGGGTAACTGGTTGGTTTGTATCGATTTGCAAATTTTCTGAATGTTTCTCATCAAATATTTTTTGCTCTAAAATATATTGTCGTGTTGGGATGGCAGATAAGTTTGGAGTAATAATAATCTTTTCAACGCAACTTCCGTGTTGGATCAATAAGGCTAAACAATCTTTGAAACCTAATTCTGCAAATTTCTGCTTTGAGAGTTGTTGTTTTTTTTGAACTTGTAGAAGTTCGTTTACTGGAAAATTATGCTCTGCACAAATGGGATTAACCGGCAATTTGTAGTTTAAAATTAATTTTTCTAATAATTCACGATCACCTTGAAGAGCCGCTTGAGTCACCGCCATGGTGCCTTGGCGAGTAGCATATCTAGCACAAGAACTGTCGTGAGCATACAATAAATCTAGTATTTTTAAGGCAGCGTTTCGCAATTCAGGTTGTTTGCTAGCCATTATTGCTGCTATAAAAGCAGGTGTATTAATATAGTGAAAAAAATTTATTTTCTTTCCTTTTTTTTTAAGATATGTTTCTACTGCCTTTAAATCCCCCTTCGCACATAACCCTACTAAATGGAATTCTTCAAGAGGGTCAGATTTTTGGGGTTTGGTGGGTATAATGCCATCGATATCTGCTCCCTTTTTCTCAAATAAAGAGAGGATGTCTTGTCCTTTTTTATATAATGCAGAATTTTTATCGATATTTTCTAACATACTGGACAGTTTTTTATAGGGGGTTAACGTACTAGGGTAGCTGGCTCCCCACTCACGGCCTCGATTCATGTTGTAGAGGTTCTCATTATCTATATGCGAAAATTGATTGTGAGTTAACAAATATTCCAACCATAACAGACTCAGCATGGTTAAAGAGCCAGATAAAGTTAGGGATAATGGCGAATGTATGTAATCATCAATTTTTAATTTCATAACCGCGCCATTTAGCCACAAATAAAAAGCGGTTTTGATTCGAGAATCTTTGGGGAGGATACTACAAAAAGCTGATTGGAAAGCGGTAATTTCCGGTATTTCTTTATCTTCTAATCGGTAGAGGGATTCAATAGCGCCATAATCCTTTAACAACAAAATCAAGTCTATATCGTTTTTATGAGATGCCAGCATAAGAGGTGTAATCAAAGAATCGTCGCTTATACGTGTATAAGAATTTAAAAGTGAATTTAAATAATTGCATTTATGTAGCAGACTAAGATATTGAATAGTTTCTAACAAGGAGTGTACAAACTCTAATTTATTATTATTAATTAATGCAAGAAGCAATTGATTATTCATCATAATAGATAAAAACTCAAGACGCTTATCATCGCCATTGATTTTTAATAACCAATATCTAAGAAGGTCAAAAAGTTTTTTTTCTTTAGCTTGAGCTGTGCATTTAAATAATTCCTTTGTTAGAAAGTCAAAAATTTCCATTTCTTGATTTGTTGAAATATTTTTCTGTCTAAATTTTTCCAGACTGGTGGTTAGTTCGTTAAAATTATGATTGTCAGGATTTTGTATTTGTTTTTTTAATTCCTGTGTGTCAATTGAATCGGAATTACCAATAGCTTTTCCAATACCAGAAAAAACTGCTTTCATAAATTGCCTCCCTATTATCCTGCTGGAGATCTCCAAATATCCTGTGGCCCACAACATGGTTTTAGCCAGATGGCTAAAACCGCGCAGGGCGCCCCGGCATCTTCACATTCCTAACCTGTAGCATTTTCCCTTGCCTAAGATCTTCCTAAAATAAGCACTGACGGTGAATGGGCTAATTCATTGGGACTAAAAGATTGATGGTCAGCAACCGATTAGTCAATGGAAAAGATGGACTAACTAAATCGTTAGAGCCTTTAGCTTCTCATAGTTTCACTTTCCATTAGCCGAATTCCGGCAGTCGGTGATTATGATGTTAACATCCTTGAGATCGCTTTAGCAAATTAATTAATTTTATTAAGTATTAGTTTTATTCAAAAATTTTTTATGATGATAAGATTCTATTTTAACTCAGCATTATGCCTAATTTTTAGGAAAAATAATTAAATCAGAGATAAAATCAGAGATAGCGATGTCGCTGATGGGCATGTTTAGTTTTATGGATACTTTTGGTAAACCTTCATTGTTTTATTTATTCTCAGTTTTTTGCATATTAGCCATTCTATTTGTCGCTATGTTTGTACCTGAAACTAATGGTATAACTTTAGAAGGGCTGGAAGAAAAATTAAAAAAATAAAAAACTCCCACAAGTAAATTGATGCCAAGGCTTCGCAGGTGTAATTCTAGTGTAAACGTGCCAAGAAAAATATAGAAATTTTTGGTGCAAAACTCAAAGAGGCAAAAATAGTTTTAAATATAAATAGATAGACAAATATAGGCATGAATGGTAAGGTTAATATGGGTTCTCTTAATCAGCGGGTCGCTGGTTCGATCTCAGCACGGCCCATTTTAAAATCAAAGACCTACAGCAATTTTTCAAACTTCCTAAAATTTTGCCGTAATTTTGCCGGAATTGGTGTCAATAAATCAGGGTAAGCTTATCTAATAAAATGGATCGATAAGTTACTACTAATACAACTTGGATAACAGGAGATGGAAATATATTATGTGGCGTTCTAAACAAAAATAGAACGAATGGGGAAGCACTGAATCGTGCTTCCCGTATTTAAATTCTCCATTAACCTATTTTATTTTAAATGATTAACTGGAAAGGTACTAACTAGTACTGAGCAATTATCCTGCTAATATCGCTTGGAAAAATTTCTCGCTGATCAATCTCTGCGAAAATTTTCCTACGATAGCTCGTATCCTTTTCAATCATTTCCTTTCGATACTCTTCATCGACTAACATACGTCCTTCGTGTATAAAATTATCGTAGGTTTTACCACAATTATTGTACATCCCGGAATGCACGACTATTTGTGAAGCGGCTGCATAACAATATGCATAAATCTTCACATAATTTGACTCCACTTTAAATTCAACATGTATTTTTATCATTTCAAAAAAATTTTCTTTTTGAATGTGGCGACCCATATTAAAAAACGGTATCGCTGACATCGAGGGGTAAAAATCATTAGAAGCTTTGTCAATTTTTTCTTTAACCTCTTCAAATTCTTTGCCCATTACTTTGAAGTATGTTTCTGTTTCACTATCCTTTTTTATTTCTTTTATTTGCTTCCAATCATTAGATATGCGATTTCTGATCCTCGCAAAACAGCAAGGGAGGGTATTTCGAAATATAAATTTTTCCTTACCTTCACGAACGACGACATTATAAATTTTGTTTGTTCTTGTTTTCATATATACCCAAAGCGTTTGGATTTTCGGTTTTATTCATCCCATCTTAGGGCTATCTTTAAACGAATGGGTTTTAAAAAAATGCTTACATAGAATAACTATGCGCGCATCCAAACGCTTTGGGTATAGTTTTCAAAATCTTTTTTTTTTCATAAAAAATACCTCTCTAATCAATTGATATAAATTATTTTGAACTTTCACCTATGAGTTATCTTATCAAGAAGTAATGGATGAAAGCTTGCTAAAAGGAACTACTAATCTATATTTTTGGATTATTATGTTAATAAAATTAAAATTGTTGAAATTATATGCTAAAACATAGAAATATCAATAACAAACACTTTGAATCATGGATCGCATCGATAAAAAAATACTTGCATTATTGCAAATGGATAGCCAAATCAGTAACCAGGAATTGGCTGATAGGGTTGCTCTTTCGCCATCTCCTTGTTTACGGCGGGTAAAGCAGTTGGAAGAGGAAGGATACGTAAGAAAATATGTGGCTTTGCTCAACCCTGAAAAATTAGAGCTCCGACTCACTATTTTTGTCTTGGTGGGTCTTAATTCACATGATACTCAAAAGATGGCTGGATTTGAGAAAGCTATCAAGTCATCTCCAGAGGTCATTGAATGTCATTTGATCACAGGGCATACTGCCGATTATCTACTCAAAGTTATCGTATGTGATCTAAAAGAATATCAATCTTTTTTATTGGATAAGCTGACCAAGGTAGAAGGAGTCAGCCATGTTCATTCTAGTTTTGTCTTGCAAAGTATCGTGAACAAAACAGAGCTTCCTCTTAATCATTTAAAATGAAGATCTAGTTTTAAAATTATATTTTTTTTCAATTAAATTAAATATTAGCCTAAAATCATTTTTCTGTGATTTCAATATCGGTCAGAAAATTTTAAACTTTTTAATTCAATTTTACATTTAGCTATCATAACCATGAATGGAAAGGTGAAAAAGTATCAGGTACATGAATAGTTCCTTCCCATTCCCCACTGGGATATCTGCAGGGCTCATAGCGTTCATTGCTGTACGTAAATAAAGCCATACTCCATCCGCGTAATAAATTCCTTAACCGGCATAAGGGAAAAACACGTCCATCACCCTCAGAAACAGTATCAATGTAACAAAATTGATTTTTAAATCGGATTTTCAATTGTATTTTCGGATACCAGGGACGCGTACGTGCGTCATAGATATTGTTGACATTCTTTAATTCCACTTATTTAAAACGAAATCCCATTTTTTTAAGCGCCACACGAAGTTCATATAATGGCAAACCAATTACGGCTGTATATGAACCCGAAATACTTTTTAAATAAGATAATCCATGATCTTCCACCACACCAGCGCCGGAACATTGCAAAACATAAGGAAAAGTCGATAGATATTGATCGACAGAATCGCTGTCTACATTAAATTCAATGATAGCGCCGGACACCCAGTGGGTTGATTCTGAACTCGCCCAGCAGCCATTATGGCAATAAAACTTTTCCAAGCAACAGCCTGTTAATACTTCTACAGGTGCTTGACGTTCACTTATCAGCATGGAGATAGCCTGATGACGGTCGATAGGTTTACCAAAAATGTTTCCTGTTAAGGTATTTCTGACCAAAGTATCTGCAGTCAATGCATAAAGGTAATCAACATTCAGAGATGCTGGATCAGGTAGGCGTAAAGTTTGCATTTTATGTTGGGCAATAGTCAGTACATGGTCAGAAAATATTTTGGGTATCTCACTTAATTCTTCATTACTACCATGAGCGATAATTTGATATCTGATTTTAGCATAATCCAGCAAGCGTCGGCGCGCGGACGACTGCGAACCCAGATACAAGCAATCTGAAGAGGTCATCGTTATTCCTTCGTAGAGTTCAGTTTATTTTCAACAGTAAATTTCAACCACGTACAATCTTTTCGATAACGTCGAGCCGATTTGAGTTTCAAGCTGAAAGTCTTTTTTCTCTTTTGACTCGGAATGATATCAAACACACTTGAGATATCCATTTCTCCGTCAGCCACCGGCGCTATCACTAAGCTGATTTCATCCAGTAGACCATTATTCAAGAATGAGCCATTGGTAATTCCGCCGCCTTGCACAGTGATTCGCTTGATTCCCAATAACCGCCTCAGCTTAATCAGAGCTAAATGAAGATCAATATTCAATTTCCCGGCAAAAATATAGGACACATTGCGCGAACGAAGATGGTCTAGATATTCGCCGGAAACTTTTTCAGTTAAAACTTCAACAACATGTTCAGTATCGATATGATTGGTATTCCAGTTGAGTTTTCCAGAGGGATCGATGACTACAGCATAGGTTTTTTGGGTATGCTCACCAATAAAATCAGTTTTAGGAATAGTGAATTTTCCGCGGCGTTTCTTTCGTGATTTTTTGCTTGAAAAATCTTGCATAGTGGTCCGGCCAACAATCCAGCCGTCCGACTTAATCGTGGCAGCGGATGATTCGAAAATTTCAGCGCCATTGATCGGCCAGCGGCTAGCAATAATTTTGCCGTCGACTGTACAAACCATGTGACAAATCAAATAGGGTTTCATTGAGACTTCTCCAAATAAGATGAAGACAGTATAGAATATCGGTTGGAATTAGTATACGATTTCAAGATGTGGAAAATCTTCGAGATTTTAGATAAAAACTATAAAATATGATCTTAGTTACCGTCATTCTCATGGACTTATTAACGGGTATGGAGTTTGATCTCTTCGTACCCAGTTTTCCAGAATTACAAAGCCAATTTAATCTTTCACCTTTTTGGGTGGAAGCCCTATTATCTGCCAACTTTATCGGATATTGCTTGAGTTTATTTTTTGTGGGTGGTTTAGCTGATCGCTATGGTCGAAAGCCCATTATTTCTTTGGGAATTATAACATTTGTCTTTGGTAGCCTTCTTTGCTTATGGGGTGGATCACAAGTATCTCTTTTGCTTGGTCGTTTTCTGCAGGGAATGGGGATAGCCGCACCGGCAATACTGAGTTTTTTAATCATTGCCGATATTTATCCGCTTAAAAAACAACGATTTTTAATGGCTATGCTGAATGTTTCCATGAATACAGCAACTGCATTTGCGCCGGTAATAGGAAGCTATGTGACTTTATACTTTCGCTGGCAAGGAAATTTTATAATATTATTATCATTAGGATTGATCATATTAATAATGACTTTATTTTTTATCCCTGTTTATAAAATAATTCTATCCCAGGAAAAAGTTATTCCTTTGCAAGGATATATGACGATTTTCAAATCAAAGCCTTTGATGCTTTTGATCGCTCATCTGGCCATTATGTTTGCGCCTTATTGGATTTTTGTGGGTATGTCTCCTTTACTATACATGAAAAGTTTAGGTGTCAGTCTATCGCATTTTGGTTATTATCAGGGAGTATTCGCTTTACTATTTGCCATTGGCAGCCTTTTTTTCGGTATGATTGTCAATCGATATGACCAGAAAAATTTATTGTCTATTGCAAATTTGATTTTTATTTTCAGTTTAATAAGCGTGGCCGCCGTTTCTTTACTAGATAATGCTAAAGCGCTGTTGATCACTTTGGCATTTATTCCATTCGTGATTGGGCAGATTATTCCCAGCACGATACTTTACCCACTCAGTTTGAATTTCATGCCAGAAGCTAAGGGTCGAGTATCCGCTCTTATTCAAGGTATGCGTCTTATTTTCTCAGCACTTTCTTTACAGGTCGCTGGTTATTTTTATCAAGGTACATTTTTAAATATAGGAATCATTATTATCAGTTTTATTTTTGCAGGAATTATTACTCTTTTTTATATTATAAAAAATGAACAGATAATGAAATTTTCCTAATTAAAGTCCAAATCGGGAAATTAAATGATTTCCCAGGTGTTTCAAAAGGTGGCTTTATGGATGCTGCCACTTGCTGCATTGTTCATGTTGGGTTAGTTTTTTCTTAACCACTGAAGCGGATCAGCGTTGGGGTAGGGGCGTCAATGGTTGTCGGCTGAATTTCATTTGTTCTTTAATGGCGGTCATTTTCCCCAACGCTTTTTTCCCAGTGGACAGCAAATTAGGGTGACGTCAGGCCAGATTGTTCGTGCATCTTGTAATGGGAACCATAGAAATTACAGCGGTTGCCTATATTGATTGACTTAACCAAATTCTTAAATTCTTGGCAAATTTACCCTGTTCTAATAATTTTTTGGCGGCTGTCGTCTCAATACTGGTTGGCATTAAATCCTTGTTTAAAAAATTCTCGTAGCGGGATACCGGCGTCTTGCATTAAGAAGCAGTGTTCTTGAGGGCTAAAAATAATATGAAGGTGGTTTACCTCCCGACATTTTCTTAAACATTGGCGATAAAGGCACTGTCACTCTGATAACCTCGTTCTAGCAGCTTTTCCAATGTTTTTATATCTGGGCAACCACTCTAATGCTTTTATATATAAAAATTGTTGTTTCCATAAAATATAACTCATTCCCGTTTCTTTTCGAAAAAGCCGTAATAAAGTTCTGGGAGTGATATGCATATATTCAGCTGCTTCACTCAATGAAGGAAATTTACCTTTGGCAGATTTGAATAATTGATAAATTTTTAATAATTTATGATGTTCAGGCAAAGTCAATTGCGCCCAAGGTACGGTTTCCGTTTGTTGCAACTCTTCCGTTAATAAACTCAATAATTTTTTTCCGCTAGATTTATTGATTATGGTATCATTCGCACAAATTTTATGGATTAATGCTTCAGCCCAGCTATTTAATTTTAAAAGTGTCACGCTTTTAGGAAAATGCTTAGTGTAATAATCAGAAAAATAGATACTTTCGAGCATTAAATCTTTACTCATCTCATTTTTATGGCGAACTCCTTTGGGAATAAAAATAGCCATATGTGGAGGCACGGCAAATTTTTTATTTTCCGCCGTAACATGCAATATTCCTTCAACGGTAAAGGACAGCTGCGCCGAAGGATGGGTATGAAATTCTCTCGCTGCAGAACGGCGATGCAAACTATACGTTTTGTGATTTTTTGTCTGTTTGTCTGAAAACAGCAATATATTGTCTTTTTCCATCAATTAAACTCCAAATTTTTGGGATAAAATTATCTCAGTAACAATATTTATAGAGGTAATTTTATGAAAAAGGCTATCACTTCAGAAGATCTTTATCCAGAAGGCGTCGATTTCCATGATTATAATGGTGTTGCAGCGCGCAAAGGGACTGTAGCAGCTGTAATTGCAAATATCAAAATTTTTGAATCGGCACAATCATCAGAAGAGGAAAAACAAGCTGCTTTAGAACAAATTCGCAAAGACGCCATTACACTTATTGCAGTAGGTTTACATGACTGCGTCACTTGGAAAAACCCAAAAATTCAACAAGTAATAGATAGTGTTCTCTTATCTTCTAAGTAACAAAGTTGCTGGAAAAGCATTTCGGTTAATGGCATAGACAGCGGTGTCACTGATGACATGTTTTTATAAGTTATTGATAATTCAAAAATTGGTTTTCAAAAAAAGTTATGGGTGACACCGACAATACTAGTTTTTAATGGATTTAGGAGTAGACCGGTTTATTGGTAAAAGGCTTGCTAAACATATCTCTTATAATATTTTCTGAATAATGCTTGGCAATTTTATTAATAAACTTTGGAAAATCAATATGAGCAGCATGGTCGGCAACGTCAGATATAGTTCTGATTATGACAAACGGAATTTTGTAATCGTGACAAACTTGAGCTACCGCTGCTCCTTCCATTTCAACAGCAGCAGTTTTTGGATGGTCAGACAAAATGGCTTGAGTTTTCTTTGTATCAGCAATGAATTGGTCTCCACTGGCAATGGTGCCGATAACGTATTTAGGTTGATTAATTCCAAACTCTTTTAAAGCGCCGTCTCCAATGTGTTCAACCGGAGACTCTAGCAAGGTTTTACAGGCAGCTTCAGCTTTTTTAATTAATACGGTATCGGCTTTAAAAAAAGTCATGCCTGTAAGAGGAACAACATGTTTTTCAAATAAAGGTCTTGCGTCCATATCGTGTTGATAATATTGTTCTCCAATGACAATATCCCCGATTTTTAAATCTGGAGCTACTGCACCGGCGACTCCGGTAAAAATAAGTTGATTAATCCTAAATTCGGTAATTAATGAAGTCACTGTAGCGGCGGCAGCGACTTTCCCCCAGCGAGAAAACACTAACACAACTTCTGTTTTATTTAATTTCCCAAGATAATATTTTCTTCCGCCATGCTCAACCTCAGAAATATCTGTCATTTGTTGACGTAAAATATCTACTTCTTCCGGCATCGCGCCCATAATTCCTATTCTCATTATTTCTCCTAAGTTAATGCAAGTTTAAAGGGATTATATGAAACACCCAAGTAATCATAATGGCAAATAATGCTTCACATGCCAAGCCAAACCATACAATTCTCATAGCTGTATTCCAGCCGTATACTTTAGAGATTACGTCGCCAAGTATATATACCCAAAGCGTTTGGATTTTCGGTCTATAGCATCCCATTGATCTACGATCTTTAAACGTTGCTCATCGAAATACGGTGAGTATTCCTGCGCTTTGGCTCAATCGCAACTCGGCGATTGTTTGGTCACTGAACGCTACTGGATTGAGATGGATATATTTGCTAGTGTGTATCAAATAGTTTTCTGGCTCGATTAAGCAAGCTTTATAGCGTCCAAGAAATAGCGCCCCATCTCAAAAACTGGGAGGAAAAATGCATATTACAAACCATCAATTGTTAGGTGTAGCGCAGCCTTGCAGATACAAACACTATCTGGCAACGAATCGCTTGATAGAAAAAGCTACCACTGGAACCGTACCGCTTAGTATCGGCGGTCATTGTCTTGTTCTCATCGACGGGAAAGCGCTGATGCTGAAAAACAAAATCGGAACGATCATGACGCCAGGAGGAATGATTGATTTCGCAGATTGCCAAAATGGCGAGCTTGATATTGTCGTCGGAATCAGACGTGAGATCATCGAGGAGGTAGGTTTCCTTCCGCACGGCGAAATTGTGTTAACGGGAGGATTTATCGGAGGAAACAATACACACATATTTTTCACAGCTGTTCTCATATCCACACATACAAATGAGGATATCAAATCTCTGTCCAACTTTAAGGAAATTCAAAGTGAAGACATTCTTGGATGGGAGTTAATGTCCGTGGAAACCTTGCTGACATTAACCTCTGAAATTTCGTTGTCGGCTGCAACAGCAGCAAGAGCTTATGTGTGCGACAAATTTAATTGAGATCATTGCTGAAAATTGCTGATTTTATTTGGTATACTATCTTGGCGTTTCATTTGTGATTAACACACTGAATGGGAAATGTATGGGTAATTTAGCTGAGAAAAAAATTTTATTAGGTATTTGCGGTGGAATTGCTGCCTATAAGGCTTGCGAGTTAATTCGTATGCTGCGTGACAACGGCGCAGAAGTACAAGTCGTTGTTACAAGCCATGCTAAGCAATTTATTACTGCATTAACCTTGGAAACTTTATCAGGAAAAGCGGTTTATTCAGATTTATTTGAGCATGGATTTGAAAGTAGCTTGGGTCACATTCAATTGGCGCGTTGGGCAGACGTTATTCTAATTGCCCCTGCTAGTGCAAATTTTTTAGCTCGACTTTCTCATGGCATGGCCGACGATTTATTATCTACGTTATGTTTAGCCACGTCAGCGCCCATTGTCCTTGCTCCAGCGATGAATAAATATATGTGGCAAAATGTGGTTACACAGCACAATGTCGACACATTAAAAAAAAGAGGCCTCTATTTTATAGGCCCTGGTGAAGGTGAGCAGGCTTGCGGAGACATCGGTCTTGGGCGTATGGTGGAACCGCGTGAATTATTAGATGGGTTAAAAAGTTTTTTCATAGAACCCATTTTTCAAGGGAAAAAAGTTATCGTCACAGCGGGGCCGACGCGAGAAGCTATTGATCCTGTCCGCTACATTTCCAATCGAAGCTCAGGAAAAATGGGGTACGCCGTAGCACAGGCAATGGCAAGAGCAGGTGCAGAAGTATTATTAATTAGCGGCCTTACTGCGCTGGATTGTCCTTTTGGGGTTAATCGAATTCAAGTAGTTTCAGCAGGGGATATGCATGAAGCGGTGATGCAAAATTTACCCTGTGATTTATTTATTGGTGTGGCGGCGGTATCTGATTATCGATCTGAAACTTATCATGCTGCTAAAATAAAACGTAATTCAGACGAATTGTTATTAAAACTAATTAAAAATCCAGATATTTTGTCAGCTGTTGAGCGTACCCAGCCCAGACCTTTCATGGTGGGCTTTTGTGCTGAGACAGACAACCATTTAAATAATGCGCAAGAAAAGCTCCAAAAGAAGAATATTGATATGCTGGTACTTAACCCTGTCGAAAACAATCAAAGTTTTGATGTTGATCATTGTCAAGCAATTATTCTGACTCAAGATGGTCAGAAAATTGAACTCCCTGAATTAAATAAGCTAGAGTTAGCGCAACAATTAATAGCTCATATTGGCAAAACGTTTGGCTACGCCATACCCCCCAGTTGAAACATTAGGCTCTGTGTAAAAATAATTTGTCTTTTTAGCGCCCAGATTGGACGCAGATTTGAAAGTTCACGACGAAAGAAAATACGAGTATAGTCGTTCTATATGAGTGTTTTCTTGAGGAGTGAACTTTCAAAGATGCGTCCAAGATGGGATGCTAAAAAGATAAGTTATTTTTACACAGAGCCTTATATCCCGAGTGGATAATCATAAATCGCATTGGGCTTGTTTTTTCACGTATGCCCAGTAGCGATCCCCATAAGACCAATGCCAATATTCAGTCGGATAATTAACAAAACCAACTACTGATAAAGCTTGGCTCATGGTTTTTCTATTCTTCGCAGCTTCAGGTGAAATAGATGTGATGCGTGATCGAAAGAGAACCATCAGATCTTCCATCCAATCTTTTGGGTGGATCCCCATATCCACATATTCACCTTTATCATTAATTAAATAGACATCAATTGCTCCACCCGTAGAATGTGGGGGAATATTATAGAACCATCTTGATTAACCACTGGAGAAATCAGCCTAGTTGATTCAATAAAAATTTGATCAGCAGACCAATCCGGATGTCGTTACTTTACTTTTTCATATCGTTTTTCAAAAAGGAATTTTTGCAGTGCAAGACTTCTATAACCTTCATACAAACAAAAATGTAAATTTTTCGGGAGAAGGGCCTGAGCTTGCTTTAATCTTTCATAAACACTTTTTCGCATGAAGGTATAATCTTGGTTATTGGGAATTTCAGGGGAGGGACCAAAAGCAATTTCTTTTTGATCTCTTAAGTTGATCATCGGCTCTCGGTTATCTAAAACCCGAACAGCTAAAATCCTTGGATCTGTAATCAATACTAGACTATCGGCTCGTGCATATCCAGACATCATTCCCATCTCCTGCTTAACTATTATAAATTAGTCATTATTTTTTTACCATAGGGCAAAATTGACTAATTTTATGCCGGATAAGTTTATCAAAAAATATTTGATTTCAATTAATTCTCAATTCAAGATGCGAACTTTAGCATCCCATTGACGCATCGCGCTCGCCGAGTTGCTCAATCGCCAAAGCTTGAAATACAGGGAGTATTCCTGCACTTTGGCTCAATCGCAACTCGACGATCGCTCGGTCACTGGGCGCTAAACTTCGCATCTTGAAGTGTAATGGGTATATACTCACTACCATGGAAACTATTTTTCAAAATGAGTTTAATCCAAAAATCATTAAAAAAAGCCTTTGGCAAGTAGCCAAGTGGCGTTTAACGCGTATTGATCCCAAATGGCCGCAATGGGTAGACATCCCTGCCCATTCATCTTTAGTAGAGCGGGTTTTTGACGAGAATTTACGGATCAGTTTTATTAACCATGCTACGGTCTTGATTCAGGTTGCCGGTTTAAATTTTTTGACTGATCCGATTTGGTCGGAACGTTGTAGTCCATTGACTTGGATAGGGCCTAAACGAGTACACGCGCCAGGTATTGCTCTGGAAGAGCTGCCACCCATTGATTTTTCATTGGTTAGCCATGATCACTATGATCATTTGGATTTAGCAACTTTAAATCAATTGCATGCAAGGTTTCAATCGAATATATTTACCGGCGTAGGAATTAGCCGCTATTTAAATAGAAAAAATAAAAAATTATTAAACCAAGATATGCAATGGTGGCAGACCATTGCCATCAATCCTTACGTTTCTATTACGTTTGTGCCGGCACAGCACTGGTCTAGCCGTGGTTTATTAGCTTACAACACAACTTTATGGGGTGGCTTTGTAATCAAAACCTTGCATCACACGATATATTTTTCAGGAGATAGTGGTTTTGGCCCCCATTTTCAAAAAATCAGTGAATTATTTCCGAAAATTTCTTTAGCCATTTTGCCCATTGGGGCTTATTTGCCTAGATGGTTTATGGCCCACGCCCATATGAATCCAGAGGAAGCTGTTTTAGCGCATTTAACGCTAAAAGCCAGTTATAGTTTAGGAATCCATTTCAACACTTTCTCACTGGCGGATGAAAAATATAATCAAGCCTTGGATGATTTGCGTCTAGCCTTAAACAAACATGGCGTCGCCACGAATAAATTTTTCACGCTGCCTCCAGGGCAATCTTGGCATATGCAAAAAATGTCTGAATAATTCCATTCGGTTTAGCTATTCCACGTCAATTTCGATACGTTCTTTACCTCGGTCAGATCGGAAAAATATTCGGTCTGATAATGGTAAGAGCATGTATCATCGACAGGTGACGTCTACTTTTATCCTAGGTTTCGCTGCGACCCAAGGCACAGGATTTTCAGTAGATTTTAAGTTTTAGCTGACACAGCTAACTAAGTTAAGTTTTTTTCCTTTCCAAAAATAAGTACAGAGTCGTAATTGCGTTTGATCGTAATTAGTTTCTCCAATGGGGAGATGGATAAATCTGAGGTAAGCTTTTCCATCTTGAATAATGGCAAACGGAGAAGCGACGCTTGAGTCAGGTATTTGCAAATGAAGTTTAATTAAGTGGTTATTTATTAATTTATAAACTTGCACTTCATTGCTATGAGCCGAACCCCATAAATCTACAACTAATGCATATTCTATTTCTCCTTCATTACTGAAATCTCCCTTATAAATCTCTACCCATTCTTTAGATCTATTATATACTTTGCCAATTAACCTTTTATTTTCATCGACTTCGATTAATTTCAGTTCATCAAAATCGTTTATTCCATCTTGTTTGAAAAGAGCAATCACTCGTTTTTTCTCAACGACACTGCACGGTAAAACCAGTATCGAATTTTGGGGCGGTTTGTTAATCCTCGTCAATGTTTCAAAATAATCAGCCGCGGCTATTGGACTGTTGATTAATAAAAAATTACTTACTAATAACGATAATTTAAATAATGAATGTTTATAATTCATTTTCAATCTAAGCGGTAGAGGATGTCACCGATTTAATACGATGTTTGCGGATGATAAGCCAATAAACGCCAAACGCTAACGACAATAAGAGAAAATAAAACCAGCATAAGCCCACTAAATTATGCACGTTGAATAAGCTGACAAAAAATGAAGTTAAACTACAGATTAAAATATTGACCAGATACATCGTGGCGGTTGCTGTTCCTGAGATATGTCGAAATAAGGAAATGCCTTTGCCCATTGAAATCGGGAAAATAAATCCCGAGCCAAAAAACATTAAAGCGCTGCCGATAGCAGTTAATAGAATATTATCGGTAAGCCAATAGCTCAATATCAATATGCCCAAGGCAATAACAAAGAAAACATGGATCGCCGCAGCTAAAATTTGCTCCATGGCAAAAAATTTCAAAATAAACCGGCAAATCAGTGTAGCCATTAAAAAGACTATTCCGAAAATTAAAGCGAGATGACCAAAAAATACCGGCGAATACTGCAATTTGGTTTGAATCAGAAATGGCTCTGCCGTATTGAACACGATGATCAAAGAGTAGGTGAGTCCCATTAATATCACCAATGCGATAAATACAGGGTGGCTAGTGACTTCCAGTAAATTTTTTTTCATGGTGGTTATGCGCAGAGGATGGCGATTAAAATGCGTTTCCGGCACAGCTTTGAAAATGGCTATGAGCAGAATGCCGGAGGTAAGCACAAAAAAACCAAAACCAGCCTGCCATCCGAAATAAACTTGCAAATATCCGCCGATAACCGGGCCGATGATCGGCCCTAAACTCCACATAGCGCCGATCAAAGTTCCGAGACGGACTAATTTTTCAGGCGGCAATATATCTGAAAAAGTTGCGCGAGTGACTACGGAAACTCCCCCGATACTGATTCCTTGTAAAAATCTAGATAATAATAAGATGTGGATATTGGGAAAGATAACGGGTAGTAGACTGGCGATAAGAAAACTCGCCAATCCTGCCGTCAATAATTTTTTTCTACCTAAAGCATCGGTTAAGAAGCCAATGAAAAAATTACCCAAAGCATTTCCTAACAGATAAATGGAAATCACATTTTTGGCAATGCTGGGATTAACTTTTAAATCGGTAGCGATGGCCGGCAGAGAAGGAGCGACAAGATCGATCGTCATCCCCAGGATAGGCATGACAAAAAGCAGCGTCCAAACAATAGTTTGAGTTTGCTTTTCAGAAAATGTTGTAACGGTTGGGTTCATGCTCATACTGTAGCATAAATGTCAGTGAGAGATAAACGCCACTCCTGGTTTAAATTAAATTGAATGGCTAACACGACTGATTAGTTCCAGAATTTTTCTAAAAATTCCTTAAGCAATCGTGTTTGATATTTCTGTCGGTGAGTCACTTTATAAAAGTTGCGGGTTAACTTTAAAAACGGTGTTTTTATGGTTACCAGTTCTCCTTGTTTTAAAGCTTTGCTCACCGTAGCTTTAGATAGGCAACTGATACCTAAACCGATTTCAACAGCTTGCTTAATGGCTTCCGTGTGACCTAATTCTACCAGTGGAGTAATAGCAATCCCGATTGCTTCTTCAAATTTCTGACGTGTTCCAGAGCCGGATTCTCTAAAAATCCATTGTTGCTCTTTTAAATCTTGGAGTGTCACTTTTCTTTTACACGCCAGCGGATGGTGGGGTGCAGCGATAATGATTAGCTCGTCCTGATGCCAAGGAATAACCTCTAATTCTTGATGATAACAACTACCTTCAATAAATCCTATATCAATATTAAAACTCAACAATTGTTGTATGACTTCTTGCGTATTCATGACTTTAAGATTAATTTTAGTTTGTGGATTTAATGTCATAAAATTGGCGATAGCATTAGGTAATATATAATTACCAATAGTAGTGCTGGCTCCCAGGGTTAAAATTCCCGAGATTGACGTATTAGTTTTGGTTTGCATTAACGCTTCCAACTCAGTAACCTGTTCAAGAAGATTAACGGCCCGTAAAACAGTTCCTTGCCACGATCATTAAGCACTAGTTTTTTCTTATTGTGCCGATCAAACAATTCACCATCTAATTGCTGCTCTAACGTAGTCAAGGCCATACTGCACGCAGATTGTGAGAATATAAAGCTTCTGCAGCGCGGCTCATATTGCCAAACTTTGCAATAGTTACAAAACTTCGAGTTGTCTTAAGGTGATTTTCATATCAATAAAATTGATTAATTATATAAAAATTATGTATTTAATTTATAACATTTAGTAGAGCATACTGCAATAGACAATTAGAAAAACTAAGAGGAGTTATAATATGATTAGCGAATATGTAGTTATTGGTGCAGGTCCTGCTGGAATCATTGCTGTAGTCAGAATCTTAAAAAAATTACTTTCTACTACGTCTAACCCGGATGAAGCTCGTAAACTAGCCAAACAAGTTTACTGGATTGATCCTAAATTTACCGTGGGCGCCTTTGGTCAAGAATGGAAAAATGTGCCAGGAAATACTGCGGCAAATAAGTATCAAGCAGTTTATAAAGAAATGTTTGCTGTACTGAGTGCCTATGGTATTTCGCAAATTAAAATATCTTTTGAACTGGATGCGGAAGATCCCGAATATCCTTCTTTGTTAAAAACAGCGGCTGAACCACTTCAATATATTACCCAGCAGTTATTTCAACTTGTAACTCCCATTCAAGCTACCGTTGAGAAGATTATTAGCTCAAGCCGTGGATTGAATTTGATTATTCGGACAAATAAAGTATTACAATTGATAACTACAAAACGCTGTATCCTGGCGATAGGAGGACAGCCTAAGGTATTGGATCTCCTCCCCCGCACGCTGATAAAGTGATTCGTTTAGAAATAGCTCTTGATATTAAACGACTTAAACAATACATCGTACATAATCCTGATATTTTTAAATCATGTGTTTTGGTGCAAGGATCATCGCACTCAGCGGCTCTTGTTGTATGGAACTTATTAGAATGTGGGGTTCAAGTAAAACAAATCATGAATAAACCTTACGCTTATTATAGTCGCCGTAAAAATGCTGATGGAAGCCTACAAATTTACCATGAGAATGATGGGCTTAAAGGAAAAGTAGCGGAATTTACTCGTAAACTCCAGGCTAATGAGATTTATGCAGATAAATGGTCTTATGAGATTGTGTCCCCTGGGAATGTAGTTGATTATACTTTATTTAGTCGTATTATTGCTGCGATTGGTTTTCAACCAGTAAATACTTTAATGATTAATGGGATCTCATCGGCTAAAATTAAATATAATTTACATACGACAGAAACAGAAGTACCAGGAGTATTCGCTGTAGGGGTGGGTTATCCTCCAGAAGCTGCTGACGGCTCGAAGAATGTGGGAATTAGTAAATTTTGGCCCGATCTAGGCGAAGCAGTTTCTGTATGGCAAGAAAGACCTATTAGCTTAAAAGTCGTGGGTGAGCCCTATCGATTTTTCCATACTATTGGGGGCATAAGTGTAATGAGCCCCGGACAAGTGATGCCTAGATCGCACTTATGAAATATCAGGGACATTTGGGGAGTCAGCAGGGCTTGACCCTTCCTCCCCAAATGTCCAATACTCTTCAATGGACGGATAAATTAAGAAATTAATTACGGTGGAATCTATTAAAAATCATCAATTCTAACATTGCCGCAACGCCAGCAAGTTGTAAATTGGCCTTCTAATAACTCACCACAGCGAGAACATTTCCACGGTGGAGACGATTGAAGAGATAATCGATTTTCTTCAATAAGTTTCATTGCTTTTTCATATTGTTTGTCATTCATAACCCATAATTCGGGCATGGCTGTAATGGGGGGTAATTCTCCTGCTGCAGGAGGATATTCATTTTTAATGAGACAAATAATCCCTTCATTTTCAAGAAGAGATTTAAGTAAATATAATTGAATTCTATTCCCGGTGCCTAGTAGTTTTTTCATAGACACATTGTAGCAATTTTAGATGATTATTTTCTATAGGAACGTGCACGACATAACTTTGACAACTAGCGCCCAGATTGGGCTTAGATTTGTACGTTTTGGTTTGAAGGAAAATGCGCGCATAGTTGTTCTATGTAAGCGTTTTCCTTCAAACCAAAACGTGCAAAGATAAGCTCAAGATGGGATGCTAGTTGTCAAAGTTATGTCGTGCACGTTCCATAGCTAATCCCTGCTGGAATTTTGCCATTTGCCAAAATTCTATTTGAGCTGTTATAATCCTAAATTCCGCAATTGCCTCCTACTGCGAAGACCTATTGCACTGAATCTTGAGGCTTTTTTGTGAATTTTTTCCTTCACCGTACGGATGAGTACGGCTTCAGGAAAAAATCTACAAAAAATCCTCAATCTTCAGCGCACTAGGTCTTCTCGTTACGGAGGCAACTGCGGAATTTAGGATAATCCGCCGCATGGCTTTTAATCATGCGGGTCTCATTAATTAAAATATATGCAAAATCGAGCAATTGAAAATCCAACAGCAAAAACAGCAATGTTAATTCGAAGACCATTAACTGAAGTATTTGAAGCGTTCATCGATCCAGCAATTACCACTAAATTCTGGTTCACCAAAAGCACTGGTAAACTTGAAGCTGGGAAACAGGTGGAATGGTGTTGGGAAATGTATAACGTAACAGTTCCTGTACATGTCAAAAAAATTGAACCTAATAAGCAAATCATTATTGAATGGGGTAATTATCAGCACTTGTCAACCGTTGAGTGGACATTTGAAAGCATAGCTGGAAAAGGAACTTATGTGAGTATAATCAACAGCGGTTTTCAGGGCAGTCCAGCTGAAATAATTGCACAAGTAAGTGATAGCACCAAAGGTTTTACTTTTGTCTGGCAGCGCTTAAGGCTTTAATGGAACATAATATCCAGCTCAACTTAGTGGCAGATGCTTTTCCGAGCGGGAAATAAATCCATCTCCGGCCCATTGCGACACAATTTGCAGAGGTGTAATGGTTATATACATCAGGAGTGTGATATGAATACAAGTTCTGAAATTTTATTTACGCCATTTAATTTAAGCGGCAAAGTTTTCAAAAATCGAGTGGTAAAGGCTCCTCTCACTCGCAATAGAGCGGTGCATGGTACTGACGCGCCGCAGGCTTTAAAATGTTGAATATTATGCACAACGAGCGAGTGCTGGGCTGATGATTTCGGAAGCGACTCAAATTTCTCCGACCGGCAAAGGTTATGCTTGGACCCCGGGTATTTATTCTAAAGAACAAGTCGCTGGATGGAAAAAGTCACTGAAGCAGTTCATGCGCAAATGGGGTCATTTATTTGCAGCTTTGGCATGTAGGGCGTATTTCTCATCCTTCATTACAACCGGATGGTGTTTTGCCGGTTGCGCCCTCCGCCATTATGCCTAAAGGAGCGCGCACTTTTATTGAAAATGGCACATTTGTCGATGTGGGTACACCTCGAGAATTAACGGTGAGCGAAATCAAGCAGATTATAAATGATTACCGCACGGCAAAGTTCGTAATGCGATGGAGCCAGGATTTGATGGCGTTGAACTTCATGGCGCGAATGGTTATTTGTCATCAGTTTCTCTGCGATGGCTCTAATCTTCGTCAAGATATTTATGGCGGTTCAGTGGAGAATCGATTGCGGTTTCCGTTGGAAGTAGTGGAAGCAGTTATTTCCGAGATAGGTGCGCAGCGTACGGGAATTCGTTTATCGCCGGTCAGCCCTTCCAATGGTGTATTTGATAGTTCACCGACCCGCAGTTTTTTTTGCATTAGTTCGTGCGATTAAATCAATTAAAAATAGCGTATATTCATGTCGTTGAAGGAATGGGGGCGCTCGAGATACACAAAATTTTGATTTCCACGCGTTGAAAAAGATTTTCGGGTGCATGGATGGTGGATAACGGTTATAACCGTGAAATGGCGATGCAATCTATTGCCAGCGGTTATGCAGATTTAGTGGCGTTTGGTAAACCCTACATCGCCAATCCGGATTTAGTAGAACGGTTTAAACAACACGTGCGATTAAATCAGCCGGATCCAAGCACATTTTATGGAGGGGACGCAAAGGGTTATACGGATTACCCCCGGCTGAATCAGTCGGATTAGGAACGTGCACCAAATAACTTTGAAAACGAGCGCCCAGATTGGGCTTAGATTTGTACGTTTTGGTTTGAAGGAAAATGCGCGCATAGTTGTTCTAGTGCAAGCGTTTTCCTTCAAACCAAAACGTGCAGAAATCAAGATGGGATGCTAGTTGTCAAAGTTATTTCGTGCACGTTCCTTAATTTGCGGAATAAATTCATGTATCTTATAAATGAAATATTAAGCGATAACAAAATTACCACCATGGAATTGCTAATATAGATTGCCAAAAAACTGAAAATCTAAAAGTAAATTTAGTTACAGAACTTTTTAAAAAATGTACTGTCAATAAAAACAAAATTTATAATGGCTATCCTAATTGTGAGATCAAAAGGGTGGATCATCCTGTGTAAACCAGAGCCCTTTTATCCGCTTTAGTGTTCCGAAGAAGTTTCCTTCGGATAAAGCTCATTAATTTATTTAAAATCTGGTTTTATGGATTAATATGTGTTAAATTAGAGTGCTGTTGTGCAAAGTGACTCTTTAGTTAAGTCCTTGATTATTATTCAAGGTAACATTCAGATTCGCCACAGTCAACGATCTATCCATTTTATCAACGGATTTTTTTATGCAAGATTTTTCAAATATTGGCTTACCTGATGCGCTGTTTGGCTTCCCTCAATCGTATGCAATATAAGGCCCCAACACCTATCCAGGTCCAGGCTATCCCACCGGCTTTAGCTGGAAAAGATATTTTAGGCTCCGCTCAAACCGGCACTGGGAAAACCGCTGCTTTCAGCATCCCGCTGATTACGGGCCTCATGAACTCCCAACAATCTTTAGCGCTGGTATTAACACCCACTCGTGAATTGGCTACGCAAATCATGCAGGTTTTGCGTCAACTGATCGGCCCAGGCAGCACGCTCACTTCCGCTTTATTGATCGGAGGGGAGTCCATCCTGCCGCAATTCCGCCAGTTAAAGGCTAGGCCGCGAATTATTGTCGGTACGCCAGGGCGAATCAATGACCATCTGCAACGCGGCAGCCTTAATCTTCAGGACGCCCAGTTTTTAGTGCTGGATAAAACAACCGAATGCTGGATATGGGTTTTGGCGTGCAGTTGGATGAGATCGTGAAACATCTTCCGCGTAACCGTCAAACTTTAATGTTTTCGGCCACATTACCACATGAAATCATACAGCGTTCTCAGAAATATTTGCGTAACCCGGAAAGGATTTCAGTTGTGCCTGCCGGTAGGCCCACTCTTCACATCACCCAAAAAACGATCCAACTCACCGACGGTGAGAAATATTCCACTTTGACGACGGAGCTGGATGAGCGCAAAGGTTCCATCATTGTATTCGTGAATACCAAGCGTGGCGCAGAAAAATTGGCCGCCAAGCTTTATCAGGACGGCCATGAAGCTAACGCCATCCATGGCGATCTCAGACAGCACCAACGTGACCGTGTCATTAAATCCTTTCGTAATCAAGCATATCGTATCCTCGTAGCCACAGATGTGGCGGCAAGGGGATTGGATATCCCGCACATTGAACATGTGATTAATTACGATATCCCGCAAATACCCGAAGATTATGTCCATAGGATTGGCAGGACCGCACGGGCCGGCCGCGAAGGTTGCGCCATTTCTTTTATATTGCCAAAAGACCGTGATAAATGGCAAGCCATTTATCATTTGCTAAACCCTAACGCGGCTAAACAAGATAGCCGTCATCCTACTTCCTCCACGCACAAGCGAGGCTTCTCTTCCCGCCGCAGAAAGAAAACACGTACTCAAAGATACTAGGGCCTGTTTACATTTCGCTAGGCTGGAGCAGGACCTAAACTTTCCTGCCGCCTGTACACCCTCACCCCAAATTATTAGAAAGAAATAAATAATCTATTTGCTTATTTTTTATAAGTATGTTATAAACATAAAATAGAATAGTTAGCATTAAATTAATAAAACGATAAAAAGATAGATAAATAGGGGTGAAACGATGAAAAAGAAAATAACATCATGTTCTGTAGTGGCATTGGGGCTAAGCTTAATGACTGGCGTGGTATTGGCTGATGGGGAAGGTGGGGCGCCAAGTCCCAGCAATAATCCGCAAACTTCTAGTTTTAGCTGGATACCCTATATCAGTACTTCTCCTTATGCTGGCCCTAATGCGGATAAGCGAATAACGGCCTATGACGCCTCGGATGTCTGGTCACAGCAATCCTCAATGAATGAAGATTTAACGGTCTTGAAATACAAGCAAACCCTACAAAACAATCTGCAAAAAGTCGGTTTATCGTTGGATCAACGCCCCATCGTCGAAATCAGCGGTGGTGTAGCTGGCACGGCCACACAGACCTTCATTGATTTCAATGGCGCCAAAAACAATGGCGATTTTGGCTTAAGTACTGCAGAAATTGATGTTAATGCTATGGTCGGCGAATGGGCGACTGGTTTTATGTCTTTAGGATACAACAGCTCTAATTCTGATGTATTCGTAAGTCGCGGGTTTGTGACGATCGGCAATTTAAATAAATCGCCTTTTTACCTTACCGCCGGCCAAGTCTATTTACCTTTTGGCCGTTATTACAGTGGCTTAAACACTGCGCCGTTGACTTTGTCACTGGCTAGGATTAAAGATCAAGCCGTTATCTTAGGTTATGCTAAAGATAATTTTTCTATGCAGGGTTTTACGTACCCTGGAATCGACGGTAATGCTAATGGCGCTATGTTTCATGGCGGTGGGTTTAATACAAATTATAAGATGATATTTAGCCCGTCCATAAATGTAAACGTGGGTGGTAGTGTGATTTCTGATATGACGGGTGCATCAGGTATGCAGTCCACCGGCGCCAGCTCTCCACAATTTCCGGGATTTACGAGCTTTTCCGGTGATTCGACTTATTCGTTTGTGCATACGGTGCCGGGAGCAGGTGCGCATGCGGAATTTAACTTTTGGACCAATACCTTAGCGGTAGAATTCATTGGCGCTGCCAGAAAGTTTGATGCTCAAGATTTAAGCTACAATGGCAACGGCGCTCAGCCTGAAGCACTACACGTAGAGTTATTGCGTAACTTTAAGATTCAAGATCATCCTTCCACGGTGGGTGTGGCTTATGGACGTTCTTGGCAGGCGCTAGGGCTTAGCTTGCCGCAAAGCAGTTATATGGCTTATTTTCTGACTTCGCTCTGGAAAAACACTTTGCAAGAAATTGAGTTTCGCCATGACGCAGATTACTCCAGTAGCAATATAGCCACGGCAGTAAGTAACCCGGATGGAAACAGTATATTGGGTCCATTTACCAATATTGGCACTGGCAAAAGCCGCGATATGGTAACCCTGCAATTCGGTGTGTATTTCTAAGTAATTGGCGAGATAGCAGGAGTTCCCTTCAATTGGGAACTCCACCACTCGCGATGGGGGATCGCAAGGGGGGTGAGCAGGAAAAAGAAAATCGTCCAGTGGACGATTTTCCCTGCGAACGCCCGGCCATTGGATGGCCGGGCTGGTTACGGCTCCAAGGAAGGTTGCATGCACAAATATACTGCAAGCAATCATCCATGAGGCCAAAACCAGCCCGCACTTCCTGTGCGGGCGCTCGCCGGGAAAACAGTTGCACTGTTTTCTTTTTCCGGCTCGCCCCGATGCGCAGGATTAAAACAAAAAAGCGATTCCTGCTGTCTTCAGCGGAAATCGCTGAACTCCTGATCTGAGGGTTACTGTTTCTGCAAAGAAGCAGTACCTTGGTTGGTGTAGGTGACATTATTGTTGTTCATTGAAATCGCAGACGTATCAATATTTAAAGCGTTTGGATTTGCTTGATTGTTTTGGTTGGTCGCATTAATTGTGGTTGTGTTTTGACCATTGGCAAACGAAAATGACACTTTATTAATATTTCCACCACTTTCATCACAGCTTACGGTATTGCTACCATTCATCATGTTGCTGTTATTCGTATTGGAGTTAGTAGTAATAGAATTTGCAGTATCTTTGTTAGACATACTGGTATTGCTATTATTGCTACTGCTGTTATTTGAACCAAATTTTCCATTATAAGATTGTCCATCAAAGGTATATTTATAAGTGCCAGAGATATTGTTCGTGCCGTTATTGTTACTGACTTGATCAAAGTGTATTTTATCAATGACTAAATTCTTTTGATTATTATTATTGTCATTTAAAGCAACACTCGAAGCACTCCAATCGGTATTTGCTAATGCTGCACATCCTGTTCCTGTGGATGAATTCGTTGATGAATCGTTTTGGGCCATAGCCAAAGGGCTAGTTAAAATGGATAATACCATAATGTATTTGATGTATTTTTTCATTTTTTTCTCCTCGGATATAATCGTTAATTGAAAGTTTATAATATATTGGTCTTAAATAATTATATCCAAAGTTTGGCCAATTTATTGTAAATGGCATATTTTATTAAATTTTATTTCTTAAATGATTAATTTAATCTAAAAAAAGGAGTTTTTATGAAGTCGTTAAAAAACCACAATGTTTTATTGGTGGGTGCGAGCCGGGGGGTGGGCCGTGAAATCGCCATCCAATTAGCCAGTGAGGGTGCTAACTTAGGGTTGATGTCTCGAAGTCGCGATCAACTGCAAGAAACTGCAAAAATATGTGAGTCTAATGGAGCCAAGACTATGCTCTTACCGGTAGATGCTACAGACGTTAAATCTGTTGAAAAGATGCATCATTCTTTTATACAAAATTATCAAAATTTAGATATTTTAGTCTTATGTCAAGGCATTAGTTATAATCGAACGTTATTCGTTGATGACCAAGAAGATAAGTGGCGCCGGGTTTTAGAAACTAACTTGCTTTCTTGTATGCATCTTACCCGGTTATCTTTGCCCTATTTAATTAAAAATAAAGAAACCTCTCATCAGCGCGCCATTATTATCATTGCATCCATTGCCGGCAAACAAGCTTCGGCTGGATCTTCTGCTTACTGCGCCAGTAAATTTGGATTAGTGGGTTTTGGCCATGCGCTTTTTGAAGAAATTAGAGAATATGGTATAAAAGTTTCCATACTTTGTCCCGGTTATATCAATACAGAAATGGTGAACTCAAGAAAAAATTTAATTCCCGAAAAAATGATTCAACCAAAAGATATTGCGCAAATAGTGAGTGAAGTTATTCACACACCAATAACGACCTGCCCAGTTGAATTAATCATTAGGCCCCAATATTCTCCGGTAAAATAGCTTTGAACTATAAATTTGACCAGTTTTATCTAAAATATGTTCCTATTCTGCTTGCGATATTGCTGCATGCTGTATTATTTTTGTTATACAGTGGATTTTTGTCTCAAAAAATCAATCATATTACAAAAACAGATGTCATCACCAAGGAGCCCATACATGCAGTGATCATCAACGAGAAACAAAAAAGCAATGTTATGTCTGCAAATGCTATGCTTGCAAATAATACAGCTTTAAAGCAACCATTAGCACAACCGTTAATTTCTGAAAATCCACAATACAAACAATTAACTGAAAATCAAAAAATCATTGCTGAATATCAAATGAAAATTTTGAAAGCGATTGCTGCGCAATGGGTGAAGATTCCTGATAGTACTGATAGATCGTTATATTGCGTTTATACTATTCAGTTAGCGCCGAGTGGGGACGTTATGGGTGTTAAGCTTGTACAAAGTAGTGGAGACCCTGCCTTAGATCGTGCAGCAGAAACAGCTATTTATAAAGCTTCTCCGCTCCCAGTACCCAGAGATCCCATTAATTTTGGTCCGTTTCGTCGCTTTACAATTCAATTGATACCGAGACCCCTTTGAAAACAACAAGAAAAGGGTTACAATCATGTTTTTTTTAAATCAAGGAAGAATGGCATGAAAATTATTATTTCTATCTTTTTATTTCTAGGGCTATCACTGTTAACAGCGGTTTCATTCGCAGGCCCTGCTACTGGCGACACGCCCTCTGCTTCAAACTCTGCCGCGCAAAAAAGTGATGGGCAAATTATTAAAACTATTATGGTGATTGATGATAATGAATTAGATGCAGCGCACTTGGCATTAAAAAAATCTACTAATGCAGAAGTTAAAAAATTTGCACAAGTTATGGTTGACCAACACTCTCAAAATATTAAACAAGTAAAAAAAATCATGAATGAAACTAAAATATATCCACTTACTTCAGATAAATCTCTGGCCTTAGAAACGGATGGAAAAAATTTAATGGATAAATTAACTGGTTTACAGGGAAATGATTTTGACGTTGAATACATAAAGGCGATGGTGGATGGCCATAAAAAAGCTTCTAGTTTACTCCTTGATGAATTAATTCCTAAAGTTTCTAATCCCAAACTGATGAATTTTGTAAAATCGACCAGCACCATGGTGTCCAATCACTTGAAAATGGCTGAACAAACTCAAAAACAAATGTCTTAATCAAGCCGTCAAGTCCTGAGAAAAATCTACAGGACTTGACAGTTTTTAAAGAAATTAAAGACTGAGCACGCATTTTTTATAAAGATCATTGAACACACCTTCTGGATCATATTTTTCTTTTAAAGATTGATAATACTGTTTGTTGTAGATTCGCCAGAATACCTCTTCCGGATAAAAAGCTTCAGAATAAAGTGATTTATTGCCTTTAAGTTCGGTCACTTTATTTTCAACTAAACGATTGTAATAGCCGGTTATGCCATTGCTGGGTACAGAATCCCAAAAACCAAAATCGAGATATAATCGATTTGCTATGGTTGGAAAAAAATCATAAGGCTTTGCTGTGTTGTAGGCCATGTAAGGGCAAATCCAAACAGGCGTAATACCAATGTTTTTAGCAAAAAAGTCGTAAAATTGCTGAGATTTTTTTATAGGAATGAGGACGTCCTGGATGACGGTTTCGCGAGTTATTTTTCGGCGTTGATAAAAATAATTAGCGATGGGATTTTTGTTCATAAAGCGCATAATTTTCCAGTAGGCAGTCGATTTTAATAACCACTTTCCCAATAACAGGCGTAACACGACATTTTGCATTCCAAATACTCGTGAACACCAAAACCAATCGGGATCCCAGCGCCAAATAAAATCTTCAGTGGTTAAATAATCTATTTCCTTGTGTTGTAGTGATTTGTAATAAATCCGCAAATATTTATAATTGCTGACAAAGGGCGCCGTGTTGACAAATTCACCAGTAGTTATCACCAAATCCATTGCATTAAAAATCACGCCTTCAATAAAAGCTAAATCACCTGAAGCATGATGAGCTAAACAGAGACCTTCTAATTCAGCAAAAAAGGATGGAGCTTCTTTAAACCGATAATGCGTCAGCTTAACAAAAGGTGCGGCTTGAATTAATTTAATTTTTACTTTTAACGCATAACCCAAAGTTCCATACGAATTTGGAAAAGCATAAAATAAATCACTATGCTCATTATCCGCGCGGCATGCGATCACTTTGCCATCGCCGGTCAGCACTTCAAATTCCGTAATGCCATCATGCACGAAGCCGTAGCGAAACGAAGAAGCCTCAATGCCAACCCCGGATAAAGCGCCGCCAATAGTAATTGATTTTAATTCGGGGACCACTAAAGGTAGGCAGTGATATTTAAGTGTTTCTTTGACAATAGTGGAAAAAGGCGTCATCCCTTCAATTTCTGCGGTTAAACCCACAGGGTCGACGGCAAGCACTTGATTAAAATTTCTGACATCTATTTTGTTGTGTTTTGCTGTATGGCTGTCACGAAATAAATTAGAAGTATCCTTTCGCAAGCGAATGGCGTGCTGATGTTGAGCGATTTGTTTTAAAGTATGCGTAAGCTGATTTTTCTTATCTTGATACGCTTGCTGCATATGACGAACTCCTTTTTTGTGGATTGATTTAAACTAGTAAAATTTGCAAATTACCCAACCCCGCTGGTTGCATCGCTGATCCGTTGCCGCTGGTCGGACTACGGTTTAAGCATTGCCGGGACGCTTAAACCCATCCGTGGGGCGCTTCATCTTTTTACATCCCTGTAAAAAGATGACCCGGCACTGCTTAAACCTTCGTCCTCTGCGTCAACGGATCAGCGATGCAACCTGATGAGCGTTCAATGCCGGTCGTTACTTTTTTTGTTGAATAATAATTTTTTTTAAAAAAATTAACAAAAAAACAATAACGAAAAGCACAAAACTCACATCAGGTTGTTGAGCGAGCCCGTTGACGCAGAGCCCGGAGGAATATCATTGCCAGATCCTCTTTTTACAGGGATGTAAAAAGAGGAAGCGCCCCATGGAGGGTTGTTCAAGCGGTCTGGCAATGATATTCCGTAGCGGCGGCCAGGCGGCAACGGGCTCGCTCAACAACCAGCAATCTCAGGGTGATTTGCTAATTTATGAATCAATTTGATAATACCCACTAGGAGCTTGGAAGTAAACCTTAATTAAAGGCTTGGATTGAAGCTTGTTGTGCATTGATATAAGTATAATTGGCTGAATTTAGTCTTTGAATGACTTTTATAAATTTCTTTGCAGGATGCGAACAAGTGATGCATCTCGTTGTGGAGTGGGTGAGTATCGACAAAAAAGGCTTGTTGGATGCGGCCATGTTTGATTTCTTCAATAATGGTTTTGCTCCAATAGTTATATTGGTTTCCTTTTGCATCAATGCTGTAAATAAAAGGTTGACCGTGTAAAAAATAAGCCAGGGAGGCGCCTAATCTAAAATTACTGATAAACACAGGCTCTGATTTATTCAAAAACCCATTTAATGGTAACACGGCCATTTTTGTGGCTGATCCAGTGTCAACAAGAGCATTGCTGAAAATAAATTTATTATTAATAAATTCACCACAAACCATAACTAATAGCACAATCGCATAAATCGTTAAAGATTTTTTAACTATTTTCATCACCAAATTCAACTGAATAGCGGCATAGGCAATGATAATAACTACTTCGGGGTAAAAGGTTTGTTGCCAATTATATTTCACAATAAAGAGGGATATAGGTAAAAAAAACAAAAGCGTTACCAGCGCGGGATATAATAAAATAGTTAATTTCTTATCAAAGAATAAATCTTTTTTTTGCTTCAAACAATATATGAATAAGATCAGTATGATATTATAACAAATCAATAATAATCCTAAATATTCAATAGGCCCTTTAAAATTGATCAAATGGTCAAAGCCGTGATTAAGCTGATAATGAAAAGAAGAGTAGCTATTTTGTAAGTTCCAATACAATACCGGTGAAAATATTAAAAAGGATAATAAACCAGAAAAATATAAATGTGGATTTTTGAATAAAGACCGATAGGCTTTACTCATGACACATAAAATTATCAGCGATACAAAAAGCAATACACCAATATATTTCGACAGCATCATTAAACCGCCAGAGATTCCAGCTAAATATAAATAGAATCCATTTTTGTTTTTTGTGCCTTGATAAAAGAAATGTAATGTTAAAACCCAAAATAAAGTAAATGGAGTATCATATGAAAAAGAATTTCCATATTGGATGAAAACAATGGGGGATAACATCCAAATCAGCATAGACAAATAAGCAACGCGGAAGTTAAATAACGTATTGGCTAATAAAAAAATACTCGCAGCTATTGTTAAATTAGAGAAAATGGCCAGAAGATTAAGCGCTAATTCAGAATGGCCGAATAGACAAACGTACCCGCGAAGAATATAGGCGACAAGGGGCGGGCCATCATAATAGCTTAAGGCCAGGCGCCGGCTCCAGTCCCAATAGTATAAGGTGTCATGGTTTGGAATATTGATTATTGCCAGAATAATACAGGCAAAACAGAAAAAAAGCAGTGGTTTAAACGCAAATTCAACCCCGTTATCACGCGTATTATCCATTTATTCCCTATTTTACTTAATCCGTCTTTAAAAGAAGATAGACCACTACATGGAAGAATGCAAAAGTGAAATTTTAATTATATTATTAGGGTGTTCTAGTTAAAAACGACGTTTTAGGATAATCAATGGCGAATTTTCTGCGTGCGCCTTGCGATGCAGTGGCGAGCTGTCGTGAATTAAAGGGTGTTCCCAAATCGTGTGAGAAATGGGTGTTGCTGGCCACTATATTGGGATCCAGTATGGCTTTTATTGATGGCACTATCGTCAATGTCGCTTTACCGGCCATACAAGAAGCGTTTTATACTTCAATCAGCGGTATGCAATGGGTGGTGGAAGCATACTCCCTGACACTTGCAGCACTGTTACTCGTTGGGGGTGCATTAGGTGATTTGTATGGGCGACGGTTGATTTTTTTGATTGGCATATTGATCTTTGCTTTAGCCTCAGCCTGGTGCGGCATGGCGTCGAGTATTGTCATGCTGATTGTTGCCCGCGCAGTTCAGGGCATTGGCGCAGCGCTTTTGGTGCCTGGTAGCTTAGCAATGATTACGGTTTCCTTTCCCGAAGAAAAAAGAGGGCAAGCCATTGGAACCTGGGCGGGTTTTACCGCAATTACTTCAGCAGTGGGGCCGGTGTTAGGCGGATGGTTAATCCAGCATCTGTCTTGGCGGTGGATTTTTTTTCTAAACTTACCGTTGGCATTGGGTGTTTTGCTGATCACGCTGCGCTGGTTGCCGGAAAGTAAAAATGAACAAAGTCAGCGACTGGATATCGCCGGCACTTTCTTAACAACGCTAGGGCTTGGCGTAATCGTTTTTGGATTAATAGAATGGGGGGCCGGCAGTGTTATAGTGACGGTAGCGGAATTGATCGGTGTATTGGCATTAATAGGTTTTTTTTACGTTGAGACACGCGTACCATTTCCCATGGTCCCACTGAACATGTTCAAATCACGCAATTTTAGCGGAGCAAATCTCATTACTTTTTTTCTGTATTTTGCACTTTATGGCACGTTATTTTTCTTGCCCTTGGATATGATTCAGATACGGGGATATTCTGCGACTGCGGCAGGAGCAGTTTTTCTGCCAGTAATTTTGCTGATTTTTTTGTTATCGAGAACAGCCGGTGGATTCGTTAAAAAATTTGGCCCAAGGTTACCGCTGGTTATTGGCCCTGCGGTAGCTGCTATTGGATTTGCGCTGTTACAAACTGCAAATTTGACAAATTCCTACTGGATAAGCTTATTTCCAGCAACCGTGGTGCTGGGTTTAGGCATGGCTATTAGTATTGCACCGCTGACCACAGTAGTGATGAATTCCGTTGCATCCGAACATGTTGGCGCTGCTTCCGGTGTGAATAATGCAGTTTCTCGAATCGCGGGGCTGCTGGCAATTGCCATGTTGGGATTGGTAATGACAATAGTCTTTAATCACCAATTGGTCGCGCGGCTCAATGCTTCTTCGATACCAGATGCTGTTCAACAACAAGTTCGCAGTCAAAGTGCTCAGTTTGCCAATATCAAAATTAACGATGCGAGCGCTCATCACTTGGTTCAAGAATCATTTATCGATGGCTACCGCGTGGTGATTTGGATATCCGTCATTTTATCCCTAACCAGCTCCCTAAGCGCGGCCATATTCATAAGGAAGGAGTCCGTTTCTACTTTGCGGCTGTCTTGAAATGTCCACAATGTTTAGGACCCTCGCATAAATAACTTTGACAATTGGCATCTCCTCTGAATAGTTACACAATTTCTTTGTTTATTTGACGATAATTTCGCCGCGCATGTTGGGTTGTAGTTGAGAAACGTAATGGTAGTCGCCGGGTTGAGTAAATTGAAAGCTATAAGCTTGGCCCGGATTAACCTGATTAGGCGCATTTGATTCTAAATAAGGGCTAGAAATCGTATGAGAGACAGGGTCTCTATTAATCCAATTTACGGTTTGCCCTACGTGTATGGTCAATGTATTGGGTATGAATTGATTATTCTCAATTATTACATTTACTACTGGACTATTGGCAGGAGCTGGCCTTATAGGTTGGGCTTGGGTGAGACTGGAGGAAGCTATTACAAATGATGAAACTAATACGGCTGTGATAATTTTTTTCATAAATACTCCTTTTTTTCGTTATTAAAAATTATAGCAGAAAATGGTTATAGTAGTTATTTAACCTATACGAATTTGGTTTCTTAACCAAGTGTGGGCCAGATCAGAGGTTAGCGGTTTTGGCCAAGCCATGCGAATCTCCAAGGGCTCTACGGAAAAGGGTAATTCTCGCATGGTTAATCCAAAGGGCTCTATGAGTTGTTCGCCAAGGTGGCGCATGGAAGCCATCAGATAATCCGTATTGCGCGCTAAGTGAAAAGCGGCAACTAAATGCGGAGTCGCGACTGCCACATTACGCTGCACACCCAATTGATGTAACGCCTTATCAATTCTCCCCAGCACCGGCATCGAGTGTAAATTGATGGCAATGTGTTTTGCTTGCAAAAAACGTTTTAAAGTCAATTTTTTTTGCATCAATGGATGATTTTTGCGTGCAACGCAAACTGCGGTTTCTGAAAATAGGCATTGCGTTTCCAGCGGCGTATTTTCTTCAAATAAAACACCTACCGCTAAATCTAATTTTTCTTTATCAAAAACTTCATAATGGTCTAATAAATTAAGATTAATGATTTTTATACTGATGTTAGGCGCTTTTTTGGCTAATATAGCGAGCAATTTGGGTAAGACGAGAAACTCTGTGTAATCGGTCATGCCGATACGAAAAACTCTAACGGCAGTTTCTGGATTAAAGGGTGGGGGTTGATGAATGACGCGTTTAATTTCTTCGAGTGTGCTCCGCACCCAAGGTTGTAGTGCTTGTCCTTTGGGTGTGGGGATCATGGCTTGATGCTGGCGTACTAGGATATCATCTTGGAGTAAGTCACGCAGTTGGCCAAGGGCTATGCTCATCGCAGATTGGCTGATATGCACTCTCTGCGCTGCTCTGCTGACGTGGCGTTCTATTAACAAAGCATCCAAGGCCACCAGCAAATTAAGGTTAATTTTTTCTAAATTCATTTTATTAATAGTTCTTATAAAAATTATTAATTTTACTAATTTATCCTAAAGGGATAAAATACGCAATATGAAAGTAATCCTGATCAATGAAAAAGTTTGGCTGGGCATATTGATTGCCTTAATCACCTCTTTGGGGCTAATGGCCACAGATATTTATGCGCCTGCTATGCCGGCGGTAACCGTAGCCATGGAGACATCGGCCAGTGTAGTACGATTAACCGTTACGTTTTTCTTAATTGCCACGGGTTTATCGCAACTGGTTTATGGCCCTTTTTCCGATCGTTTTGGCCGCAGGCCTATCCTTTTTTACGGATTAAGCATTTATTTATTGGGGTCGGCATTCTGCACCTTCGCACCCAATATTCCAATGCTGTTAATCGGGCGATTTATCCAAGGCGTTGGCGCTGGCGCGATTATGTCCCTAAACCGGGTGATTATCCGTGATGCATTTTCCGGATTAGAATTGGTTAAAGCGCTATCTTACATTGGTGCATTTATTGCTTTAGCGCCGGCGATTGCGCCGGCTTTTGGCGGATTTATTCAAATGCATTGGGGATGGCGTTGGGTGTTTGGATTTCTATTGGTTTATAGTGCGCTTTTAATGGTGTTGGCTTGGTTCACTTTGCCGGAAACGCATTTATCTCGCTCGGAGCACCCTTTATCATTGCGACGCATATTGCAGAATTATAGGTTGATGTTAAAAAATCAACAATTTTGGGCGAATGTTTCTTGTTCGGGACTCGCTTTTGCAGCCATGATCACCTGCGCCACCATCAACCCCTTCTTGTTAGAAAATGGTTTAGGAAAAACCCCAGCCGCTTATGGATTTTGGGCGATGGTGGGGGTGATTGGTTTTTTTGTTGGTATGTTGACTAATGCTCGCATCGTAGGACGCTTAGGCACGGAAAATACACTAAACCTAGGCAATTCTATTATTCTCTGCATGGGAATCATTCTGATCATTTCCGGTTTTTTGGGATTCATGAATATACCGGTTATTATTATTCCTACGATTGGTATTAATTTCGGAATTGCTTTGGTTTTTCCAAATGCTTTTATGGGCGCCATAGCCCCGTTTAACAGAATGGCAGGAGCCGCGGGTGCACTTTATGGTTGCTTGCAAATCGGTATTGCTTTTATCAGCAGTGTGGTGGTTGCGTTAATTAATGAAAAAACGCAAGCCCCGATGGGAATTATGTTAGCAGTAACGGCGATTTTAGGTTTATCGCTCTACGCATTACTTAAACAGCCGAATTGGGAAAAATCAGGAACACCCACTATGGGTGGGGATTAGCAAAACCCTTCTTCTCGCGATGGGGGTTCGCAAGGGGGAGAATCGCGATTCTCCCCCTTCATTCCAAACATCGGGTTTCCCGATGTGCAGGATATAAATTAAAACAACCCTTTTTTTAACTCAATCATTAATGAAAGTGAAATAATATGTGCGACTCGATTGGTAGGTTCTGAAAAAATATACTGATTAATATAACCGAACTCAACAAGGCTATTTTTCCAAGGTTTGGTATCTAAGCCGACAAAAACCCGGTTTTGATCGATGGTGCGAGTACTAATCCAACTGGGTCGATTGATATTGAAAAAAACTTCGTCATACGCAACCGGCGTTAATTGTAGCGGCAATTTTTCCGGCAGAGCCACGCGCCACCTTTCGCGAACGCGCCACAACCACTCCGGTTGAAATTCTTGCTTCAGTTGTTCCACCCGCGTGCGCGTTTGAAACAATACATCTGAATTTTTTTGAAATAATTCCCAAATCACTTGTTCCCATGGCCGATAAATTTGCGGACTACCGTCATTGGGGGATATCCAAGTAAATCCACCCCAAACACTCACTAAAGGCGTGAAACGATAACCAGAAGAATAATCTAAACGTGTTTCTTTATTGCGGTTTTCAAAAAAAACTTCATATCTAAAATCAGACCAATCGGTGCTGTAAGGCCCGGTCACATCAATTTTGGACCATTCGCGAAAAAAATGCTCCGTATTCTCAGCATAGGCCGGCATAATCATTAAACTTGGCAAACTAAACAAGCCTATCAATGCAACTCTAGCCGATACTTTCATAAAAAAGTTCCCTTACGATCTTTCAAAGCAAATTACCATGACATCGCTGGTTGCATCGCTGATCCGTTGCCGCTGGTCGGACTCCGGTTCAAGCAGTGCCGGGACGCTTAAACCCATCCATGGGGCGCTTCATCTTTTTACATCCCTGTAAAAAGATGAAGCGCCCCATGGAGGGTCGTTCAAGCGGTCTGGCAATGATATTCCTTCGCTGCGGCCAGGCGGCAACGGGCTCGCTCAACAACCAGCGGACTAAGGGTAATTTGCCAAGACACATGCTAACTTATTTTCTGTTATTCGCAAAGTTGATAAACTGAGGCTATTTGAAATTAATTATTGAGAATAATGATGAGTGTGAGTATTGGAACGCCGTTGTCGCCGGTGGCTTTTAAAGTCATGTTGTTGGGCGGTGGAGAATTAGGGAAAGAAGTGGTTATCGCGTTGCAGCGTTTGGGGGTTGAAACTGTTGTTGTCGACCGGTATGCGCATGCCCCGGCAATGCAGGTTGCACATCGATCGTATGTTATCGATATGACAGACCCTGAAGCGCTTTACCAAGTGGTGCAAAATGAAAAACCACGCATAATCGTGCCGGAGATAGAAGCGATCGCGACCGAAATGCTGCTGCAAATTGAAAAAGAGCATTTATCTACAGTGATTCCTAATGCGCGAGCAGTGAATTTAACCATGCATCGCAGCGGCATTAGGCGTTTAGCGGCAGAAACTTTGCAGTTACCGACTTCACGTTATCGCTTCGCCGACAGTTTGTCAGCCTGTAAGTCCGCTTGTGAAGCACTAGGGTTACCGTGTTTTATAAAACCTGTGATGTCATCTTCAGGTAAAGGACAATCTTTTGTAAAAAATATTGAGCAAATCAATGTCGCCTGGGATTACACGCAAACAGCAGGACGTGTTAAAAAATGCGAAGTGATCGTTGAATCCACCATTGATTTTGATTTTGAAATTACGTTATTAACTGTCCGGGCTGTTGCCGATGGCGCTGTTAAAACAGTATTTTGTGAACCAATCGGTCATCGGCAAGTCAACGGGGATTATGTAGAAAGTTGGCAACCTCAACCCATGAGTGAAAAAGCATTGAACACAGCCCGGGAAATTGCACATGCCATTACTGAAAATTTAGGCGGATTAGGCGTATTTGGTGTGGAATTATTTGTTAAAGGCGATCAAGTTTGGTTTTCGGAAGTCAGTCCACGTCCGCACGATACTGGGATGGTGACGATGATTACTCAAGTGCAAAATGAATTTGAACTGCATGCTCGCGCCATTTTAGGTTTGCCGGTGGACACACGCTTGAAAACGCATGGCGCGAGTGCTGTGATTTATGGCGGCGTTGATGCTAAGGACCTCGTCTTCAGCGATTTAGAAAAAGCCTTAGCTATTCCACAAACGGATTTAAGATTATTCGGTAAACCACAATCGTTTGTTAAAAGACGTATGGGTGTCGCACTGGCTTATGCGCAATCGGTGGCGGAAGCAAGACAAAAAACTGCAATAGTAGTTGAGCAAATTAAAATTAACCCTCACCTGTAGCAGGAGCTTTAGATTTTTCTACAGCCGGCCTTTTTGTCAACCAAAGTATGCCTAGCAAACATAAAAACATAATGCCAGACACCCAGAAAATATCATTGGTTGATAATAAATAAGCTTCTTTGTAAACAATTAAATCCAATTGTTGCAATGCTTTTAGCGGCGGCAAATGCAATTTGGCAATGCGTTGCAAGCCATGATTGACTAATGGATTAAAACGGTTAATATTTTCTCCTAGCCGACTGTGATGAAATTGCGCGCGGCGTGTCCACAGGGTGATGCTGATAGAAGTGCCAAAACTGCCGCCCAAAATTCTTAAAAAGTTCGCTGTCCCTAAAGCGCTGGCAATTCTTGAGCCGGGCAAACCGGAAATAACGATGGCAATCAAAGGCGTGAAAAAACACGCAATGCCAAGCCCTTGGAAAAAACGGGGAATAATCAGTTTAAAAAAGCTGATGTCCGTGGTATAAGTTTTGCTACACCAAAAAAATACAGCGGCAAAAACAATAAATCCTAAACTGACAAACAGGCGTGCATCGATTCGATTCAGCAAAAATCCAATAAAAGGTGTCAGGAAAATCGGCACGACGCCAATCGGCGCAGTGGCTAATCCTGCCCAAAAAGCCGTGTAATCTTCTTGAGTTTGCAACCAGAGTGGAAACACCACAATATTAGCAAAAAAAGTCATATAACCCAGACTGAGTGCAATCGTGCCAAAAGCGAAATTACGTTGTTTAAATAAAGTTAAATCAACAATGGGTTCGGATTCTGTTAATTCCCAAAGGATAAAAAAACTTAACGCAACCACTGAAATGGTAGCGAGGGTTGTAATAATTCGTGAATTAAACCAATCTAAGTCATTGCCTTTATCCAATAAAATTTGTAACGAGCCAATGCCAACAATTAATAAAAAAAGACCAATGATATCCATCTTAGATTTCGAAATAGGGGTTTCACGGCCACTTAATAGTATTCCGGTCACTACACAAGAAAAAATACCGACAGGTAAATTGATAAAGAAAATCCACGGCCAATTGTAATTATAAGTGATCCAACCGCCTAAAATTGGTCCACATACGGGAGCCACGACTGCAGTCATCGCCCACAAAGAAGTGGCGAAATTTTTTTTATCTTCAGGATAAGCAGCCATTAATAAACTTTGCGATAAAGGGATCATCGGTCCTGCCACCGCGCCTTGCAAAACTCTGAAAAACACTAACATGGTTAAATTAATCGATAACCCGCAAAAAATTGAAAAAATGGTAAATAAAAATGTGCAGGTCACAAATAATCGCACTTCACCAAAGGTTTTGGCCAGCCAGCCGGTGAGTGGCAAAGCAATAGCGCTGGTAACCGCAAACGAGGTGATCACCCAGCTGCCTTCATCGGAACTGACACCGACGTCTCCAGCAATATAGGGAATAGAGACATTAGCAATCGATGTGTCGAGCACATTCATAAAAATGCCCAAAGAGAGTGAAATCGTCAGCCAAAAAAGATGAGCGCCTTTAATCGGTTCAGTCATACTTCATGTCCTTGGCGTTGGCATGCAGGATCGCATCGATTTCGTGATCGGCGTGGCGTAATTGATAATCAAAAATCCAGGTAGAATACAGTGGGCGTGTGAGCTGAGTTGCTGGCAACTTTGCGCCTTTAAGGTTACGGGTGTGCGTGGTCACGTTCATCGATAATCCTAATTGTAAGGGATGTTTACGCACTTCTTTAGGGTCTAATGCAATGCGCACCGCCAAACGTTGCACGATCTTAATCCAATTTCCGGATGCATTTTGCGGCGGTAAAATTGCAAAAGCATTACCCGTGCCGGGAGTGAAACCAACCACGCGGCCGTGGTAAGTTACGCCGTTGACATCTGCTTTTACAGTAACGGGTTGCTTGATGCGAATGCGGTCTAATTGATTTTCTTTATAATTGGCCTCCACCCAAATTTGATCTAGTGGTACAACGGCCAACAGTGGAACGCCAGTATTAATTTGCTGTCCCACTTGCACCTCACGTTTAGCGATATATCCGGTAACCGGCGCGTAAACGGTTGTTCGCACCCAATCTAAATAAGCGCTACGAAAATTATTTTTCGCTTGTTCAACAATAGGATGTTGGTAAAGGGTTGAGTGTTGGACAATAGCGATGGTGGCGGCGAGTTGATGAGCAGTTTCTTTATATTGCGATGCCGCGGCTTGTGCGCGAGTGGTGTATTGGGTTAATTCTTCTTTGGAAAGCGCACCAGAAGGCACTAAGCCGGTGCGGCGTTGTAAATCTCTATTGGCTTCTAATAAATCTGCTTTACGGATGGCCAACGATGCGCGTAATTGCGGCACTTGTTCATAATATTGTTTTACGCGGCGCACCGTTTCGGCCAAATTAGCGCGGGCTTTTTGCAACGCCAGCAACTGATCTGTTTCATCCATTCTAACCAACGGTTGACCTTCTTGAACGCGTTGGGTATCGTCGGCATAAATCGTAATCACGGTCCCTGAAATTTGCGCCATTAATTCCACTTGATTGCCGCTGACATAAGCGTCTTCAGTGCTGACCAAAAATCGCCCCCAAAAAAGCCAGTAGACGCCATAGAGCAATCCGGCTATTAAAAAAAGTCCTCCTAATAAAATTAACAGTCTTTTCCGCAAGAGCGTCATTTGGGGTTTCCTTCAATCGGGACAATCGGGGGTGAAATAACCGCCCCCTAAAGCATTAATCATGGCAATGGTGTCTTGAATGTGAAAATTTTCGAGTATTAATAAAAACAATTCCTGATATAACCATGAAGCTTGTGCAGTCAACACTTCAGTATAATCATTAATTCCACGTTGATAAAGTAAACTATTACGATGATAATTTTCGCGGGCAACCCTTGTGGCTTTACGTTGTTCCGGCAGTTGCACATTAATCGTATACAGGGCCGACAATCGATCAGCGACTTGTTGTAAAGCAGTCATAATTGTTTGATTATATTGTCCCGCCGCTATGTCGTATTCATCATATTTAGCTTTTAAATTAGCACGTAAATAACCGGCATCAAATATTGGCAAAGTGAAAGCCGCTTGTGCCGCGTAATCACGGCTGGACCATTTAAATAAATTGTTTAAGCCAACACTTTGGAAACTAAAAAAAGCGAGTAAATTGACATCCGGAAAAAATAAAGCTTTTTCTACATTCACTGCATGCATCGCGGCTTCGACTTGCCAACGCCGTGCCGCGATATCCGGCCTTTGGCACAATACAGTGGCGGGCAAAACTGGGGGAAGTTTCAACAAATCTGCATTGTAATAAACGGGTTTTATATTAATACGAGTCGTAAATGGATTTTTGCCTATCAGTTCGGCCAATTGGTGGCGTTGGACTGCCGAAAATTGTTCAATTTGCGCAAGCAGTTCTTTCCAAAATTGTACTTGTATTTGCGCACTACTGACGGGGATATCGGAAGTAATACTATGTTGCGCCCGCAACTGGATGAGTTTTAATAGATGCTCGCGCTCGAACAGGATTTGTTGAGTGATCGTGATTAAAGCAAGATCATACTGTAATTGAAAATAACTTGAGGCGATTGCCGAAGATAACACCAAACGCGTTTGGGCGAGTTCTGCTTCTTGCGCCAGGGCTTGGCTAATTTTGGCCGCCAAGTTTTCGCGATTTTTACCCCAAAAATCGATTTCGTAATTCAAATTTTCAGATAATGCCGCCAAGGTTTGCGTAGTGCCATTAAACGGCGGTGGGACCATGCCGTTTTTAGTAAAGTGTTCTTGGCGAATATATCCGCTCATATCAATCGATGGCCATAAGGCTGCACCGGCTGCTTCAGCCAGATGATGTGCTCGTTCAAGCCGGCTTGCGGCAATTTGGATCTTGGGCGAGCCAATCAGTGCGACCTCAATCAATTGGTTGAGCTGCGGGTCTTTAAAAATATCCCACCATTGTCCGCTCTCTACAAATACTGGAGGAGGATAATAATCATGAGTGACAGCGAGCGTGGCTGGAGAATAGGGTAGTGAATGGGCATGAATCCCTTGGTAGTTAACACACCCGGACAGTGCTAATCCAAGAAAAATAACAACGAGAAGTCGCAACCAAGTTCCCTCTTAAATTTATCCTTGCGCTTTACTATATCAGACTTTTAAGAAGCGGTATCCAGCAAATGCTGGATACCAAGATGCGTTGCATTATTAATAACCATAGTAATGATGGTGATGATGGTAAGAATAATATCCATAAGGATTATATCCATAATTTCCATACCAGAAAGGATTAATTGAGAAATAAAAATGCGGATAGTAGTAATGGGGATAATAGTAGCGTGGAGCTTAAGTTTTATGCCCGGTCTAGGGCCGGGCATAAAAGCTTATTGACCTCATTTACTATTACTGCTGAGGTTGTACTAAGGGTTTTTGCGGATTGCTGCCCTTAGAGGTCTGAGCAGGAGCCCCTATTGTCTTGCTTTTAGGAGCTTGAGTTCCCATAGGAGCCTGCTGGGTTCCCATATTTTGTTGAGTTCCTTGAACTTGCATTTCTTGACCACTGTAATAAGTGTTGCCTCCATAATAGCCAGCGTGTTTGTTGTTATAGGTCTGGCCATAATAACTTGGTTCTCCGTAGTACTCATTTCCATAATAACCTTGTCCATAATAATCGTTATAGCCATTATTGTAGCCATTATAGAAATCACCATTCCCGCCATACCCATATCCATAGCTTCCATAAGGATAACCATTGTCATATCCATAGTTATATCCATACCCATAGTTGGTTGTATAGTTTGGATTAAAGTTGTGACAAACTCGGGTCGGCGGATAAGGATAGTTATTCACCGTATGACATTTCACACAGTGGTAATAAGGATATTCAGAACAGTATGTATTGGCTAAAGCCAATGTTGGCAGCCCGAAGGCAGCTGCAATAGCTATTGTGATTAACTTGTTCTTCATAATACACCTCTTTTTGTTCAATAAATGGACTAAATAAGCATAGCATATACATAAAAAGGTGTTTTTATATAAAAAAATGAACCACTTAGGCTGTTTTAAATTTATAAAAAATGTATACTCTAACTTCATGGACTTAAAGAAGTAACCATAATGGAATGGCGCTCTCAGCTAAAAATAATTTTTCCCGCCACGATCGGCAATGTGCTGGAGTGGTACGATTTTTCCCTTTTTGGTTATTTTGCGGTTGTTATTGCTGAACTCTTTTTTCCTTCTCAAGATAAATCCCTTTCTCTTTTGCGAACCTTTGGTATTTTTGCTGTGGGTTATATATTAAGACCCGTTGGCGCCGTTTTATTTGGCCATTGGGGGGATCGATTGGGTCGAAAAAAGACACTTTCCATTGGCATTATTTTAATGGCAGGTTCTACTTTGGTTATGGGATTATTACCCACCTATGCAGAAATCGGATCTGCGGCGGGAATTATTCTCGTTATCTGTCGCATGTTTCAAGGCATAGCGATCGGAGGAGAATATGCAGGTTCTATCATTTATCTAGCCGAACATGCGCCCCCACGTCAAAGGGGACTGACAGCCAGCTTAGCTCTTTTTAGTACGTTTATTGGTTTATTTATAGGTTCGGCGGTTGCTGCACTAACCAGTTGGGTGATAGAACCTTCTGCTTTTAAAATTTGGGGATGGCGAATTCCTTTTATCGCCAGTGTGTTGTTAGGTGGGGTGGGTTTTTACATCAGACAATATTTACCAGAAACACCGCCTTTTTTAACCTTAAAATTAGAAAAGAAAATTGTGCGGCAACCTTTACTCTATTCTTTAAAAATTTATCCGGTTGTTTTATTAAAATTAATGTTACTAACTTTTTTGCCGGCGATTGCTTCATCGTTAATGACGGTTTATTTGCCCACTTACTTGAATGCTTATCTTAAAGTGCCTTTACATATTGGATTAATTATCAATACGATTGGTTTATTGATGAGTCTGATGGTCCCCATCGCTGGTTTTTGGTCTGACAAAATAGGCAGAAAGAAAATCTTGGCCATTGCTACAGCATGTTTTATTTTATTTTCCTATCCGCTGTTTTTAATTTTGCACATGAAAACTTTCGTTATGATATTAGCTGCACAAGCGGGTTTGGTTTTTCTCACCTCGTTATTGGGAGGCGCCATGCCGGCCATCATGACAGAAATAGTACCGCGCAAAACTCGTTACACAGCCATGTCTCTACCCTTTAATCTAGCCTTCGGTATTTTCGGCGGTACTACACCGTTAGTTGTCACGTATTTAATTGCTAAAACCGGTGATCCTTTTATTCCAGCTTATTATCTTATCCTTGCAGGATTTGTGATGATTGGAGTTATGTTAACGATAAAAGAAACTGCAGGTAAAATTCTTTAGAGCGCAGCATATATGATAGAATGCACCTACTATGGATGGTTTTTCGCAGATTGCCCTTAAGCTACTGGCCAATGACAAAGGTAAGTTTTTTACCTTAATTGTAGGGATTAGCTTTGCTGTTTTCTTAATTATGCAGATGACGGCGGTTTTTTCGGGGGTTATGCGCCGTTCCGCGGCGACGATTTTTAACATTAATTCTAAGATTTGGGTTATGGACCCCTCTATTAATATCCAGTCGGATAATATTCCCATGCCGGACTATATATTAGATTTTGTCCGCAGTATTAATGGCGTTAAATATGCTGTTCCCATGTACTCAGGAGGTGGATTAGTTAAATTGGGTAATGGGTTTTACCAATCGGCGACCATTATTGGACTGGATGACGCCACATTGTTTGGCCGTCCGGCTATGTTAAAAGGCAACATTTTTAATATTTATAACGATGATGCTTATATCGTGGTGAAAGATTCTGAATTTCATAAGTTAAATAATCCTGCGATGGGGGCCACTTTTGAAATCAACGATCACCGGGCAGTCATCGTTGGATTGGCTAAAGCTTTTGTCAATGGTTTATTTGGAACACCAACTTTATACACTACATATCGTCGTGCAATTTCTGACTTGCCGACCACCCGTTTTACCATTAGTTACATTTTGGTAGAGCCTAAAAGTAACAAAAATATTAAATATATTAAAAAACAAGTTAAAAAATTAGGTTATCAAGCGTTAACCCAAGACGAATTTGTCACCAAAAATAAAAATTATTATTTGTATAGAACCGGATTAGGCACCAATGTGATGATGATGACATTAATCAGCTTTGTGGTTGGTTTATCGATTGCCGGGCAAACGTTTTATACGTTTATTTTGGAAAACGTGGAGCAATTTGGTGCATTAAAAGCCATTGGCGCTAAAAAAAATCAGCTGGTGCAAATGATTTTATTGCAATCTACGGTGGTGGGTTTTTTGGGTTATGGCATTGGCGTTTTGATTTCTTCGTTATTAATCGCCCTTGCTAAATTGCGCTTGCCAGAATACGCTTCCTTGGTCACCTTTACCAACTTGGTGATTTCGTTTTTTATCGTGTTGTTGATCATTGCCTTTTCCAGTTACTTGGGTATACGTAAGGTGACTCGCATCGATCCGTTTGATATTTTTAGAGGTTAACATGATCGTCGAGGCGCATGGAGTGACTAAATGGTTTGGAGAAGATGCAGCAAAGACCTTTGCTTTGCGGGATGTCAGCTTAGCCGTCGATTATGGAGAGATGTTTTATATTATTGGCCCTTCAGGTTCAGGGAAAACAACGCTGCTGAGTATTTTATCTGGGATTTTACGCCCGAATGAAGGCAATGTCTCCGTTAAAGACGCTGAAATTTGGAAATTAACCGATGATGAGTTGACGGATTTTCGTCTACAGCACATTGGGTTTGTGTTTCAGGATTATCATTTATTTAAAAAATTAACCACACAAGAAAACGTGGCCATTCCTCTGATTTTAAAAAAACAAGCTTGGAAATCTGCTTTAGATCAGGCAGCAGAAGCGCTCAGCATTGTGGGTTTAGAACAACGCATCCACCTTCCGCCTTACAAACTCAGTATTGGCGAGCAACAGCGAGTGGCGATAGCGCGCGCCATCATTACCCAACCCGATCTCCTGATTTTGGACGAGCCTACCGCTTCATTGGATGGTAAAACTGGACAAAAAATCATCTCTTTTATCAAAGAAAATTTATTAAATGATAAACGCGCGATTATAGTTGTGACGCATGATAATCGGATATATGATTTCGCTACACGCATTATGGAATTAGAAGATGGGAAGATCCTCAAACCATGAATATTAGATGGTTAGTTATCTTAGCTTGCATAGGGATTTTGGTGGGGATCACCAGTGTTGTTATTTACAATGAAAAAATAAAAACACAAAAACCGGTTGCGGTCAGTTACAATCCTTATAAAGCGGGCATTTACGCCACAGGCATAGTCGAAAGTTATCAGCCAGATGGTTCCAATGTCAATATTTACCCCGAAGTTTCGGGCCGGGTAACCCAAGTTTTTGTCAGCGACGGCGAAAAGGTTAAAGCCAATACGCCTATTTTTGCTATTGATGATACAGTGCAAAAAGAAGTTGTGGCCAAAGATATTGCTGCAGTAAAATATGCACAAGCTAATTTAATTAATGTCGAGCAACAATTGCAGAAGATACAGGTCTCTTACAATATTAATCCAAAATCGATCAGCCGAAACACTCTAGACAACGCTATAAATTCGGTAAAAATAGCGCAACAAAACGTTTATGTTACCATGGGGCAATATAAATCGGATGAAGCGCTGTGGGCGAAATACATTGTTAGGACAACGACAGAAGGGATTGTTTTCCGCGTAGTCGTGGCAAAGGGTAGTTATACTTCACCCCAAGGCAATTACGATTCTTATACACAAAGCTTTTTACCAGCTGTGCAAATGGGTGTGATTACGCCTTATTTGCAAGTTCGTTGTTATGTCGATGAAATTTTGACCCCAAGATTGCCGCAATCCAAACAATTATTGGCTACCTTGTTTGTCAGAGGCTTAAATAATTATGGTATCCCTTTACAATTTCTTAGCATTCAACCATTTACTATTCCTAACATTGAGCTTTCCGATGAAAGAAATGAACGCGTTGATGTCAGAGTATTACCGATTATTTTTAGATTCACTAAGCCCAGTGATATCAATATTTTTCCCGGTCAATTGGTGGATATTTATATAAAGAGCAAGCCATGAAAAAAGGGTGGGGCTTTTTTTTGTGTCTAGTTGTTTTAAATGGATGCACATTATATCAAAATCCCAATGTGCCTCCGGTCAATATGCCGGAAAATTTTAAATATCAGGTCGACGTTACCACCTTTCATTTAAACGACCGGTGGTGGGAAAATTTTAATGATCCGTGTTTAAATAAAATAGTAGAAATGGCTTTGCTCAATAATTTTGACTATTTAGTGGCGCTTAAAAATGTAGATATTGCACAAACATATGTTTCGCAAAATGCCTCGGGTTTATTTCCACAAATCAATTTGGAATTCAATTCGTCACGAAATAAATCGCAGAGCGCCTTAAATAACGCTAATAACTTCACGACTGGCTCAAGTAATCCAAATATTAATTCAGGAACGGGATTAGGCACGACACATAGGATTTTTAACTTAGAACAATTGTTTGCTACAGTAAATTATGAAGTGGATATATGGAACCAAATTGGTAACTCGGTAAAACAAGCCAAATCGGTGGTGGTTTCAAATATGGCGCAAGCTAATGTGATCAAACTCAGTTTATTGAGTAATGTAATAACGACGTATTTTCAAATCCAAACGATCAATGAAAATATTGGCAACTTAAGGGATCAATATCAAGCAACAACAGAGCTATTACATGTCAACAGGTCGCAATATCGCGGTAAAGTTACCAACGTGGCAAATGTTGAAGATACTTATGTGCAATTAGAAAATACTGCGATTGCGATTAAAATTTTGCAAAAACAACGAGAAACTTTGGTGAATTATTTAGCTTATTTGGTAGGAACCTTTCCAGAGGAATTTGTTTATCCAAAAAGCGATTCATTCAGACATATTCATTACTTAGGATTAATTCCACCAGGTGTTCCTGCAGAAATCGTGATGAATCGCCCGGATGTGCAATCGGAGTATTACCAAGCGCTTTCCAATGGTTATGTGCAAAAAGAAACAATTGCTAACTTTTTACCATCATTTGTATTTACTGGAACTTATGGCTATGCCAGCAATAGTTTTAAGGATTTATTTTCCTCTACAAATAACTTTTGGAATTATGGTATAATGGCGCTACAGCCTATCTTTGATTATCAATTACGTTGGAGTGAATACCAAAGAGCGAATTTTTTATTTCAATCGGCGATTTTAAGTTATCAAGAATCCATTTTATACGCTTTCCAAGAAATAGATAATGCGTTAATTTCATACAAAGAAGATATGCAATCCTTGATATTTTACCGCAAAGAAATACAGCATTTAAAAAATCTGCTGAGCATTGCCGACGCACAATATAAATCCGGCTATGGAGATTATGCTACCTACATCAATTACAAATTAAGTTTATTGCAGGATTATTACAATTTAAACAATCAACAATTTACAGTGATTCAAGATGTTATTCAGGTTTATAAAACATTTGGGCTTGGACTATGTTCTACTGGGCCTTGCGGATGATGAGAAGACTAACTAAATGATAAGGAGTTGGCTATGGAAATTGTTTCAGTTGAAATAGGGGCATTAAAAATCCCGTTAATTCGCCCTTTTATTACAGCGGTAAGACGCACAGAAAATGTGGAAGACATTATTGTACAAGTGAAAACCAAGAGTGGAATGATAGGTTATGGTTCTGCCGCGGCAACTCCGGCCATTACCGGCGAGAGTCAAGCTTCTATTGTGGAAGCGATTCGAAACTTTATCGCCCCTAAACTGATCGGTCAGCGTATCGATCAATTCAATGTATTGTTAAACATAGTTGATTCTGCGCTTGTTAAAAATACTTCAGCTAAGGCGGCAATAGATATTGCTTTGCATGATTTATTTGCGCAATACTGTCGTTTACCGCTTTACAAATTCTTAGGCGGCGGGAATCCGCGCATTTCGACATCTATCACCATCAGTGTAAAAGCCGCAGAAGAAATGGCTGCAGATGCCAAACAATTAATGCAGGAAGGTTTTAAAGTTTTCAAAATAAAAGTCGGTTTAAATCCGATAGAAGATATCCAGCGCATTCAAAAAATTCGTCAAGAAATTGGCGATTCGGTTAAAATAGTAGTCGATGCAAATCAGGGCTGGAAAACCAAAAGTGCAGTGCAGGTGATTCGCAGCTTAGAAAAATTAAATTTGGCAGTAGATTTTATTGAGCAGCCAGTGAAAGCGAATGATTTAAATAGTCTTAAATGGATAAGAAACGCTGTTGATGGATTTATTATGGCGGATGAATCCTGTTTTAGCCCACAAGATGCTTTTACTATCGCCAGCATGCATGCAAGCGATGGGGTCAATATAAAATTGATGAAATCCGGCGGATTATATAATGCAGAAGCTATTTATCATGTTGCGAATAGTGCAGGCCTGCAATGTATGGTGGGCTGCATGTTAGAATCCCCGATAGGCGTTGCAGCAATGGCGAGTTTTGCTGCCAGTAAACCTAATATTCAATTCATTGATTTAGATCCAATCGCTTTGATTCGCGCAAATCCAATAATAAATGGCGCGCATTTAAAAGGGTCAGAAATTATCTTAGCTGATCTACCAGGCCTAGGCATAGCAGGTTTTACTGAAGGATATACTTTTTTGCAGGAGGTTACATAAATGGAATATGGATTAAGCTTTTGGTGGTCATTGGCTAGTTTATTGCTTATTGTGTTATATGCCGTTTTGGTGTTTAGAAATGTTGATCCTTTGGTTGCAACAGCGATTTGCGTTCTGCTCGGATTTTTATTTAATCGTTCAACGCCTTTGCAAATGGGCGAAATCATGGAAAAAGCCTTAAGTTCGCTTTTAACTTTGATTGGTTTCATTATTATGTTGGGTAGAGGTTTAGGGGAAATATTGGCAGAAACTAAAGTTAGCCATAATTTAGTCCATAAAATTGTTTATAGCATTGGGGTGAATACTCTGCGTAGAGTAAAAATTGGGATAATCATTTCATCTCTCATCGTAGTAGGGGTACTGGGAACTTTAGCTGGAGGCTTGGCTATTTTGGCGCCGATTTTAAGACCGATTGCCGGTAGCGTAAAATTAACCAAGCCGGGATTGGCCGTACTCATGCAAGCCAGTGGAGAAGAAGCTTTAATTCTCGGACCATTTGCACCCCCAGTAGTCACATTATTGGGAGTGACGGGATTAAGTTATCCGCGAATGTTATTATTCGCTGCTATACCGATTGCAATAGTCACGCTAACGGTTTCTTGGATTATGGCCAATCGATTTCAAAAACAATACAGAGATGAAGTTTACATCGATGAAGGTGAACAAGAACAATTTATAGCCAATAAACGCCAAGACTTTAATACAATATTATTTGTGCTGGCGTTTTTAGCCTGTGTCGTTTATGGATTAATGTTTCATGCGACTACTTCCTATGTCATATTTGTCATGTTGTTTTTATCAATTCTCACGGGTTTAGTTGGCGGCCTCAAGTTAGGTAAAACATTTGATTTGATTGTGGCAGGCATGCAAAAAAACTTGCATCTCTTTTTTATCTTTTTATTATTAGATCCTTTTTTGAATTTGGTGCAAAGTGCTGGTGGGTTTAAAGCATTAATGCAATTATTTGTGCCTTTGGAAAAATTCGGTGGAAAACCAATGATCACTTTTCTCACGGGAGTAACGGGCGCTTTTGGTATGCCGGCGGCAGCTGCGGCAGTGATAAAAATGTTATATGAAATGTTTTCGCCGGCTGTGCTTTCTCTGCAATTGCCGATGATCAGCTTTGCTTTTAGCATGTTGTTGGCAACTCGAGTGACAAATTTTGCTTATCCCGGAGCCAATATGTTTGCGGCAATGGGCTTTGCCGGCAGTGAAAACGTCAAGGCAATGATTAAAAACGGCCTAACCGTTACCGTGGTCCAAGTGATTTTCTTAATTATCTATTCTATTTTATTTACTTAATTTGTGCTGAAAATCGTTAATGGCTGAATCCGTCCTAATAATTAGCAAATTACCCTTAGTCCGCTGGTTGTTGAGCGAGCCCGTTGCCGCCCGGCCGCCACTCCGGCAATGCTAAATCGGAGTCCGACCAGCGGCAGCGGATCAGCGATGCAACCAGCAATCTTAGGGTAATTTTGATTGACTATATTTTCAATGATTTTAAAAAATTTATGCCTTTTTGCACTTCGATGCCCTTGTGCTGATATTCTTGTTTTAAATTTTTGACGATCTGTATACCTTCCAGTGGATAACGATCGCAAAAATACCTTAATGATTTACTGATTTCGTCATCGCTGACTTTTGCTTCGATAATGGTTTTTATTTCATTTTTGCAAATGAGTGCAAAATCCACTTCATGTTTTTCACGGGTTCGCAAATAATGTAATCGATATTCTTCTGCATCATAATCGATTTTTGCCAAAGTATGTTTTAATAAACAAGTGGCTACAAAATTTTCAAAAATAGCGCCTTCATCGCCTTCCACCAATCCGGTGTCAAAAAAATAAATTTTTGGTTCTTTAACGATGCTGCGCGCAATATTTTTGGAATAAGGGGTTATTGAAAAAATAATATATAACGCTTCTAAAATACGAATATATTTTTTTACAGTATGCGGCGAAATGCCCACGTCTTCAGCTAAGGATTGATAAGAAACTGGTGAGCCTACGCGCTGTCTGAGCAGAGAAAATAAAAGCTGAATAGCGCGTAAATTTTGTAGATTATCAAAATCCAAAACATCTTCGCGGATTAAACTGACAATATATTGTTGACGCCAGCGTTTCACTTCGCTTAATTCTTTTTCTAAAAAAGGTTCAGGAAATGCGCTAAATTGCAAAAAATGATCCAATTCAAATGGAATGTTAAGCCGGGTTAATTCTGCTGGTGATAAAGGATAAGACGATGAAGATAATAACGTCCAGCCAATGAATCGCCGACTTGATTATAAATATCCAATCTCGGCGCTGCCTGTGACGAGAATTTTTAAACGCGGGGAGCTTGGTATCATAAATACCTTTTAAATAATCTTTCCACTTTCGGCATTTTATGTATTTCATCTAAGATCAGTAGCTCGGTGGATTCAAGCCATTTTTCTCCCCAGATAATTTTTCTATCCGTGGCCCGATCATAGTTCAGGTATACAGTATTGGTGAATTCTGTGACCTATTTCTTTTGCCAGCCAAGTTTTGCCTGCCTGCTGGGGCCCAGCGACAAAGGCCATTTTATAGGATATGTCTTAAGAATAGCTCTTTTGAATGCGCTCATATTCGCGGTTATAGTCGTTTGCATATTGTTAAAGATCAATTACTGTATTGGCGTGCATTGTGTCAAAAATATCCGGTAACGCCATCATATACTGTTGCGCAATCTTCACATTTAGATAAAGAATTAAAAAGACAATGTTTTGCAGCCGAGATGCATGCTTGTTATCCCAATGACATTAATCGTTAGTAATTTTTCTTATATCTTTATCTCATCTATAATTATTTTTCGTCGTGAAGTTTCAGCTATCCGGGAATACAAGTTATTTTATCCCGAGCCATTAACGGAAGAGATCGTTCGCGAATTGCTAGAAATATTAATCACAAGTCACAAATCTGTGCGTACTAGTCATAGGAACATTTATTGATTATATTCGTGTCTCAACCAGAGGAGTTTACAATGAAAGCTCAAGTTATTAATCGTTTCGGAGCTCTTCCGTATTCGAATACACAGAAGTTGCCAAGCCTATTATTAAAAGTGGATTTATTTTAGTTAAAGTTTGCGCCACCAGTGTCAATCCCATTGATACAAAAATTCGCAGTGGGGCGGTGCAATATGCTGCGCCCAGTTTTCCAGCGATTTTACAGGGTGATGTAGCTGGAGTTGTTGTGGAAATTGGAGAAGGCGTGAAAAATTTTAAGCCCGGTGATGAGATTTTTGCCTATGCGGGTGGTGTTCGCGGTACTGGCGGTGCGTTGGCTGAATATATGTTAGTAAACGCTGAAACGGCAGTAAAAAAGCCGGCAGAATTATCCTTTCGCGAAGCAGGAGCTGTTCCGCTGGTCGCGATCACAGCATGGACTGCGCTGTTTACAAAAGCAGGGCTAAAAGCAGGTCAGCACGTATTAGTGCATGGTGGGGTAGGCGGCGTTGGCCACATGGGAGTGCAATTGGCCAAATGGTGTGGTGCTAAAGTTTATACCACTATATTAAAAGATGAGGATGTGTCTATTGCGAAACAATTAGGCGCTGATGAAGTGATTCAGGCTAAAAAAGAAGAGGTGAACGATTATGTGCAGCGTCTCACTCAAGGCCGGGGATTCGATGTGGTTTTTGACACTGTAGGCCGCACAAATTTGGATAATTCATTGTTCGCGGCAGCTCAAAAAGGGGTTGTCGTCACCACGGCAGCCAGGTCCACGCATGATTTAACTCCGCTGCATAATAAAGCGCTCAGTCTGCATGGGGTTTCGGTCTTGTTGCCTTTATTAAATGCTGAATTTGCTGTGCTGGGTCAATCGCTCGGCAAAATAGCGGAAATTATCGCGCAAGGAAAGTTAAAGCCCTTGCTCGATAGTCGGTTATTCAGTTTAAAAGACACGCCAGCAGCCCACACTCTGTTAGAATCTGGACAAGCACATGGAAAAATAGTAATCGGTAAGTTATGATTTAGCCATTTTACCAACTCTATTTGAATGTTTGGCGAAGAGCTAAAGAAAATTGGAATGTCATTCTTTAAGTTTTTTTCGAGAAATTGCCAGGGTAGTACCTTTTTTAAACTTTTACAAAATTATATTTTCCCAAAGTGAATTTGATTAAAACCAATCAAGTTTTTAAAACGATGGCGTAGATTGCTGATGAAAGACATCAAATGATTGTCGATGCAAATAACAATGTAGTTTGCAAATTACTCAAGTTCGCTCAAAATCTCGTTAATTCTGATACCGTTACATGCTTGAAGATACTGTAGTGCTGGATGTAAAAAGATGAAGCGCCCCACGGATGGGTTTAAGCGTCCCGGCACTGATTAAACCGGAGTCCGACCAGCGGCAACGGATCAGCGATGCAACCAGCGATCTCGGGTAATTTGCTTACCCAACCTTGTTAAAATTTCACTAAAAAAACAGCAATTCCCGCTAGAAATATAAACTTTGAAAATCATGAAATTAAAGAGTAATTTAAAAATAATTTTCGTAGAAAATCTCTTCCTGATGGGGGATCGCAAGGGGGAGAAGAGCGGAGCGATCTCCCATTCATTCCTGAATTCAGGCTTTGCCTGGATTCAGGATTAAAACCAGGAAGCAATGAACGCGTAGCGGGAATTGCTGCTAAAAAAATTCATTGATTGACAAAATAATCTATAATCCCTATTATTTTTGACAATATTATAAAGGAGATTACTTTGCCTGCATCTTCCACAAACTTAGATCAATTATGCATTAATACGTTACGTTTCCTCGCAGTAGATGCTGTCGAGAAGGCCAATAGTGGTCATCCAGGTTTGCCTTTAGATGCGGCGCCTATGGCTTATGTGTTATGGACACAATTTCTAAGGCATAACCCGAGTCATCCCAATTGGATGGACCGGGATAGATTTGTTTTATCTGCCGGGCATGGTTCGGCGTTATTATATAGTTTGTTACATGTCACGGGTTATGATCTTTCACTGGATGATTTAAAACATTTCCGTCAATGGGACAGTAAAACGCCTGGACATCCGGAATTTAGAAAAGCCCCTGGCGTGGATGTCACGACGGACCTTTGGGACAGGGATTTGCCAATGGCGTTGGCATGGCAATGGCGGAAGCGCATTTAGCGGCGCGCTACAATCGTGAAGGATTCAAAGTGATTGACCATTATACTTATGGCATTGTCAGTGATGGCGATATCATGGAAGGCGTTGCTGCCGAAGCTGCTTCTCTGGCTGGCCATTTACAGTTAGGAAAATTAATTTACTTGTATGATTTTAATCATATCACCTTATCTGGCGCCACAGATGTTACTTTTACTGAAGATAGTGATTTACGCTTTCAAGCTTACGGTTGGCATACTCAACAAGTTAAAGATGGCAATGATATTCAAGCTATTCAGCATGCAATTTTAACCGCGCAGCAAGAAAAAAATAAACCGTCTTTAATTATTGTGCACACAAATATTGGTTACGGCTCTCCCAAACAAGACACCTATCAAGTGCATGGTTCACCACTGGGTGAAGAAGCCGTAAAACAAACCAAAAAAAATCTAAAATGGCCGACGTTAGAACCTTTTTATATTCCGGAAGAATGTCAAAAGTTTTTCTTGCAGGCCAAAGATAAAGGATTGCAACAGGAATCCGAATGGAAAAAATTATTAATGATATGCAAAGCTTACCCAGATTTAGCCAAAGAATTTTATGCCGTCGATTGAAAATCAAAATCCGGGAGTGGGCGAAAAAATTACCCAAATTTCCAGCCGACCCTAAAGGCATGGCGACACGTGAAGCTTCTGGAAAAGTGATGAATGCGATCGCCAACGATTTACCGCGATTGATGGGTGGCTCAGCTGATTTAAATCCGTCGACCGACAGCGCTTTAAAAGGCTTAGGCGATTTTGGTCCGTCGTACACTTTAGCAGATTTACAAGGTTCTGTCGGCGGTGGATGGAGTTATGCGGGCCGTAATATTGCTTATGGCGTGCGCGAACATGCGATGGGCGCGATCAGCAATGGCATGGCGGCGCATGGCGGCATGTTACCCTATTGCGCAACTTTTTTTAATTTTTCGGACTATATGCGACCCACCATACGCTTAGCCGCGATGATGGAGTTGCAAGTTGTCTACATTTTTACGCATGACAGTATTGGTTTGGGGGAAGATGGGCCTACGCATCAACCGGTAGAGCAATTAATGAGTTTACGCGCCGTGCCTGATTTAATCGTGATTCGCCCCTGCGATGCCAACGAGACAGTTATTGCATGGGAAATGGCAATTTTAAATGCTCACTATCCAACCGCATTGATTTTAACCCGACAAAAATTGCCGGTGCTGGA
>CAVPCA010000042.1:0-52002 GCA_963702315.1 uncultured Pseudomonadota bacterium
GCGAGCCGGAAGAAATCATTGGCAAAACCGATCTGGATATCGATTGGCAATCCAGCGGGAACACGGCGGAACTGTTTCGCCAAGGCGACCAAGAAAATTTAAACGGTTTTCCCATCACCAATCAGCAAGAAACGTTGGTGCTGCCTAATGGCAAAAGATTAATTACCTTAGTCAGCAAATTGCCGATCTTTGATGATCACCATAAACCTCTGGGCATTGTCGGCTATTTTACCGATATCACCGCGCTTAAAGAAAAAGAACGTGAACTCCGTCAAGCCAAAAAACAAGCCGAAGCCGCCAATCAAGCAAAATCTTTGTTTCTCATGAATATCAGCTATGACATCCGCACACCCTTGTCCGGCTTGTTAGGCATGGCGGAACTGTTGGAGGAGCAAGTACAAACCAAATCCGGTAAAGCTATGGCTGCGGATTTAATGACAGCAGGTAAACATTTATTGGATTTCTTAAACGACGTCATTGAGTTTTCCAAATATGAATCCGGTGAACTACCCATTTTTGATCAGAAATTCAATCTGCCGGAACTGGTGCATACCGTCATTGGTTTAATTACACCTGCTATTCAGGCAAAACAATTAAGATTAAATCTAGCGATCGATTCTGATATGCCATGTTTAGTTATGGGTGACCCCAAGCGAATGTATCGGATTTTATTAAATTTACTCTCCAATGCCGTTAAATTCACGGCAAAAGGTCAAATTAAGGTACAGATCAATGTATTTCGCAGACTTAAACGTCACAGGCTGATTATTCAGTTGCAAGTGCAAGATACTGGAATTGGCATACCCAAAGATAAACAAGCGCTTATTTTTACCCGCTTTGAACGAGTACATCCAGCGTATCAAGGTCAATACAGCGGTTGTGGGCTAGGGTTAACCTTGGTCAAACAATTTATCGATGACTTGGATGGGGAAATTTCTGTAGAGAGCCGGGAAAATAAAGGCTCAACTTTTACTTGCTTAATCCCATTGCGAGAAACATTATCAGGTGAGGCACAATGATGAATTATCTTGAGCTCGTCAATAAACAATTATCGCCCCTGATCGCGCAAATCAAACAGCATTCTATTTATCATTCCATCCGTACATTGAAAGATCTGCAAATATTTATGGAGCATCATGTGTTTGCAGTGTGGGATTTCATGTGCCTGCTAAAAGAATTACAGGCTCGCATCGTGACCACGCGCGCGCCGTGGTTGCCCTCAAAGGACTCTTATAGCGCGCACTTAATCAGCCGGATTTTATTGGAAGAAGAAACGGACCGTACCGAAGACGGCCAAGCTTACTGCAGTCATTTTGAATTATACCTCCAAGCAATGCACGCTATTGGCGCTGATACTCAGCCGATTCAGAATTTTTTGTACCGATTATCTCAAGGAGAGATATTGATCCAGGCTGCAGAAAATTGTCAATTACCGACAGCTATTCAACAATTTATTCACACCACTTTTGGGTTTTTCCCGCACAACACACACATTATTGCGGCTGCCTTTGTCTATGGCCGCGAAGCCATCACCTCATCATTGTTTACTCCTTTAATCCAGCAATTAGAGCTGAGTATCCCAAACAAACAAAAATACAAACTCAAGCCATTATTATATTATTTAAACCGCCATATTCAGCTAGACGACGCCGAACACTTACCGCGCGCATTACAGATGTTGATGAATTTGGCAAACGGAGATTCTAAAAAATGGCATGAGATCATTACTCACGCCAAAATTTCCTTACATGCTCGTCTGCATTTCTTAACTGCGATTCAAAAGGCTGTCGCCCATGGAAAGCCGAAAAGCAATCTGGCAGGCCAGCTCAAAAAGCTCCTTTAAGAACTTGATAAATCCCAGTTGATCCTAATAGAGCCCAATAGAACTTTATATAACAATTGACCTACTGATTGGCTAACAGCATCATAGTTCAATAAAAGATCAATTTAGACGTTTCAAGTTTTATTCAAATCAAATTGATTGACTGGAATTACATTTTTATAGTAAAAAATTTAAACAAAGACTTTACTTATTATTTGCATCAGTCATACAATATGTAATCTCGTAAGATAGGAAAAATTAGAGCACCATGTTGAATAACTTAGAGGAGTTTGCTTATGATTGATAGTAAAGTCGTTCTTAATCAGATAGTGCCAGATTTTCTATTTGATTCTACCGCAGGAATTCAGCGACGCTTGTCTGATTTTAAAGGCAAGAAAGTACTGATTTATTTTTATCCTAAAGACCATACTTCCGGTTGTACCTGTGAGGCAGAAAATTTTCGGGATTACTACGAAAAATTTCAACACCGTGGCGTAGTCATTTTAGGTGTTTCCAGAGATGGCCTAAAAAGTCATGAAAAATTTGTTACTGCATTGCGATTACCGTTCGAGCTAATTAGCGATCCTAAAGAAGAATTATGTCAACTATTTAACGTGATTAAACCCAAGACCATGTATGGTAAAGTCGTACGCGGAATTGAACGTAGTACTTTTTTAATTGACGAATCTGGTGTGCTACGTCAAGAATGGCGTGGTGTGAAAGTGCCTGGTCATGTGGAAGCGCTGACAGAAATAATCTCTAAAACATAGCCAAGGTATTGGCCGATATCAATTACAAAAGAACTATCATCCGCGATTTAAATTTTTTAAATCATTAGGGCTAGTGGGTTTAGAAGGCGAAAAAAAAGGAGCAATATGGATTTCCCTAAACAAATCGTCCTAAAAACTTATGCGACATTTATGTGACATCCCCCAAAAAACAACCAATTAAAGAAATGGATATCCACCACTGACAATGACAATTTGAGACATTTTTGGGACACGCAAGATGTTAAAGTGCGAAGGATAGTGTCTAAAACATCGTCAAGGTATTGGCTGATATCACTTTGCACAATTTTCATCACACTTTACCTGCACTTCAGGCTGCTAAAGCAGAAAATATGCTGAAAAGTAGTTATTTTTTTGAAGCCGCTAATGAATTTATATCTAAAATTATTGGATAAAACAGTGAGATTACCTCACGAAAATTATTCAATCGGATTGATTTTATGCACTGATAGGAATGATGTCGAGGTAGATTATGTTTTACCTGAAATGAATCGTCCCATCGGAGTAGCAGAATTGAAATTATCAAAAGTATTGCCCGTGGAGCTTTCTGGAAAATTGCCGGGCCCAGAGATGCTCAAAGCAAAGATACTTCAAAATATAGATAAAATTCGGTGATTTTATGGTAGATTAGCCGCTTAACCGCATAAGCCGAAATATCTAGACTTTCAGCGACAGTGATAAATGTCCGCTGCAGATCATTCCAAGTCTTTTTGTTGAATAGATTAGATGTAAATATTTTTTGAAGACAAATATAATAATCAATTTGACATACTAGAATAATCGGAGATAATATACCACTTTTTTAAGTAAAGGGAGTTTGCAAGTGAAGGAGATGTTTAAGGCATTCATAGGCGATGAAGCTGCCAAAGCGAAAATAAAAAAAGAAAAGTCTGAGAAAAAAATAATCAAATTAAAACAACAAATCGAAACTGCTCACGACAGAGAAGTCAGTTTTGTCCATGCCTTAGCTGATCAACTGGAGAATATCTATTTTGATGCCAAAAGTCTTACTGCGGATGCGCAAAATCAAAGTTGGAGCGAGACTATAAAACAATATATCGACGATGCTGTAAAAGTAACCGCAATAATGGTTGCTGCTGGCGGAATGGGTGTGGTGGCTAATTTTTTAACTGGAAAAAGAATCACCGATGCAAAAGCAGCTACTAGTTTTGCAATTCCCGCAGTGTTATGCGCTCTTTGGAAAGTTAAGCATGAGCATGAACTTATAACAAAGGCTAAGGGATTTTTAACGTTAGTTGAGGATGTGAAAAATGATCCCACGAAAATAAAAAAACGCTGGACGGAGATTGCTGAACATTTATGCCGTAGATTTCAACGGGCCATTGCTAAACTTCCCGCTTCTGAGCTAGGCGGTGAACAACTGGCTAAGTTTTTCTGTACTGCGATTGTACGCGATTTCCCTTCAAAACGGCTTATGATCCTGGAACAGAAACTATCTGATATAGCCGTTATACAAGTTGCTATTGATTTGGCTATTCCCTTCTAGCAATGATCCATTGTATTCCAACTGGTTTATTAACAAGAGACTAGACAACATAGATGGAGAAGATTGGACTGTACCTGGCTTATTATTGCGATCTCCCATTTTGGTTTTAAGCGAAAATCAATATTATGTCCGAGATGGAACGCTTGGCAAGGACAATAGAGCAGATAAATATCCACCTCAAAAAATGTATTCTCGACCAACCCAGCGCTATATAAAAGCAACTACAGAAGAAACGAAATTAATTACCTTAAAGTCTCCCTCTTTAAACGATGAACTGGCTTCGCTCGAAAAAACTGTCGGACTAACAAAACCTGTTGAACTAATGAGTAACTATGAACATTCTTTCTTTGCTGAAGCTCGCCGATTAGAAGAAGAAATTGACAAACGTGATAAATTATTTGACTCCGCAAGAGTAAAACCATTTTTATTTGGGTTTCTATGAACGTAGAGAATTGAACTGAATTTTTTAAAATTAATTTATATTTTAAGAAAAAGATCAGGATTATTAAATTAATTAATGAGGTGTATATGTCTAAAAACGTTAATGTGGTTTTATACCCACTAGATCTTAAAAAAACTCATCTGTTGGAAATAAAAGAGCCACGTATTTTTAAAAATGAACTTTCTAAACTATCGTTTGACGAAATGAAGCAATTAAAATATGACTTTGATTTTCGTAATACATTATGCAGGGACTTTGATAGAGAAGTAGAGTTTGCATATGACATTAAAAAAGCCACACGTGATCGCGCTCGACAAAATAAACAAAATGAAGATTTGCTCAATGCGGCAACCTGGAAAGGGGCTACTGCTGGCGGTTTTGCCGGATTTTCTGTATCTGGAGCAGTTTCCTTATGGTATGCGTTATCACTAGTAAAAGGCCTATTAACGACGAGTGTTGGAGGAATTTCTGGAAGTTTAATAGGAGGTTTTTGGGCGCGCAAGGAAACCAACAAAACTTTAACTAATGATTTAAAACAGTCAATTACTTCTTCTTCAAGCCGCTCACCCATTTAATATAGGAGATTTTTATGAAAAATCCTTCGATAGAATCCAGTAATAATCTCAAGGAATTAATGCAGTTAGAAAAAGAAATTGAATTACGAGATATGGTTTTTGACAAATATAGAAAAAATGATAAAAGCTTATGGTATGGTATAGGTGGTGGTTTAATTGCCAGTATTTCCATATTTTCAATAGTTCGATATTTGCCATCAGGTATATTATTAACTAAAGAATTAGTTGCACTCGTTAAAATACTTAATGAGCATATTCGGCAACCCACTAATACTACTCAAGTTGAAACTAAATTGACTGTTACTGCCCCCTCACAACAAACATGTATTATTTCACAAACTCCGGTTAGAGAAGATCAAAAACAATTTATCTCGACACCTTCAATATCATCCATTCAAAACACTTTCTTTTGGACAGAATTAAAAAATCCGGTGACTATTCGACCCACTGCTAATCCGCATGCTACGTCGAGTTCATTATACTTTGCTGACCCAGCAAATCAATACCGATTTTATAACGCTGTATTAAATCTAGCTCAAAGATTAAACTCTTCCAGAGGAAATTCTTTACCACGAATACAAAATATTTCTGTCGGTTCTCCAACGCAGCAAATTTTAATGTATTCATAAATCCAATCTGAAAAAAACATTTTAATTTTTTCAACAGGATGATGGCAAATGGAATGTTTTGCAGAATTGAAGGGTTCCCCAAACGCATACAACGAATCTGCGCCAATCAAACGTTAGCAGAGGTCATTTCGCTCGCAATAATAGGGTCAGCGTTTTTAGCAAATAGCATCAGAAGATCTTGCAACAGTGCAGACACAGTTTCACCAAACATAAAAAAGTCAGCCATGAACTTTTGCTGGCGAGTTTCCGCTTCCATGGATTTAACCTGTTCAATCAATTCATCTTCAAATTTAATGTTGCGAAGGGTCATATCGTCGGAAAGCACGAAACGGACACTGTCGCGCCAACGTAGCGCCAGTTGTTTCAGTTCGCAACCATCTTTAATAAATTCTTGAATGCCTTTGACGAAGAGATCTTGCTCTTGGCAACGAATCACGCGTGATTTCTGATTAGGATCTTGCAACACGCCTTTTTTCTCGACCGTAAAAACTTCTGGATAATCTTGGCTATTGACCCATTGGGTAATAATAGTGGGAATTTTTTTTATTTCAAAATAAGTGACAGACCCAGCAACGGTTTTCTTGAATAAAGTTAAAAACTGTTCAATACTTTTTTTATGCGTCGAACCTATCACCAGCCAATTATTTTTTATATCCAAATAGGCATATATTCGCCGAAATTTGCTAAAGGAACGCGGCAGTAAAGTCATGACCACCTCGTCTTTAATGGAATTTTTTTCTTTTTTACCTACCCGGCGATCCCCTGACGCTTCTAATTGTTTAACCTTTTCCTGCACCGCATGGCGCACCACCGCGGCCGGTAAAATACGTTCCTCTACTTGCATACAAATCATCAGTTGTTGATTTATTTGTTCCACCAGCGCGGAGCCATCTTTATCTATGGGCGGGACCCATCCCACACTGATCGGTAGAGAAGGCAGGCAAGGCTGGAATGTCAATAATTTTAATCGTTCAATCAACGGATCATAAAAATGATTGGGCGATGGCGCTAACCGCAGCAGCTGTATTTGCTTAAATAACATTAGATCGCTCTCTGGTGAATGAAAAAACGATTTTATCATATTAAATAATTATTTCCTCAAATTTGTCACTGGAAACAAGGGACGATCAGGTCAGAAGGGGGTCAAGTCCGAAATTTTAAGCAGAACTTGTTTTCACCAAGCTTACCCTGCTTGCCTAATCGCTCTTTAACAAAGGATCTGCTTAAAATTTCGGACTTGCCCCCCCTTCGTACTCAGGAAAAATACGTGGCGAGAAGGTGCAATTGCATGGCACGGATACAGGTTTGCATTTTACTCTCCGTTATTTCCAGATAATGTCGACAGCTTGAAAAGTGACATCCTCGTAAAGACAAATTTTATTATCACGTAGTTTTATATAGCCAAAAATTTTATAAACAGCTTGCTTATTGTGGGTATAAACAATTTGGGAAGTATGATGATCAAACCCCTGATCAGCTACAAAGAAAGCATTATGTACTGTCACCATAACAGATTTAATTTCAAGGTTATCATGCAACCATTGAATATGATTTAAATTTCCGGGCCTTGTAAATGTTTTTCATTAATTATGATAATGGCGTCTTCGGTGAAGTTCAGGTATCCTTTTTACATCACGATTCCCTAAAACGTTAATCAACATACATGAATTAGAGCTATCTTTGGATCAGTTAAATCAAGCATTGCTTTGTACCTCTTAAAGTAGTTAGATATTTTATTCCAACGAATTAATATATGAGCATCCGGGGTCATCAACTCATTCCAGCAAAACCACCCTGCTTGGGCATGTTTTTTTCCATAACTTCCTTCTTCAAAATGAATGATGGTACTTTTAAATCGATATATTGTCTAATGTTTATAAAATACGAAAATTTAAAAGGAGGTTGACAAATCAGGAATCACTTAGGTACTATGATTTATCTGTGGACGTAAATAATAACCAAAAAAAATAATTAAGTAGGAGAAAAAAATGAAAAAATCAAATATGCAACCCTATCTAGACCACAAGTTCCAAGAGCACAATGACCAATTGAATTTAGATTCATTTATTTCTCATTTAGGAACTCTTTATAGGTTACATCCAGATAAAAACGGTATTTATTTTAAAAATAAAGATTGGCGTTATGAAATGTGGCACTATAATATGCTTTGCATAAATAGTTATTTACTTAAACTTGAAATGATGCATACTGATTCAGATGCGTTTAATGAAAAAAATAAAAATATTAAAGCATTAATTCAAGGGTTACAATTTTTCGTTGTAAACCTCATGACCTATAAAAACTTGCCAATACTGTCAGTGGTAATCGAAACATTTAAGCATTGCTTAGAAACTATCGAATCTAAAGCGAGTGATGGTCAAGTTAATTTGACCAGCAGCTTATTAGTCAACCATCGTAACTTCATAAAATATCTTAACAATGTGCCTGAGTTACAGAAAAAATTGGACGAGGTAAATACCCAAATTAAAAGTGAAGAAAAACTTTCTATATTTCATGAACGACTACAAAGTCTGAAAGCTCAACAATCCAACATACTAAAATTGCTGTATCCCAGCACTTTCGACGCCAGAAATCTCTCAATCAATTTATCCAGCCTGGCTCAATCAGAAGGCACTAAGTCTTTCGAAAATAATAATCCACCAGACTCTCCCCTCTTTTTTTTCTAGTCTAGTTCAGCCAGCAGGGCGCATCACCTGCACCCTGCTGATGTCAAAATTTAAGAAAGCGCTGAATCTGGCAAAAAAATTTCTTATCCAAATAATCAGCATATTTTTCACCAAATATTGATCCAAAGTTTATTAAAATAATACGCACTCAGGACAAACGCCAGCCGATTTCAACCGCAGGTGTAAAATGCGCTTGAAAGGAGGGTGTAATCAAACCTAAATATCCTATGAATTCGCTGTTGCTTCTCAATTTAACGGCGTAAAGAGAAAAACCGTGCTCTTGATAATGGTTAATGATGCGCTGTATCCCAGCTCCGTACCGGCACGAGTCCCGATAGTCGGCAAATATCGGCAAACCATTGGATCTTGATCGATGAGCGTCATGCTTTCTACATCATCAGTCCGAAAGGTACGTAGAATTAATCAAAGAAAAAGATATAGAAAAAACTATAAAGAATCATGAAGAGAAGAATTCTCATAGTAGGACAGCAATTATTCGTAGAAATCTAAAATCATAGAGTCCTTCCCTTGAGCTGGAACTCACTGTTACTATAGCACTCAATGGCTAGCATGGATATTAATGAAATTGCTCAAAAACTGAAAGCGACAGGGCTTAATCGCCGGCCATCGCAGTTAACGATGATCCAGGAAGCTTATAACGCCTTACACAAAAAGCGTATCATCTGTATTGAAGCTCCCACTGGTACCGGGAAAACTATCAGTTACGGCATTGCCGCCTACCTAGCAAAAACTGACAAACAGGTGGTCATTAGTACGGCAACCGTCGCTCTCCAGGAACAACTTTATCAAAAAGATCTGCCTCTGCTGAATCAAGTGCTGGGTGTTAACGTCCGCGCGGCCCTGGCGAAAGGCCGCCGGCGCTATGTTTGCCATGCGCGTGTTTTTAATGACGATCTGCAAGTAGATTTTTTCAACCGTCAGGATTACCAGCAGCAATTACGCACCCTGCTTGAAAAAGGCAAATGGGAAGGCGATCGCGATCAATTGGATATTTCAGTGACCGACGCGCAGTGGGCCGAAGTCAGCACCGACAGCATCGGCTGCAGTGGTAAATTGTGCACGTTCTATCAACAATGCGCTTTCTACAAAGCCCGGCAAAAATGGCAGCATGCAGATTTTGTCATCACCAATCACAGCCTGTTACTGTCTGACCTCAGTCTGGGTGGAGGCGTTCTGCTCCCACCCATCGATAAAAGCGTTTATATTTTAGATGAATGTCATCACTTTCCTGATAAGGCCCTGGATCATTTTGCACAATCCGCGCCGCTATTGGATTCTCTAGAATGGATTAATTCTTTCAACGCGGCTGTTAATAAAGCGGTGCAAAACTCTTCCTTAAGTGAAACCAAGCAAAAATTATTGCAGGAGTATTCACAGCAGCTGGTTCAAACTTTACAACCGCTGCAGCAATTATTGCAGCAAAATGCTTCCCTGTTTACTGAAAATTTTAATAAAGAATCCACCTGGCGCTGCACGGAGGATCAGACCGATGTCTTTGCATTGGCGCAGCCCATCCAACAGGTCAGCACGAAATTTGCGGGTGAGTGCGAACGATTATTGTCTGAATTTGAAGAAAATCTCAAAATGGCCGGTAATGACCTGGAAAAACAGCAACGGTTGACCAAATTAATCGCGCAATTTGGATTTTTTAGTAGTCGCGCAAATAATCTTTGCCAGACTTTTCAGTTATTTTGCCAACCACGGCAAGCACAAGAACCGCCGCTGGCCAGATGGTTTATCAAAAATACTCGCGGCCAGTATTTCTGTCACACCGCGCCTCTGAATGTGAGTCCGCAATTGAAAAATTTGTTATGGGATCAGTTAACCGCGGGCGCCCTGCTCTGCTCGGCAACGGTGCGCGCCGTCGGTGATTTTAGCGATTTCCGGCGCAAAATCGGGCTTCACCAGAATCCTCAACTGATCGAAATGGCGCTCGATACCTGCTTTGATTACAGCAAATCCGTTTTGTTTGTGCCAAAAATGCGCGTGGAGCCGCAGGGCAATGAGCAAACCCAGCATTGGGAAGAAGCGATCCAGTTGCTGCCTGAACTGATTTTACCGCGCGGCGGCACTCTAGTGTTATTTACCAGCAAAGCGGCCATGGAAAAAACTTTTGCGCGAATGCCGGCGACACTTCAGGCAGATATTTTAATGCAGGGCACGCTCGGCAAGCCGGTATTATTAGCAGCGCATAAAAATAGGGTGCAGGCTGCCAGCCGTTCGGCTTTATTTGGTCTGGCTTCTTTTGGAGAAGGTTTGGATTTACCTGCAGACCTTTGCCAGCATGTGATCATTCACAAACTCCCTTTCGCAGTGCCCACAACTCCCGTTGAACTCACCCGCAATGAATGGCTGACTCAAAACCGTCGCAATCCTTTTGAACTGGCGATGCTTCCGGCAACTTCTATCCGTTTAGCTCAATACGTCGGCAGATTGATTCGGCAGGAAACCGATATCGGTATTGTCACGGTTCTGGATAAACGCCTGTATAGCAAACCCTACGGCGCTAAATTACTTAAAAATCTGCCTGGATTCCAACAATTATTAAACCATTCTGTGGAAATCCTGAAGCAAACCAGTTCTGTTGCGCATTTATTCGCAGCTTAGGGAGGTTTGCAAATTACAGCAAACCTTCTGTAATATACGAATATGGATCGTGAACGCTACATATTAACCACCGGCGAAAAAGGTGAGGCGCAATTGGATGCCTTAGATCGAACTTTTGGCGTCGAAAGCCGAAAATTTTTGCAACGGTTGGATATTGCCAATCGTCGCCAGATCGCTGACATTGGTTGCGGCTCTGGAAATTTGTCATTGTGGATGGCTCAGCAAATTGCTTCAAGTCAGGGAAAAGTAATCGGTGTTGACAATAGCGAAGAGCAAGTTCGAGTTGCACAGAGACGTGCAGAGGAACAAGGAATTCATAATGTTGAGTTTGTCGTGTTATCGGCCTATGATTTGTCTTCATTACCTAAAAATTTTGATTTAGTGTATTGCCGCTGGTTGCTGGTGCATTTGGATGATCCTATAAAAGCCATTCAACAAATGGCCGAACGAATTACTAAAGGTGGAGTTCTAGCTTGTGAAGAAACGACTGGCTACAAGATCAGCTATCCACATCATGAATTTATAAGTACTTTGTGGAAATGGCTTTATAATGTTTTAATTGCCAAAGGTTGTGACATCGAAATTGGATTACATCTTTTTCAAATCATGCAAAGTTTTAAACATTTCCAGCCGGCATTACAATTTAATCAGATCGTGGTGACGGATCATGATGAAATACGTGATTTTTTTAATCGCCTTAAAATTCTACTCATCAGTACAACACCAGCTTTATTGCACTACAAACAAGCCAGCAGCGAACAAATCGAAGCATTGCTGAAGCAATTTGAAAACGCCGAACCTCAACCCGGCGATCTTATTGCTTATGACTGCATGGCCCAATTGTCGGCAAAACGAATATTATAATAATGCCTTGAGAAATACTAAAAAGTGCCTGTTCATGTGAAAGCACTGATAGAAATAAAAGGTAATCTAATTAATGATGAATAATTCAAATATGCTTTGTCCTTGTGGTTCACAGCTGCTTTATCCAGTGTGCTGTGGGCCTTTTTTAGCAGATCAAGCCATTCCGAAAACGCCGGAAGCGTTAATGCGTTCGCGTTATACTGCGTATTCCTTAGCTGATATTGACTATATTCAAAAGACCATGCGTGGCAAATCCCTGGTGGGTTTTGACGCCGAAGAGGCTAAACGCTGGGCTTTATCTGTGCAATGGCTAGGGTTAAAAGTAATTTTCGCCAGTCAGATCACTGAAGAGAGCAATATTGGTTTTGTGGAATTTAAGGCGAGCTTTATGCAGCTAAAAAAACGTAAAGTCCTGCAGGAACGAAGCGAATTCCATCGAATAGATGGCCGTTGGTATTATATTTCAGGTGTATCCCACAAAAGATCCTGAAATGAATGCCTGAGATTTGGGCTTATGTTTAGTGGAATTTATTTTAAAAAATTTAGTCTGCTCATGTTTGTTAAAGACGTGAGTAAACGTATATTCTTCTATATCACCTAGATCGGGCCCTAAATAAATCTTTCTTTTACCAGTTGTCAGTGCTGCAATTCGCAAATGTTTTCCGTTTAACCAACCTTTAATCAGTATGCGCTCTCCAGTTTTGAGACTTTCAGAAGTTGGGCCAAAACGCATTTGATTAGGATCCCGGATAGATTTTTTTAAAATTTCAGAAGTTTTTTTATCCAATCCTCCCATAGTTTTTTCCAATTCGTTTTTATCAAAATTAAAAACAACTAAGTGGTTATTATAATTAATTAATTTTGGACTGAAAACATTATTTTTGTCATTCAATAGATAACCTTTCCCTTGAAGCGCTTGACAGATTTTTTGCTCTGGGCTGAGCATTTTTTTCTCTTCTTCGATAAATTGGTTAAGATTTGGAAACCCAGAAATTGTTTTTATCTTCGATTTTTTCTCAAGACCAGAAGGGAAAAAATTAACTGAAGCTTGTGGAGCAAAAATCTGAGGTGTTGATGATGTTAATGGCAGCAGGTTTGCCAATTTATAAATAATAACTGGTTTTTTTTGTTCCTCATCTTTCGCAACTTCGAGCAATGGCATTAGATTTTGATTTAAAAAAATTCCTTTACACGCTAATTCATCAAAAAGCGCTTTACCTACTGATGGCCTGCAAAGCAAATCAACTCTGACATCTCGCAGATCAGGTACAAAATGAATAGGTAATGTAAAACCAAATAAAAGAAAAAATGACAAAATCACAGGATTTTGATACATTTTCAGTCCAATAATCAAGAAGGCCATTATGACACATAACACCGATAAACCTAATATAAATCTAGGTTCAAAAAATCCAGGCCATCCAAACTGCTGCGCTTCTTTGCTCCAAACCATGTCAAGTTTATCCCACTGTTCTTCACTGCGTGCTATTATTCTATTTTTTGTATTTCCCGGATTTACAAATAAATTTATAATGTTTGTTTTGCAACGCTTCAAATCACGGATAAATTGACAACTGTTTGCTGATCCGCATTGTTTAACTTCGCTATAAAACATAATTTTTAATATATTTATATCTTCAATTTTACTCAGTTCATTAATAATGGATAGGTATATTGATTCAGAAAAAGCATCTCTAAACTTTAATTGTTTTTCTTCAGGCAACTTTCCATAATATTTTTCAACAGAGCGTTGCCAATAAATATATTGGTCACGACCTTCAAGGTTCCTAAAATTTTCTATAAGGGGAAAATCTTTTCCATTAATTGTTTTATTTTTTTTTAACAAAGCTGAGGGATTTAAAATAACTGAAACAAAAAATTCTGAATGCGTATAAAATTTAAGGAGTATTTCACGATCTACTTTTTTTGTTTGACCAAAGAGCAGTACACGCGCATTAAGCAGCATTCTTAAGAAATATACATTGTCGGCCAAAGCTTGCAGAAGATTTTGTAAAAGTTGGGAGATCTCATCCGATTCAATACTTGGTTTTTCATTTTTCATTATTTTTATCGCTGTTTTTCAATATAATTTACCTCGGCATATTTTATATGGAATACGTTATAAAAGAAATTTTTTGATCAATTTCTGGACAATTGTCCTATACTTACTTAGGGGTTGCCCATGAAAATATCACGTATTAAATTGATTTTTATAATAATTTTTGCCTTAAGCAATATTACAGCCTGTAAAAAGCTTCATGGAATTAAAAATATTTATGGCCATGCAGACGCTAATATGTTTGCCCCAGCTGTGCATTCCGCCCTGCCGCGTGTTTATGTGCCGAATAGTTTAGGGAATAGTGTTTCAGTGATTGACCCAAAAACTTATCAAGTGATTGATACATTTAAAACCGGCAAAAATCCTCAACATATTGTGCCTGCTTATGATCTTAAAACATTGTGGATTTTAAATGACAAAAGTAACACCGTTACACCGATTGATCCTAATACCGGTAAGCCAGGCGTTACTATTCCTGTAGACGATCCCTATAATCTGTACTTTACTCCAGATGGACGCTTTGCCATTGTGGTGGATGAAGGCTTTAAAAAACTCGATTTTCGTGATCCACAAACCATGAAATTAATATTTTCTGTCCCTGTAAAATGTAAAGGGGTTAATCACTTAGATTTTGATATGAGCGGTCGATTTGCGGTCGCAACGTGTGAATTCTCTGGTCAATTATTAAAATTAGACCTCAGTACCCATACTATTGTTGGTTATTTACCATTAGGTCAAGATCATCCTGGAAGCGGTTCAATGCCCCAAGATATTCGTTTATCTCCGGATGGGAAAATTTTTTATGTCGCAGACGCCACGCGTGGAGGGGTATTTTTAATTGACCCTGATCGTTTTACGCAAATTGGATTTATACCAACTGGCGTTGGGACCCATAGTGTTTATCCTAGCCGTGACGGCAAATACCTTTATATTGGTAACCGCGGCTGTGCTAGTGTGGGCTGTCATTTAGGAAGCTGTGCACCGCATGGTCAAGGCAGTATTAGCGTTATTGACGCTTCTGCTCGTAAAGTGGTTGCCAACTGGCCTATCCCAGGTGGTGGAAGCCCTGATATGGGTAATGTAACCGCGGACGGCAAAGAATTGTGGCTTTCTGGACGATATGATTCAGAAGTTTATGTATTTGACACCAAGACCGGCCAACTGACTCATCGTATCCCCGTCGGGCGCAGCCCGCATGGCATGACCGTTTGGCCTCAACCAGGACGATACTCATTAGGCCACACTGGTAACATGCGTTAAGGGCTTGTAAAAAAATAACTTACCCTTTTGAGCACTCATCTTTGGCTTATCTCCAAACGTTTTGCCCTTGAGAAAAACACTTACATAGAACGGCTATGCGCGTATTTTTCTCAAGTACAAAACGTTCGAATCTAAACCAAATCTGAGCACTCAAAAGGGTAAGTTATTTTTTTACAAGCCCTAAGGAGAGATGGTGAGAAGGTTACCTACAAACTTACAATGGTAGGAAAGAAAACCGCCCTCATTACTGCAAGTGACTTCATGGTTACGGATCCAAATACCCAAAATAACCCCTTTTTGATCATTATAACGTGACACACACCCCACATTGGCATCCTTTTCTACAAGAAAAGAGGCGGCTTTCTGTCCTGGGGGGATTTTTAAAGGATCCACAACCACAACACCCCCTTTGCAAGTTTGGTTTAACCTTAAAAAAGTAACTGTGGTGTCGTTATCGACATCGATCGTATATGAATTTTTTTCTGCATAAACAGTTGCGCAAGAGAAAAAAATCAATGAGGCAAAAAATATCTTTTTAATCATGCTTACTTTCTCCTGTAGAGTTTTAAGTATATAATATCTGAAATCCAAGAACATGAAAACTCATACTCAATATTTTTTTGAAAATCTAATCGGCGATTGGTCTTTTTCCCGGGAAATCAGCCTTCAGGGTTCTATTACCGGCCAAGCGTCCTTTAAACAAAGGGAAGCCTACACACTGGACTATCGTGAAGAAGGCATTTGGCAATTTCGCACGGATAAAAATTTCGCAGTTTTCAAAGAATATCAATATCGCTACGATCCAGCACTTGATAAAATTTCTGTATATTTTCAAGATACAGAAAAGCTTTTTTTACAATTGATTTTACGGCTACAGGTAACGCAGAAGGACAACATCTTTGTATCGCTGATTATTATCAGTCTTTCTACCATTTTTCCGACAAAAACAATTTTAGCCTAGCCTTTACTGTAAAAGGGCCCAAAAAAAACTATTGCATCAAAACTTATTTTTGCCGCTTGCAAATTACCTAAGTCCGCTGGTTGCATCGCTGATCCGTTGCCGCCCAGCAATTTCCGCTGAAGCGGAAATTGCTTCCTGGTTTAGATGCTGTGTCGCAGCAAAGCTGCAACTCAGCAATGAAGGGGGAGATCGCTGCCGCTCTTCTCCCCCTTGCGAACCCCCATCAGGTAGAGAAAAAAATATCAAAAAAGATAATACCGAAAAGCACCAAACTCTCATTAGGTTGTTGAGCGAGCCCGTTGACGCAGAGCCCGGAGGAATATCATTGCCAGATCCTCTTTTTACAAGGATGTAAAAAGAGGAAGCGTCCCACGGAGGGTTGTTCAAGCGGTCTGGCAATGATATTCCTTCGATGCGGCCAGGCGGCAACTGGCTCGTTCAACAACCAGCGGACTTGAGTAATTTGCTTAATTCTACTGATTTCATTGAATTTTTCCTAATTTGATAGTATCATATTTTTTTATGAACTTGTTTTCGCTTATTTCGATTATTTTAACCCTCGCCGCATTGATCAGTTTTATTAACCATCGTACGTTTAAGCTTCCCGGTATGATTGCTATCATGTTGGGATCACAAATATTATCTCTGGTATTTATTTTTTTACATCATTGCGGGTGGAATTATTTTTCAATTCCACTGATAGCCATGGTTAATCAAATTGATTTTAAGGATTTATTATTGAACGGCATGTTAGGATTTTTGTTATTTGCCGGTGCATTAGCGGTAGATCTTAAGGAATTTAAGGCAAATCAGTGGGAAATTATTACGTTAGCCAGCCTGTCGACAATCGCTTCAACGTTTTTAATTGGCACACTCACTTTTTATTTATTGTCTTGGTTGGGATTTCACATTTCTTATTTATATGCCCTATTATTTGGCGCATTGATCTCCCCAACCGATCCGATTGCTGTCTTAAATACGTTTAAAAAATTAAATGCTCCAAGCAGAATCACTGCTTGTGTTGAAGGGGAATCGTTATTCAACGATGGTGTAGGCATTGTTTTATTTTTAACTTTATTTGGTTTAGCAATCAATAATCACCCGCCAACTTGGCAAGCAGTGAGTTTGCTTTTTATTAAACAGGCATTGGGTGGCTTAGCTTACGGTGGAATGCTCGGCATTATTACCCATTATTTTATCAAATTTACGCACGATTCTAAAACCGCCATTTTAATTACTTTGATGACCGTAACGGCAGGATATACTTTAGCTTTAAATTTAAATATTTCCGGCGCCTTGGCTATGGTCGTCGCTGGTTTAGTTATCGGCCGAAGTATGCGTGAACATTTGGCGGTCTTTTGGGAAGTGGTAGATGAAATATTAAATGCTATTTTGTTTTTATTGTTAGGATTTGAATTGTTATTAATACACGCTACCGTTATGGAAATTTTGTGCGCTATGATGATTATCCCGCTTATACTGCTGGTACGTTGGATTACGGTGGCTATACCATTAAAATTGTTTCATTTTAAACGATCGCTCCATCCGTTCACTATTGTCATTTTAACTTGGGGCGGGTTGCGCGGCGGTTTGGCCATTGCCTTGGCCCTTTCTATTCCCAATGGAGAATATCGTGAGCTAATTTTAGTGATGACTTATGCCGTGGTTGCTTTTTCCATTCTCATTCAAGGAACGACTATAAAAACTTTTGTGAATCTCGCTAATCGTTATCCAAAGCCCGTGCTTCCCATTACAGAAGCAGATCCCGAAGGGTAAAATCACAATGAAAAATTATACTTCTTCAGATAGTGAATTAAAGGCTTGATGTCAGTATTGTTCTGATGAAAAGCAACATAACCGTCCGGTCTGATGAAAAAAATTCCACCACTATTTTTAATTTCATAATGCTCAAAGAGCGTTCTATTGTCATCTGCATCAATAAATTTGTAAATTTTAATCCATTTTCCAAAGGATTTATCGATAAACTGTAACTTACTTTCATTTATTACATGATTCGCTTTTTTTCTGAAAAAAATAAGTAGAGTAAAAGGACTTTGTTTAAATAGTGTATACAAGGTGGATGATCCTACTGGCGCATCTTTTGCTCGTTGTCCAGCTTTCGGGCCTTCTAAAAAATAATTATGCGGATAATGAATTCCCAATTGCGACATTAACCAAAATACTTTTTTTTGCAGTTGCGGAATATAACCCATGCATTTAAAAAAAATCGTTAATATCCAAGGCCGAACCATTTTAATCAGAACATTGCGCGTCGTTAACAACGAAAAAAATCTATCTGTGGTTTGCGTTAAATTTTTTCCCACCCACTGTCTTTCTGTCGAGTAGGTTGTCAATAATCCTTCAGGCATATTCGCTTTCAACACCCCCGCGATTTTCCAGGCTAAATTAGCCGCATCTTGTAATCCTGTATTCATACCCTGAGCACCAACTGGAGAATGAATATGAGCAGCATCGCCCGCTAAAAAACCACGGCCTTTTCGATACTGATCAACCACCCGATGATGTAAATGAAAACGTGTCGCCCACACTGGATTTTCAATAGAGATAGGTTGATGTGTAATTCTGCGCGCTAAATTTTCAATTTCCTGACGTTCAATAGCATTGTTTTCTGTGTTTTTTCCACCGAGTGCATCTACGCCGATGACCCGGCTTACCTGTGGCGTGATCGGCAGATGTAAAAATATACCCGTTGAATCATAAAACATCATAAAAGACGAACGCATCGGTTTTCCCCAGGTAACCATAGCATCCGCTAAAAAGAAATCTTGTTGATAGGCAGCGCCCTTAAAAGGAATTTTCAAAACCTCACGGACTGTACTATGCGCTCCATCACAACCCACAATGTAATGGCAAGTTATGGACTGTTGTTCTTGTGTTACTAAATTTTGGATAATCGCCTCTACCCTTTCCGCATTTTGATTGAAATTATTCAAGATAGTTTGCCTTTCTATTTTCTTACCATGCTGCTCAATATAATTAATTAAAATTGTTTCTGTTTCCGATTGTGGTAAAAAGAAAATATGCGGAAAAGGCGTTGCCGGCAGGCCCAATAAATCAAAATTTAATTCCAACGATAGCTTACCATTCAAATAAAAATTTACTAAATGCGCGACCTCTGCCCGCTTTAAAAATTCATCTGCAATACCAAGATTTTGAAATATTTCCATTGACCGCGCTTGAATACCAAAGGCGCGGGATTCCTGCGAGCGATCTTGGTTTTTATCGATTATTCTAAATCCAACGCCAAAACGCAATAATTGGCAAGCCAGCATCAAACCCGTAGGCCCTGCGCCAACAATTAAAACATCTGTACTACTCATCCATGGTCCTCCATGACCAAAACTATTTTTCCAATATGTTGACTGGATTCCATCAATTGATGTGCAGCATTAACTTCATCTAGCGGGAAAGTTTTATAAATAGCGGGTTTGCAAAGCCCTTGATCCAACACAGGCCATACTTTTTCCTTTAGGTCTGCAGCAATGAGCCCTTTTTCATAGGCGCTGCGTGCTCTCATGGTTGAACCCGCGACCATCAAGCGTTTACTCATCAACTTATGCAAATCCAGATGGTCCACATTGCCTCCTCCTTGCGTGGCAACGATAATTAAACGGCCATTGACAGCGAGACAATCAAGATTTTTTTGAAAATAAGCGGCTCCTACCATATCGAGAATAACGTCGACTCCTTTGGCTTGCGTGAATTTCAAAATACGTTCAGGAAAATTTTCTTCATGATAATTAATGGCGGCGTCCGCCCCAAAATACACGCATGACTTGCATTTTTCTGGGCTGCCTGCAGTGGCATACACTTTACTGGCGAATTCATGCGCTAATTGGATAGCGGTAAGCCCAATGCCCCCGCTTCCACCATGTATTAAAATCGACTCATGTTTTTGCAGATGCGCTTTCTGAAAGACATTAGCCCACACGGTAAAAAAATTCTCAGGTAAGGCTGTTGCGTGAACGGCGTCATAATTTTTCGGCCAAGGTAACCATTGTGTAGCAGGAACTGCACAATATTCTGCATAACCGCCACCGTTGGTTAAAGCACATACCTTATCGCCCAGGTTGAATTGTATTACTGAAGCGCCTTTACTGACGATTTCCCCAGCCACATCCAGTCCTAGAATAGGACTCGCATCCAGCGGCGGCGGATACCCCCCTTGACGTTGGGCTATGTCACTGCGGCTTAAACCAGCGGCCGCCACTTTAATCAAGACTTCTGTATTTGCAGGGACCGGAACAGAGCCAACCACCACTCGCATAACATCTGGCCCGTCAGCTTCAGGGGTTTTAATATAACGCATCGTATTGGGTATTTTCATAGTTGCATTTTTTGTCGTAAATTGATTATTTTGCTAATCAATGCTTTCTCTTCAAACGCACTGTGCGTTATACCTCTAGACATAGGGAAAATACATTGTTTTAGATAAGGTTTAAATGTTTTTAAAGCTTGTTCAATAGAAGCGCCTTGCGCACCAATTCCAGGACAAAGAAAAATAGCTGAAGGCATGAGATCGAGTAAGGGTATTAAATCCAATAAAGTCGCCCCGATCACTGCGCCAACCGGGCCATGATTTTTATCTCCAGATAAAAATGCGTTGTATTGTTCAATCTTTCGCGCCAGCCATTCTGCAACTTTTTCTTCATTTTCTACACGAGCTGCTTGCAACTTTTCTGAGGAGGGATTGGAGGAACGCACAACCACGAAAACGCCCACGTCTTCTTCCTGCATTTTCTTGATAAAAGGGGTAAGGCTTTCTTCGCCCAAAAAAGGATTGATCGTCATCGCATCATATTTAGAAAGATCCTGCGCGGATAAATAAGCTGCAGCATAGGCTTCCGCCGTTGAACCAATATCCCCTCGTTTTCCATCGAAAATGGTAAAGATACCAGCTTGACGCAAACAGTGATTTAAATCCGCAAGAATTCGTGCACCTTCCCAACCAAATCGTTCAAAAAAAGCGCTCTGCAGTTTGACAAAAGTCACTTGTGACTCTACGCAAACTTTCAGCATCCGATCACAATAGATTTTTAACCCCTCGACCGAATCATTTAATTCCCAAATTAACAATTGTTCACGCGAAGGATCTAAACCCACGCATAGCCCACTCTGGGTTTGAATTTTATTTAAGACGCGTTTTGCATAGTCTTGCTCTTTCATAGCTTGATTATGATAGCACGTTTCAAATCTATTATACTGAGAACTATGGAAGCTATTATTCTTTACGTCGTTTTATTTATCATTATTGTTGTGGTTGGTCATTTATTTAACCGATTTCCTTTTCCTTTGTCTTTAATATTGGTTGTTGTGGGAATGATGTTGAGTCTAGCGCCTAACCTAGGTTCGATCAGTATTCAACCGCATATTGTATTAAATATTTTTTTACCCCTGCTGATTTATCAAATTAGCGCATTTTCTTCCTGGAAAGATTTTAAAAAAATGTTTACGGCCATTGCCTTGCTTTCAATAGGTCACGTTATTTTCATTACCGTATTGGTCGCGGTGGTGATTCAGTGGTTAATCCCAGAATTAGGTTGGCCTCTGGCCTTTGTGATTGGCGCCATTTTATCTCCGCCGGACGATGTGGCCATTGTTTCCATTGCGGAAAAAATCAGGTTGCCGGAAAAGGTCATCACTATTTTAGAAGGTGAAGGCATGCTTAATGACGCCACGGCCTTAACTTTATTTCGCTTTTCCCTTGCTGCTTTACTCACTCACCATTTTGCGCCAGCGCCTGCCGTTTTAACTTTTTTTTTAGTTATTATTGGCGAAACTATTTATGGCATTGTACTCGGCTATATTCTGGGTGAGTTAAGGAAAAAAATTAACAATTCTTCTCTGCATGTGCTGGCTTCTTTGCTTACGCCTTTTTTAGCTTATATTCCCCCACAACTGCTTGGTGGAAGCGGCATTATTGCAACCGTGGCGACCGGTTTTGTGATTGGTAACGTTTACGCCGCCCGTTTTACTCCAGAATTTCGCTTAATCAGTCGTGCTATGTGGCCTTCGATTTTTTTTGGCATTCAAAGCATTCTGTTCCTTTTGGTTGGACTGAATATGTTTTCCATTGTAAAAAGTGTATCCGTGATCCCCACCCATTATTTGATTTTATATAGCAGTGTAGTCATTGCAACCATTATCGTTGGACGCTTCTTTTGGGTTTATTTCCCCAATTTTTATATTCCTCGATTACTCTTTCCTCATATTCGCCGTCTCGAACCCCATGTGCCTTGGCAATTTCCTTTTATAGTGGCTTGGGCGGGCATGCGCGGTAGCATTTCTTTAGCCGCAGCGTTGGCAGTTCCCCTGTTGCCTAATTTAGTGTATGGGGCCAACGCCCGCAATTTTTTGATTTTTTTGATCTTCACTGTGATATTAGTGACCCTGTTAATTCAGGGGTCTTCTCTGCCGTTTATTTTAAAGATGATTCATATCGAAAAATTTTCGCATTGTGAAGAATATGGTGAACATCTTATGGAAATTTCGGCTAGAAAAGAATTAACAACCGCCGCGTTACATTGGCTTAATGAATACAAACTACAGTTTGACACCAATGCGGATATTCAAGAAGACATTAAATTTCAAATTACCCACTATAAAAAACTCAAAACTAAATTAAAAAAAAGAATTGATGCGCATATGGATGCCAGTTTTAAACACGATGAAGCAGCAGAAATTGCTGAAGATACCTCTCTGATTTTAGATCTGATTGAAGTCGAAAAAAATAAATTGATGGAATTATGGCACAGCGACAAAATCAATCTAAAAGTGCGCAATAAGTTACTTGAACAACTCGACCACCAAGCACGCAACATCAAAGCTTAAGAAAATGATGATCACTGTTTTTTTAAGGTTTTACGCAGAACTCAATGATTTTTTGGAACTGGAACAACGCCAAAAAATGTTAACCAAAGTTGTGCAAGAAAAACCGCCATTAAAGATATTATTGAATCTTGCGGCGTACCTCATACCGAGGTTGACCTGATCTTGGCGAATGGTGGATCCGTTAATTTTTCTTATCAACCCCAACCAAACGATTGGATTTCTATTTACCCCACTTTTGAACTTTTTGACCTGCAATCTGTCACGCGCCTTCGACCGCAGCCTCTTAGAATCACTCGATTTCTTCTCGACGTTCACCTAGGTAAATTAGCTAAATATTTACGTCTATTGGGATTGGACACGGCTTATCATCGATCTTGTGATGATAAAGATTTAATTAATCTCAGCCTTCAAGAACAGCGCATTATTCTTACCCGTGATGTCGGTTTACTTAAAAATAAAAAAGTGACGCATGGTTATTGGCTGCGCCATACTGACCCATTGCAGCAAACCCAAGAAGTGATTCAATATTTTCATTTAAAACACCAATTCAAACCCTTTACCCGCTGTTTGCTATGTAATCATGATTTGGCAACCGTGGAAAAAGACTCGATTCTCCATGAGCTCAAGCCCATGACGGCGCAAATATTCTCAGAATTCAAACAATGTATTTTTTGCAAAAAAATTTATTGGCAAGGTTCCCATTATCAAAAATTACGGTTGATGGTTGACAAATGTCAAGAATATGGTAAAAAAGCTCTTTAAATAACTTATTAATGAGTGACTATATGCCCAGAGGAAGAGGTCCACACGGACCTAAAAAATTTAGAAAACGCCAAAAACGTGCTTAATTTTAATCGTCATTGCTTTTGTAAGCGCGGATTAATTCCCATTGTCCTGTATTACGAACGCCCTGAGTAGATAAACCAATAAGACTTCCTGCCACAATATTGGCGATGCGTCGACGATCCCTAACCAGGGGGCTTTTGCCCTGCACGGGAGGACAAGGTTTAGGGTGCAAGCGGCTGGTCAGAATAACTAACCCGGTTTGTGTATGGGGATCTAACCATAGTGAAGTGCCTGTAAAACCGGTATGGCCGTAAGATCCTATGGGTAAAAGGGTCCCGCGGTTAGAATAGACAGAGTCTAAATCCCAACCTAATCCCCTGGTTTCTTCCATCGTTAAAGGCGTTTGCGGAGTCGTCATCTTTAAAATAGATAAGGGACTGAGTAAAAACTCTTCTTTCCCGGGAATTTTTCCGCCTGACAAGAGACATCGGACAAATAAACTAAGATCAAGAGCGGTAGAGAATAATCCCGCTATCCCAGTTACACCACCCATTCTAAAAGAGCCGGGATCGTGGACTTCCCCCCAACGTATCTGGCCCTTCTCATCACACTCAGTGGGGGCAATTCTATCTTTTAAAGTGTGAGAGGGGGCAAAACCTGTCTCGGTCATACCTAAGGGCTGAAAAATATGGTGTGACGCATAGACGTCCAATGTTTTTTGGGAAATTAATTCAACCAAATAACCCAATACCCCCATACTGACATCACTATAAGCCAAGGTCGAACCGGCCGGATTTAAGAATGAAAGCTGGGCCACTTGCTGCAACCCCATCGCGTAACGCGCTTTTCGATCTCCTGCTGGAGAGAATTTCGGCATAAAGATAGGTAATCCGGAAGTATGGGTAAGTAACTGTCGAATCGTAATCGTATGCTTGTCATTCAGCGCGAAGTCAGGCCAATATTTGACCACTGGATCATCTAACTCAATTTCCCCTTGTTCCAACAATTGCATAATTGCTGTTGTTGTCACCACAACTTTTGTCAGTGAAGCCAAATCAAAAATAGTGTCTATTTGCATAGGCGCTGAATCGGGGACAACACGTCGATTACCAAAAGCTTTCTGATAAATCACCGCATCCTGATGGCAAACTAAAACTACTGCTCCAGGATAATAGCCCTGAGTAATAGATTGCAGAACCACCTGATCGATATGGGATAAAAAATCTTCACGTATCATGGAGATAATAGTATCCATAAACAAAAGCGCTTGCCATAGGTTTAAAATATTGATAATTTAATGAACATGATAAAAAAATTGATTAGTCTGTGTTTACTCGTTTTTTTGACAGCTGCTGTTGCAGAAGAAAAAGTAGTCAATGTAAATGCAAATACCGTTAATGTAACTGCTAATACGGTGAATATTCTGCCCAATCCAGAAACGTCGCAACTTTACAAACAATATGTACATCCCTGGTGGATTAACATCGGCGGAGGCCTAACCACCGGATTTAGCGCCAAAGACGCCGTAAATCCCGGCTTTTTGGCCAGCGCGAATCTCCAACCGACGCAACACCAATTGCTAACCTTGCGTACCGCAGGTGCTGATTTTATCGGCGGTGATTATTACGATATCGGCTTGCTGTATGGCTTAATTTCACGCAACGCCAATGGTTATGTATCAGGGGCTATTGGGGTCAGCAGTGTGTTTTTTAATAGTTCTTTCCGCAGATCTCAAAACATTAACGCTACGACGTTTGGTGTCCCTTTAGAAATCCAAGCCTTTTGGACGCCAGTGCCTAACTTTGGCATTGGTCTCATCAATTACGCCAATCTCAACGACCAAAAATCCTTCTACGGCATGGTGCTTGCCCTTCAATTAGCCAATCTAATTCCGTTCTAATGCTATAATCATAATTAATTGACGGAAAAAACAGGATTGATTATATGGATATAAGCTCCACTTTATATAAGCTCGCAGCCGGACTTTCTGCATTATATGTTTCGTTAATTCTGTCAGGATGTGTGGCTGGGCCCATTTACGGCTATCAATGTGGAGGCCCTGTACCAGTGGTATATCCATCCTATGGATGTGTTCCAGGCCCCTGCGGGCCTGCATGTGGTGTTGTTCCTACTTATGGCTGGGCTCAACCTACCTTTATTACTTTAAATTACCGATCAAGCTGCTGCACTGAATATCATCCTAATTACTTTTATCGTTGCGCAAATAACCGTTGCACCACCTATTCACCACAGGCGCCCAATCACTGCGACCCACATCCCTATTATACCCAGTGTAAATACACGAGGTGCACACCGCCCAACTCCCAGTATCCTTAAACCTTAAGGCTAATGGAGATGGACAGTTCTAGGTTTAACCAACCTTTCAAAGTCGGCGTAACGCATTTCGATCATTTCACTGTGATTACCGGCATTAAATGCAATCATGTCTTGATGCCTAATCACGTCGTCTACGTATACGTCAACATCAAAAAGTTCGCCGATGGGCGGTTCCGCGCCAGTTTCACAATTAGGAAACATATCTTCGAATTCATATTCATGGGCCAACTCCACACTATCGGCTCGCAGTTCTTTTTGCAGCAACTTTAAGTTGACTTTATAATTCGCCGGCTCAACCAAAATAGCCAATCGTCCATTGATTTTAACAACCACACTTTTTGCAAATAACCTTCCTGGAACATGAGCCGCCGCTGCAGTCTCTTGCGCTGTATAGGCAGGGACGTGGGTGATCACATTGAAATCAACCCGATTTTCTCTTAAAAAATTGGTCAGATTTTTGCTTGGCATAAACCCTCCCCTTTTTCTTTTTTGTAACTTTTCTTAAATAATCTTAGTAGCCTTTCCTACAATTGTCTAATTTTTGAACATCCTAGGCTTGCGATTAAGTCACTGAAATGATAGGATTTTTGACTATGCAATTAAAAACTATTGAAAAAAAATTATTAAATTATACACAAAAAGCCATCGCCGATTACAAGATGATTCAATCGGGGGATCGTATTTTGGTGTGTCTATCCGGCGGAAAGGACTCCTACACCATGGTATGTTTATTACGGCAGATTCAACAAATACGCCAAGATTTCACGTTTCAGGTCTTTACCTTGGACCAATCGCAGCCGGGTTGGGATGATAAAGCGATGCGGGATTGGTTGGAAGAGCGGGCAATCCCCTATGAAATTTTAAAGAAGAACACCTACGCGGTGGTAAAAGAAAAGATTCCAGAAGGGAAAACCTATTGCTCCTTATGCTCTCGTTTAAGGCGAGGAAATATTTATCATTATGCGAGCGAAAACGGATTCAATAAAGTCGCTTTAGGACATCACCGGGATGATTTGATTCGTACTTTACTGATGTCAATTTTATATAACGGTCAAATCAAATCTATGCCACCCAAACTGCTGACCGATGATGAAAAATTAATTGTGATTCGTCCCTTGGCGTACTGCCAAGAAGAAGACATCAAAGCTTATGCGCAACTGCAACAATTTCCTATCATTCCGTGTAATTTATGTGGAACTCAAGAAAATCTAAGCCGTGTACGCGTAAAAAAGCTTATTGATGAACTCACTCAAGAAAACCCAAAAATACCGAGTAATATCCTACATGCCCTGAGTAGCGTCCAGCTTAGTCATTTGATGGATAAAAACCTTTGGGATTTCAATTTCTAAGGTCTAAAAAATTAATCCTAATTCTTTGACTGCTTTATATTCCTGCCTCAGTTCTTCTAGGGTGATTTTTATTTTTTCGAGTGCAAAAGCATTATGTTGTAATCCCAATACTGGAGTAACAACTCCACCCATTGTACGGCACGGCATTGAGAGATCAGTCCAGGATCAATGTCATATTCGCCTTGTAATGGCACATGGAGTAATCAAGGCCTTCTGGGGTTTCATGAGAAAGGTCCCAGAGCGCGTCGATCACGCTATTGGCGGCGGAAGCAGCGGAAGAAGCGCCGCGGGCTTCAATCACTTTAGCGCCGCGTTTTTGGATCATCGGGATAAATTCTTCTTGTAACCATTTTTCATTTTTAATCACATCCACAGCGGATTGTGCGCCAATGCGCGCGTGATAAAAGTCTGGAAATTGCGTGGCGGAATGGTTTCCCCAAATGCTCATATGCCTAACTTCAGTCACGGGAACCCCGGCTTTAATCGCCAATTGCGAACGGGCGCGGTTTTCATCTAATTTACTCATCGCGAAAAACCGATTGGCAGGAACATCCACCGCACTTTCACTGCAATAAGACAATTGGTGTTGCAAGGATTACCATGATGAACACACGCACATCAGAAGCGGCGTTTTCATTGATGGCTTTGCCCTGGGTTGTAAAAATAGACCCATTCATTTTCAAGTAATCCCCTTGTTCCATACCTGCTCTGCGCGGCATGGCGCCAACCAAAACTGCCCAATTGACATCGCTCATGGCGGCATTTGGATCATCCGTAGCAATGACTTTGGTTAATAGTGGAAATGCGCAGTCTTCTAATTCCATGATCACGCCTTTCAGCGAAAGGGAAGCGCAGCGGGAACTTCTAACAAATGCAGTTCCACATTGTAATCAGGCCCAAATGCTTGTCCAGAGGCCAAGCGGAAAATTAACGCATAACCAATTTGACCTGCGGCTCCGGTGACCGCCACTTTTAAAGTTTTTTTCATAAGCTCTCCTGAAGAACGTTTAACCATATTTGTTTATATGCGGGATCTGCTAAAGCGATAAACTCAGGGTTGAGTAAAGAATCCTTGCGATTATATTGCAACGGTTGACCTTTTAAATCAACTACCGCCCCGCCTCTTCCAGAATGCACTGACCGGCGGCGGTGTCCCACTCACTAATCAATCCCAAATCGAGGATAAATATCCGCTTGATTGTTCGCCAGCCAACCAAATTTTACGGCGCCATTGGCTTGCAACACCTGAAAAGGTATTTTTTGTTGAATGCGTTTGATGACAGTCGCGCCTTTTGAATATTGACCGATCACCAACCGCCAAGGTGTATTTTCCGCTTTTGGTGTAATTTTTAAGGCCATGGGATTCTCATTTTTTTCTGTAGGAAGGCGCCGCCATCCAACCAAGCAAAATAAGTAATCTCAGGAATAGGGACATGAATAATTCCGATAACCGGTCGATGGTTAATCACTAAGGCGACATTGACGCTAAATAAATCTTCATGATTCAAGTAACCGCGGGTGCCGTCTAGCGGGTCCAACAACCAATAACTTTTCCAGGTAGCACGCACCTGATAATCCGGACACACGCCTTCTTCGGAATACAAATAGGACTCTGCGGGAAAAGCTAGCCAATCCTTTTAGCAAAGCCTCGTGCGCCGCAAGATTCTGCTGTTGAACAAGGACTGCCATCCGGCTTTTTAACACACTCTAACCGCTCAGGATGACGCCAATATTCAACTAATATTTGACCGGCCGTTTGAATACCTGAATGCCTTGTTTTAACCCAATGGGTAAGATCCACCTGACCTCTCTCCTTTTGGTGTATAATCAATGAATGAATAAAACCTTGCCTCCACTCAGTCTTTATATTCACACGCCTTGGTGCATTAAAAATGTCCTTACTGTGATTTTAATTCACATGCCTTACGTGGAGAACTGCCGGAGATGACGTATATTACAAAATTATGCGCCGATTTGGAAAGCCATGCCGCTCATTTACAAGGACGTGCGATTCAATCCATTTTTATTGGCGGCGGCACCCCAAGTTTATTTTCCCCGCAAGCCTATCAAAAATTATTTGCTTTTATTCATGAACGTTATCTCGTCGCTCAAGATGCAGAAATTACTTTGGAGGCCAATCGAGGCGCCAGTGATTTAGCACGTTTTGCCGGATTTCGCCAAGCCGGCATAAACCGGATTTCTCTGGGTGTGCAAAGTTGCAATAATGAAAAATTAAAAATTTTAGGGAGAATTCACGATAATACACAAGCACAGCAAGCCGTTGAGGCGATAAAACAAGCCGGATTTGATAATTTTAATTTAGACATCATGCATGGTTTACCCAATCAAACTCTATCGCAAGCCTTGGATGAATCTTGACCAATGTATTTATCAGCCCACTATATTTCTTGGTATCAACTGACTCTAGAACCCAACACTTATTTTGCGCAATTTCCCCCCGCCTTACCCCAAGATGAAACTTTGTGGGCCATTCAAGAAGCGGGAGAAAAGCTTTTAGCCAAAGCCGGTTATCAACATTATGAAATCTCCGCCGTTGCCAACGGGGTTGTTTTTCACGCCATAACCTTAACTATTGGCAATTTGGCGATTATATCGGCATCGGCGCGGGAGCGCACAGCAAAATCACGTTAGCAGATGGGTCAATATGGCGATCCTGGAAAGTGAAACATCCGAAGAATATTTAGAGCATTCTGTGCTAGTGGCTGGAAATCAACCAATAACCCGTGCGAATAATTGCCGCTGGAATTTATGATGAACGCCATGCGTCTCCATCAAGACATCGCCAGCGCTTTGTTTTATGCCAAAACTGGATTAACCTTTAACGACATCACTAAACCTTTGCAACAAGCGCAAGCACAAGGCTCTAAGAATTTAACCCCGATCGCATTCACGTGACCTCTCTTGGCAAAAGATTTCTAAATGATTTACTGACGCTCTTTATGTCAAATTGATGGAAAGCTCGCTCGTTTTAAGACTTTCTTAAGATTAAATAATTAAAATATCCAAATAAAAGCTATCAATCCTACATTAGAGAAATGGTATATGTCTAAAGAAGAAGAAAATAAATTATCAACTTTGAATATCGTATGGTTTGGACCAGAAAGCACTGAAGCAGCCTATAGAATGGCCAACCTATCCAGAGGTGTTTTTGATCACGATGTCATGGGTATCATGGAAGGCTTGGATGAGTTGGAGATCCTATCGTAATGTGGGTGCCTGTAGCTACGCTAATATCTACCAGAAAAAACTTAATCATAAAAAAGTGACTGTAAATGCAATAGAACCATTTCTTGAAGAATGTAAAAATTCCACGACTAATTTACACCTACACACGCCTCCATTGCTTTAACATTCAAAGCTAAGTTATTTCCATCAGAAAAAACCTCCCATCCGAAGACATCTACTGACGTTTAAAGTTTATTTTTCTTTTTTCATATTAGCCATTCGAGGTGGATTTACTGGTGATAGTTATTTAAAAACGATTGATATAAAACGTTTACCTGATTTTTCAAATTTTTTTGCACCTTGGGAAAAGCCTACGATCTCAGAATGGGCACTCGATCGTATGAAACAAGCCAAAGTGTTTGATTGTTGGTTGATGTACTCCCCCCTTCCAATCGTTTAGTAGTACAAAAAATACTAATAGCCTTTGAAAATTCATTAATAGACCGCCCCTTAGAGCTCTACTGAAAAACAAGATTATGTTCCTGGTGCGATACACTATGTATTAGACACTCATTACCTTGGCGCTGATTCTAAAAGTGAAAATCAATGGCAAATAACAATGTCTGCAGATCTAGATCATAAAAATTATTCTACACTGCTTTTAGGCATGCAAAAAATATATTTTAATACTCATCGACAAGATAGATTTAATGAAATTATTTGTATTAATTTAGAAAAAGATAACGTGAGCTTCTTTAAAAAAGATGGCATAGCATAGAGGATTGTGAATTTATTTTAAATAAAATAACATACCATTATCCAGAAAGTAAGCAATGTCAAGAATATATAGAATCACAATTAAGATTAGAAGTGGAACTAATGTTAGAAGAAAAATCCAAAATAAATTTATTTTCTTTTTATAAAGAAGGAGAAATAAAGGGGAAAACTACAAGCACTAAAAACGGTTTGTTATGTTGGTATTTATTCATCCTTTGGCAGTTTAGACGAGGAGAAAATGAAAAATATTATTACAAGCATTTATCCATGTCATGCATTAAAAAATGTTATCGCTTATGAAAATAAAGCAGAGGCAGAAGAAAAATTATTGCCATTAATTAGAGAACGATCTAAAGAAAATAGCGTATGGGGTGAAAAGATTGCGACCGACCTATATTTTACCACCCCTATGAAAGAATATTTAAAACCGAATGCCTATTGGATTTAACTGTAGAAGGCAACAGCAGGTATATAACTGAAATCTCATCTTTCATCAAGTGAGGATCCGCAGCCAGATAACATTGATGGGCAATATATAAATTTTGGAAAGAATATAGAGTTTGGAAAGAACATTTTGTCTGCTACCAACAACAAAGGTGATAAACTGATCATTGCACAGGATGTAAGAGAGCAGTCTTGATTAAGCAAATAGTCACTGTAGAAGAATATGACCGCTTTGGGTATATACTCAAAACGATTAGGTTTTCGGTGTTCTAGCATCCCATTGATCGGCGATCTTGAAACGTTCTTCCTTCGAAAAACCTTGAAATACAATGAGTATTCCTGCGGCTTTTCTAGTCAGAACGTTTCAATCTCACCGGTCCCTCTGCGCTATAACACCGAAAACCTAATCGTTTTGAGTATATTACGGAGTCGCCTTTTATCAGGATTAAAAATTGGTTTAAAACACGATAAGTGTTTAACTCGTGATACTGATTTATGAACTATTTAATTATTTCCGAGCTTGTTATCGACTCTTAGCGCTGTTTGTATTTTCGCGATAATCGGAAGGCCTTGGCTAAGCCGTACAGGCTGATAATCAGCCAGGCGGTTTCGATAACGCCGGCGGGTAAATTCCAATAGAAAAATAAAGACACTAACACTAAAAAAGATCCTAATGCATTCAGCAAAGAATAACTGATGCTGGCCGAAGTCATTCGATTGGTTTGCAGAAAAACATATGCGGCCAACATCAAAATAACGCCGATCATTCCTAAAATATTTGCAATTTCACCGATTACCATCATTTTAAATACCCAAATCTACTTCGTATCCGGAAAATTTACGGATATTCACCACACCAGAATCCAAAATCAAATATTGACCTTTAATTCCCTGCAAAACACCTGCAACAGCAGTCTGCTTATCCAGCGAAAGCGCTTTAGGCTGCGCAGGATAATTTTGCAGAGGATAATGCAACTCTAATACTTTTGCATCCGCTAAATATTGACAATCCGCTGCGGAAATTCAGCCATAATCGTTTGCAAATCCATTTGCGCTTTTGCCAGCAATCGTTCGCGTTCTTTTAATAAATCCAAAGCCACGGGCGCGCCTTTTAACATTTTTCGCCAATCGGTCCGGTCATTCACAAAACGTTTTAACGAGACCTCGATTTTACCGGATTGATAACGATTCGCCACTTGAAAAAGCGGCAAAGCCTGAGTTGCACCTTGATCAATCCAGCGCGTGGGTATTTGATTGAGTCGGGTTATCCCCACTTTTAAACCCGAAGAATTCGCTAAGTAAACGATATGCGGTTGCCCGCAAGACTGATGCGCCCAATCATTTTCAGGGCATTTTCCCGTTGGAAATTGACATTTTTCCGGGTGAATAATGCAAAATCCACATTCACCCAAACGTTGCATGCAAGGATAGCAATGTCCTTGCTGAAAACTGGTACGCGTTTGCCGCCCGCATTGAATGCAAAAAATTCGACCCAAGTACGTGATTCGCATTGACTTGCCTATTATCTCATTAATCGACAATGTTTCTTTCCCAAATCCAAATAATAATTGACAGGGCCTCCTGGTTGAGCACCCAACTGAGTCAACATTTTTTTTAAAATCACTGAGGACTCCTAAAAAAAATATATTCTTCTACGGGACGATGTTGAATAAAATGTTCTTGGATAATGCGCTCTAAAACATCAGGATTACACGAATGATACCAAATGCCTTGCGGATAAACGACGGCAATGGGGCCCACGGCACAGATTCGCAAACAATTGGCTTTGGTGCGATATACTCCACCCAGATGGGTTAATTGTAATTCTTGCAAACGATTTTTAAGATATTCCCAAGCGATCATACCCTCTTCATAGGTACAGCACTTCGGTTTTCTTTGATCACAGCATAAAAAGATGTGGTACTTGATATGCGGTAGTGCTAAAAGCTCCACTTTCTGGGCTAAAAGTTCTTGGGCTTCCGGGCTTATCATGAGGTTCGATCAGAAGCGTGATAATGCGTTTGCCATTTTTCATAACCGCCGGCCAGACTGTATACTTCTTTAAATCCTTGCGCACTTAAATGCCCGGCAACGGCTTGGCTGCTAACGCCATAAAAGCAATACACCAAAATCGGCTGATTTTTTGGGGTTTTTTGACAGAATTCTTTCATTTCCGGAATCGTTAATAACTGAATAGCATGTTCAATATGACCTAATGAAAAGCTATCAGCATCACGGACATCCAGAATAATCATAGATTGTTTGGCAATCAATTGCGCGGCTTCTTCAGGAGAAAGTTGCTTAAACATATCATCCTCATTGGGTTTTGTCTGCATTCTAATATATTTTGATTTTAATCACAATTTTAATATTTCTGAAGTCGTGCTAAATAACTTTAGCACGACTATGCAGGTAGTCTACCCAGATACTATTGAGCTTTTCTATACAACGGTTTTGGCGTGACCGTTCATCCAGATGGTCCAGGTCAATTTTTTCAAAAGGCTGATGTTGCCAAGAACACGCATAAACAGCTTTGGTTCTTTTTTTTGTTTCTGGATCAATTTGCCATTGCAAACATTGTGCACAAACCCCTTTCAACATGCACTGCATGGGGCCGTAAACCGAAGCTTTTACCGGAATGCCGGTCATCCAACCCGCCTTCTGTGCTTTCTCAAAAGATTTTAACAATTCAGTAGAACCAATCACCCAAATTTGTTGAATGGCTTTAGGAAAAGCAATTGACATCAGGCGTTCCGTTAAATTTTTTTCCGTTAAATAAGTAATATCCTGGCTTAGCGCTTCTAAATGATGTTGTGCATAAAGATCTTCGATTTTTTTAAGGTTTAGTAAAACATGTACTTTATTTTTACCAGCAAGAAATTGATCGGCCATCGATAAAATAAAGGGAATAGCCGATAAATCTCCCAAAATTAATAAAGAAGAAACTTCCGATAACAAAGTTGCTTGTGCGCCCGTGGGCCCCATCACCGCAATGGGATCACCTACTTTTAAATGTCCAATCAGTTTGAAACTGGCTTTATCTTCGTGAATAAAAAAGGTCAATACTTCTGGGTCCCCGGCGCAAGGTATGCCCATTAAAGGCAATCCCTCCATTTGCAAGGCTGAATCATTGATTTGCGGAGCGAATGATTCATAATTTTGTAAGCGATATAATTGCCCGCCACCCGCTTTGCTTGCCGCCATCGGCGCACGAACCGTTAATTCCACCACCATCGGCGAATGATGTTGAATGGCTTCGATGGTTGCTGAAAATTGTTGCGTGATCGATTGCTTAAATTTTTTATATTCAGTTTCATCCGCCATTTTTATGCGCGGGACCAAGAGTTGACAAATTTCCGGATAAATCCGCTTGGCGGAAGCCATAGCTTTTACCACGCTGCCATGAAACACAGGATGTGTATCACCTAAAAAGCTCACCCGGTAATGATCTTTTTGATAACTGGTGAAGGCGCCAAAGTTTAAACTTTTCACATGGCCTTTTTCTAGTACAGGTTCCAATGCACCATTCACAGCATGGTAGCGTTGATATTCAAAAGGCTCTTGCCGTTTAAAAGTATGCCGATGTTCAAATTCATAGGCCACATTTAAACGAGCACCCGTGGCAACGAATATAGATCGAGACGGTAAACTCTGCTTTTTCCCCGCGTTTGACACGCATTGCAAAGCTAATGCATCGCCGTGCTGATCTAAGGTAACGGCTTCGGGCGTTAAATTTTCAGCGTAAAAAATACCCTCTTCGAGTGCTTTGATTAACTCTTCATGATTACGGCGGTAAGCAGGTGACGCTTGCATTGTTTTTCTATAGACAATGGTAACGCCACCCCAACGTCTTATTAATGATATTAAATCAGGCGCTCGGGCTTGCATTTTGGCTTGTTGGCGTTCAGCTGCCAGTTGCCCTGCGTGCTTTAAAAATTCATCCAAGATGGTTAAATCTTCTTTCAGAAATTGAGATCTCAGCGCATCTTCAGCAAAACTATCCGCTAAAATTTTATATTTGTGGGCAATTTGCTCGATTTGCACTAAATAATAGGCTTGCACTTCTGTGGCCGTGTCGACGCAAGTCAAGCCGCCGCCGATAACCAGCGCGGGCAATCTAACTTGAAAAGAAGATAAATGATTGAGCTTGTTAGCGGAAGTTAATTGTAAAGCCATTAAAAAATCATTGGCTTGCCGCATTCCCGGCGCAAGACTATTGGGATCGAAAGTGCTTTAGGCAGACCTGCACCAACGGCCAAGGCCAAATGGTCTAACCCATTTTCCAAACATCTTCAACCGTCAAAGTGCCACCAAAGCGCACACTGCCAATGGCTTGAAAATAGGGCCTTCGCATTAAACTGATATAAATAATTTAAGAAAATTTTTATCCCAGCGTGCGGTGATGCCATATTCTGCAACCCCGCCAAATCCGCTAACACGGCGGGTAGATAAATTTTCAACCAAGATCTTGATAACGATGGATAGGCTCTTTTAACCAGATTTCTGGAAGCGGTTCTAGCTTTAAACCATCTGCACCAGTCACTGCAAAACCTTCCATCAGAAGATAATGAGACAAAGAAACCCTGCCGGGCCCATACCCATCACCCAAATTTTTAATCCATTATAGGGTTTCATCATCCATTGTTTTTGCCGCAGCGGATTCCAGCGTGTCAATAGATCATAAATTTCAACACCCCACGGCAAATTTAAAACGTCGGTCAAAATATGGGTTTCAGTTTGTGGAATATTAACTGGGTCTTGTTTTTGATAGATGCAGGATTTCATGCAGTCATTACAAATGCGATGGCCCGTTAGCGGACACAGCGGGTTATCCACCATAATAATCGCCAAAGCGCCGATGCCAAATCCTGCCTTCTTGACGACATGCATTTCAGATATCTTCTCTTCCAAGGGGCAGCCCGTTAAAGTTTCACCGAAAAAATCATTTTTTAGTTCTTGATTAGCATCATTTTTTTTAACTGGAAATCCTCTAGAACAAAAATCACCTTGGTTCTTATGACAATAAACACAATAATCAATTTCGGCCATCACTTGGCGTTTTTTAAAACGCGGATCGGTTAAATCAAAGCCATCCCGATATCGAAAACCAATGCCTTGCAGGCGCAAAATGGTGTCAGATTCGGTTGGCTGGGTGGCGACTAAACGATCAGGGTGGGTAGGCTGTGGCAAGCGAAACATTTCCCAATCCACCACAGCTTTTTTTCCAGCAGATGTTTTTAACGCGGCAATACACCAATTAACTAAGTTCTCTGTTTCATTTTGGTATTGATCAGGGGTTTGTAAATATTGTAAACCCAAATGGGCGATATCCAGCTGTCGATCGTTGGAATGTAAATGATATTTTATCAGTTCTGTGTTAAGCCATTCATCCAATTTTTCAAAAACCAGCGAAGCAGCTTGTTTCTCTGAAGCCCGCCGTGCTTGTCGCAACACAAAATGGTTTTTAAAAGTAAAAATCGGGGCGTGGCTTAGGGTTTCCAATTGTAATGTTTTAACTTCTTGCTGGATATCAAAAAGATCAGCGAGAAAATTCTCTAAAAAAACGGCGACATCCATGAGCAATTGACTGTCTGCCGGTAATTCTGGATGATGGCGCTGTTTTATAACTTGGGCGTGCAAAGCTGGTGAAAACTGATATAATTTTTCTAAAAAGAACAAATCGAGCTTTTCTAAGCCTTGGGCAGTTAATAGATCTGAAAAGAAAATTGTTTTAAGTTAAGTTGTTGTCTAGTCATTCTGGAGTATTGTACTCGATATGAAAAAAACCTTAAAAAAATATGTCAGCCCCATCGACATTGCCCTTGCTAAGTTCGATGAAACTCATCCTCTATCCGATTCACAAATTTCAGAAATCAAAAAATACGAACAAGTCTATTATCTACGGGACCACAAACGTCCTTTGCCCGTGCAATCTAAAGAAGACATCTGGATGATTTCTAAAATCGCCTACTGTAAGATTTTATACCAAATTTCTCATATTATCAATAGCTAAGCTCAATTATAAAATACTCCGGGCTGACGCCCGGAGTATTTTCTCTGTTTGATTTCGCTCCGCGCGAAGCAAGTTCGCACGGGCGACCAAAAGGGGGAGAATCGCGCATTCTCCCCCCTTTGGAAACCCCCATCGCGCAATGTTACGGGCTTACGCCCGCAGTTCGAGGATATTAATACCGACCACTGTATCATCCTAAATTCCGCAGTTGCGTAAGCAAAGACGTAAAAAACAACTAAGCTTTAGAATTAATACCTAAAATGTTTTGCAATTCGCCGGTTTCGTACAGTTCGCTGACGATGTCGCATCCGCCGATAAATTCACTGTTCACGTAGAGTTGTGGCAGCGTGGGCCAGTGGGCGTATTCTTTAATGCCTTGACGGATAGCATCGTCTTCTAAAACATTAACGCCAACAAAATTTACGCCACATTGTTTTAAAATGCTAACCACTCTGCCGGAAAAGCCACATTGTGGGAAATCGGGGTGCCTTTCATGTACAGGACAACTGGATTTTCATTAATTGTTTTTTCAATTTGTTCTAGTACATTCATTCTTCTCTCCGCGTTTCTGATGACGCTATGGTTTGTAGGGACAAGGCATGAATTTCTTTGCCCATTTTAGCGCCTAAAGCTGCATAAACCATCCGATGACACTGAACTTTAGATTTATTGAGAAAAGACGGGCAAATCACCACTGCTTCAAAATGATGCCCATCACCCTCTACCTGGGCCTGACTCTCAACCAAGTTCTCCTCAATCCACTGTTTAATTTGTTCTGCCGTTACCATAATCTTCCTTGAGATATTACATCAAATCTAAGGTTTTGTCAGGTTAAACCCACTTCGCATAGCAACATGGCGGCGTTCTATACCCAAAGCCCTGAATCCTTACATTAAGGTTTGAGTATAATTTAAAATAAATTTAACGGGTTCAGGCCCAATACTTGAGGAAACCAAAAAACATTTTTTGATCAGTATCTTACCAACTTCTTGATCTGTTATTTTAAATGGAGCTATAGACTTAGGCGCAGTGAACATTTCAAAAATGACTTTATCAAGCATTTAAAATTATCACCATAATTAATGTTATGTTCGGACAACGATCTTCATATTTTTCTTCAACTATTTCCATTATGAACTGAAAAAAATCATCAAAGGTATCTATACTTTTCCCGAAATTTTATTCGATTTTCTAATATTAGATTAACCATGGCCTGTGTATCTACATTATTGTTCTTGACACAAACGGAAATACTATTATATAAAAATTTTTCTGGAGTCTGATCTTTTTCCTTATCTTTATGATTAATTAAAAATTGACAAGCTAAAATTCTGCTGGCAAAATATTTTTTTGATTTCTGAGTATTACTATATTTTGCCATACCATTCCAAATATCGAAGGGTGTGGCTTTTTTAAAATCAATACCCACTTGAGTTTCTATTCTATTAATAATCTTTTCAAAAGAAGAATAAATTGACCATTTTTTCCCATCAAAGATCAAAGGTGAAAATGCTTTATCTTCAGGAGCTTTCAAATGATGACGTAGATAAAGAAGCGCTTGATTTTCATGTCGAGTATTGCTGGGCAATGCTTTCCGACAATATGGTTTATTATCGCCTAAGGTTACAGTAATAGCCTGTACATCGTCGTCTACGCATATCTCCCCCGGTTCATAAATTGCATCAGCAGGCTGATGCTCAATTCCGCTATTTTTTCGACGATAATTGTAAAAAATTTCATCCTTTCCGACCCATTCTTCTTCTTGTTCTATAATATTGTCAATATTTAAAGTTTGATCAATAGGAATTAAGACATAACGTTTTTTATCCTTTGAAATCAGCACTAAAATATTAGAAGCTAACGCATGGGTACACAATCCTACTATCGGTGAAGATTCCTTGTTTTTTTCAAGACGTCCGATTTTCCCTTTGGGAATGTAGATATAAAATTGTTCTAAATTTTCATCGCCTGTTGGCGTAGGCGCATAAACCATATCTGTAATCGATCGTGGTAATACAATGGATGCGCTATCTACTGTTTTCTTTATTCTACGCTTAGGAATAGCGCTAAAAAATTGTAGAGCAGACCTTAAATGATCGTCGTCCCAGCTATAAAAAATCCAGAAAAAATTAGAAAATTCTTCAACAAATTCTTCAATCGCTGTTTGTAATTTAGAGCTAAACTGACAATAAGAAATATTGATAGAGATTTCACCACGAGTTTTTTTAATTTCTCTCATTTGATTTTTAATATTTTCGTTCGCTAACCATTTCTGTGGATCAACGGAGAAAGACAAATCTAATTCACGCTCATTCTTTAATGTATTAATATGCGAATTTTCGATTTCCTTATCAGTCTTTTTTTGAAGGTGAAAATAATTTCCCGGCGCCGGATCTATATAAGTCCTAAATCCTATTCTTTCAGCCACAAAATCATTGAATAATAAATTCGTCTTGCCACCCCCCAATACCTGAATCAAATTAGGAAGCACCACCAATTGCTGTAAGAGTATAACGGCCTGAAAATGATTTCTTAAAACCCATATAGTAATTAGACCTGAGGCAACGACACACTAGAGGCTTGTTTTGTAGCGGGTAGCTTTCGATTACGTCTTTAAAATTAAAAACATCATCTTCAATAAACCTGCATGATCCCTCATAGTTTTCTTTTGCTTTTCTTATATTTTCTTTTGAAGAATCTATACCTATTAATTGATAGCACTTTTCCTTTTCTAAATTTTTGAGAAGTTTTCCATCTCCACATCCTAAATCTAAAATAGCTAGCTCTTTCTGATCTTTAGAAATACCTTTTTCAATGCGAGAATGGAGGCTTTCATATAGGCGTTTGACTTCAGAAGTGTAAACAGAATCTAACCCCCATCTCCAATCTCTCGGCTCTTGGGTAGTTAATTGAAACCGGCTAGCAGACATGCTCCATTTGAAATAAATATTTTTTATTAGCTCTTCGTTACGACATAAAGGGAAACATCGTTTACTGCCGTCTTCAAAAAAGAATAAAGCCGTAGCTCTATCGGCGGAGGAATAATACTGATCATCGAATAATGTGGTGAAAACATAAAACTTAGTAACCTTTTTTCCGAATAGTTCACTGACAGATCTAAACTCAAAAAAAGAATTGATATTTTTTAATTCGGAGGGTTTATCAACTTGGATCATACTTACATCCATTACGAAGTCTTTAGACATCTTTAATTATCCCCCTATATTTTTTACTATAGAATATCAACAATACGTGAGCCCCTCAAGCGACACTTAGGACCCTCGCATAAATAACTTTGACAATTGGCGCTTAGACAGGGTTCAGATTTAAATGATTTTATTCTCGAAAAAATGTGCGCATAGCAGGCTATGTAAGCGTTTTTTCGAGAATAAAATCATTTAAAGATGAGCCCTGAATAAGATGCCAATTGTCAAAGTTATTTATGCGAGGGTCCTTACATCATGATTATCGCAGAAATTCATTGATTTCAGCTAAAAATTGAGGGCCGTAGGTTTTGAGTTTGGAGGCGCCGACGCCGTTGATTTGCAGGAAGGCTTCTTCAGTTCTGGGAATTTCGGCGGCCATTTGGGCTAGGGTTACATCATTAAATACAATGTATGGAGGAACGCCGGCGGAGTCGGCGATGGATTTGCGTAACTTGCGCAGGCGTTCGAACAAATGGCTATCGTAGACAAAATCAATGGTTTTGCGTTTGGCCGGTTTTTTAACATCGCTCTTTATTTTTGCAGGCTGAACGCGCGGTTTCGCTAAGAATAAACGTAATTCGCTGCGCAATAGCGGTTTTGCTTTGGCGGTTAATTTCAAAATTGAATAGTGAGTCACATCCTGTTCAATATAGCCCTGATGAATGAGTTGCCGAAAAATGCTGTGCCACGCTTCTTGATTTAAATGCGCACCAATGCCATAGGTGGATAATTTTTTATGGCCGCGTTGATTGATGCGTTCTGTATCCGCGCCACGCAAAATATCAATGATGTATGCCACACCAAATTGTTGTCCGGCGCGATACACACAGGACAGCGCTTTTTGAGCGTCTTCAGTCGCATCATAGGTTTCCGGCGGATTTTGGCAGATATCACAATTCCCGCAAGCGATGGTGAGATTTTCATCGAAATAGCCGAGCAATACCTGACGGCGGCAGGTTTGTGCTTCGGCAAAAGAAACCATTGCATTTAATCTATGCGTCTCTACTCGGCGCTGCTCCTCGTTATTATTTTTTTCAATTAAGCTGCGCACTAATGCAATATCACCCAAGCGATACAATAATAACGCCTTGGCCGGCAATCCATCTCGCCCGGCCCGGCCGGTTTCTTGATAATAACCTTCGATATTTTTCGGTAAATCATAATGAATAACAAAGCGAACGTTGGATTTATCAATACCCATGCCAAAAGCCACTGTGGCCACGATGATTTGGGTGTCGTCCGTTAAAAACGCATTTTGCACGGACTTCCGTTCATCACTATCCATGCCGGCGTGGTATGCGGCAACCGAAAAGCCTTCTATCCGCAATTGTTGCGCGAGCTCATCCACATGGGCGCGCGAAAGACAATAAATAATACCGGATTGCCCGGGATATTCTTTTAAAAAAGTAATGGTTTGCTGCAAAGGTTTATACTTTTCTAACACCATGTAATGGATGTTGGGACGGTTAAAGCTCGCCAGATGAAAATCCGCCTGATGGAGCCGTAAACAATTACGAATGTCCTCCTGGATTGGCCTGTTCGCAGTGGCGGTTAATGCAATGACCGGAACCTGCGGATAGCGTTCACGCAATATTGACAATTGTTGATATTCAGGCCGAAAATCCGGCCCCCATTGAGAAATACAGTGGGCTTCATCGACGGCGAATAATGAGATTGTCATTTGATCGAGCCGTTCTAAAAATGCAGGCGTAGTTAACCTTTCAGGCGCTACATACAATAAATCAATTCGGCCTCGATTTAGATCTGCCAGTAGACGTTGTGACTCTGTATAACTTAATGCGGAATTGTAAGCCGCCGCGGCTACCCCATTGGTTTTCAGGGCGTTCACTTGATCATGCATCAACGAAATCAACGGCGACACCACAATACCGACGCCGGGACGAATCAACGCGGGGATTTGAAAACAGAGCGATTTGCCCCCACCAGTTGGCATCAACACGAAATTATCCTTTCCAGCCAGCAAGCTAAAAATAATCTTTTCCTGCAATGGCCGGAATTCATTATAGCCAAATACATTTTTTAAGACCGAGTAAGGGTTATCCATCACGCTAGCATAAGAAACTGAACCCAACTTTGCAAACCCGTAAGCTTTTAAATATTTGGTTTATTAGTGACAAGGCGTTAAAGAATACAGCTGGGATGCCGGAGAAAAAGAATGCAAATTTGAATATGGCGAACCAAGCTAGTTGATTCTGGATGGTTGAAACTGTAATCTATTGAAATGACTTATGTTGTAACTGAAGCTTGCATTCGGTGTAAATACACCGATTGCGTAGAAGTGTGCCCGGTTGACTGTTTCCGTGAAGGGCCAAATTTTTTGGTGATCGATCCTAATGAATGTATTGATTGCCATCTTTGTGTCCCCGAATGTCCGGTCAACGCTATTTTTGCGGAAGAGGATGTACCGGAAAAACAAAAACCGTATGTACAGATCAATGCGGAACTATCCAAAAAATGGCCGATGATCGCCTCTCGCAAATCTCCACCCGATGATGCTGACGAATGGAAAGAAGTCAGTGACAAAAGCGCTTTACTGGAGCGCGAGTGGGACAGCAATTCCCGCTGAGCAGCGTGAATTGCTTCCTGGTTTAAATCCTACGCATCGGGAAACCCGATGCTTGGAATGAAGGGGGAGAATCGCGATTCTCCCCCTTGCGATCCCCCATCGCGGTAAGGAAACGTTCACGAGGTTAAATATGCATAAACAGATTGGGCTATTGGCCACAGGGGATGAACTTACCCGCGGTGATGTTTTAGAAACCAATAATTTTTATATGGCCGAACGCCTGCAAAGTCATCAAATCGAAGTGGGTCTTCATGTCACCGCCAGCGATGAACACGCCGATATTGAAGCCGGTATGCGCTTTCTTTTAGATCAGCATGATGTTTTAATTGTTTCCGGTGGTTTGGGCCCCACTTCCGATGATCGAACACGTTTTGCATTGGGGGCCGTTCTGCAAGAAGAATTAATTTTTTTCGAAACCGCCTGGGAAAATATTAAAACTCGATTGCAGAAATTAAATTTATCTATTCCTGAAAACAATCGACTACAATGCTGGTTCCCGAAAAACACCCTTATTTTCCCCAATCACAATGGCACTGCGGCGGCTTGTCAAATATCAAGACCGGGTAAAGAAATTTTTCTGCTGCCCGGCCCTCCTTTTGAATGCTATCCCATTTTTGAAAAAAATGTTTTACCATTTTTAATCGAAAATAACTACGCACAGCATTTTTTTCATCGCGAATGGTTATTATTAAATGTCAGCGAAGGTTCAATCGCGCACGAGTTAGATCCGTTGGGGGAAAATTCTGGTTGTCAAATAGGTTATCGGGTGAATTATCCCTATCTCGAATTCAAATGCCGCTCACAGAACGAAGCCGCCTTACATAACCTAATAAAAAAAATTCTTCCCATTATCAAGCCATTTGTGGTGAGCACGCAGAAACAAAAAGCCTCTCTACAATTGAATGAATATATTCGCACCGCAAAACGTTATGTTTACATCCAAGACAATGCAACAGGTGGATTATTATCCGCCCTGTTATTAACCCCGGAAACTTATCCCTTTCTAGCAATCAATACGACTAAAAATGATCAACATCAAGTAATCATTGAAATTAAAGGACTGGATGATTATTGGAAAAAACAAGAGACCCTTAATCCTTTAGTGATCTCAATTCAAGAGGCCGGAAAGGAGCAAATGTTTCAACAAACCATCCCGTTTCGTAAAGAACGCACGCCGCTTTATGCCGTAGAAACAAGCTGCTGGATTATTTTGCAGGCTCTGCAATCCACTGCGTCAAAATCTCAATAATTTTTTTGGCTTGTTCGACATTTGAAATATTGAATTTAGAACGCTGCATGTAAGAACCTGATTTTTTTTGATAACGGCGAATGCTGTAAGCCTCCGGACCATACGCCTGTTTTCTAGCATCCCAAGTTTGAAAACGAAACATGATGGTGGTCCAAGCCCCACGCGTTAAGACAACCTTGTCCAACTGTTTAGTGGTTAAGACACCCTCTTCGGTATAATCAATGCTGATTTCATCAATCGATTCTGCCATATTTTAAACTCCAAAAAAACTTGTGATTTACATTATACGAAAAAAAAGTATAGAATACGATACCTAATCTAAAATTAAAGTTTCTGTAATTAAGGAGAAAAACGATATGCGTAAAACAATTGACGAACTGAATATGCATAAAACAATTGACGAACTGAAGCTGTTGCACTCGGATTTAATTACAATAATTTGTCAGTATGCCAAACGCTTTGATATCGATCTAGCAATAAAGATTTACAATAAATTTATAGACGCTTACAAAACAAACCCTTTTAAAGAATATGATACGCGTTCGTATGGATATGCGTTATACGAACTATTAAGATTAGTTCTACACGCACTTGCAAATGGCGATAAGTTTGATTATCAAAAGGCAAATGCTATTTTAGCAAAATCTGACTCGGGTCACAAATTCGATACGAATTCTCTGAGTGCATTAACTGGAATACTTATTCAAGATGTTTGCTCGGGGGACCCTGAAATTTCTGACGATTGCAAACCAATTAATTTGACACAACATGTTCGAAAACCAGAGCAACAGCCTTGGCTTTCGAGTTTTACAAAACTTATTTTGAATTGTTATATTCTTCTAGACCTACGATTGATCAGTTTCACAAATCCCATGTTATATTATTATTCTCAGAAAAAAAATGACATAGCTTTTTGGTACCCTGATGATCCTGGTTCTGATGATTTTCATTCCGTAGACCGCATTCTTCACTCTTTCTTTGAAGATCAAAAAAAAATGGATAAAACCAGAGTTTGCTATCGTGAATCATATAATCTTGAAAAGAAAAACATCTACCCTCCTTATTACTGTGCTTTGTTTCCTGATGAGGCAAAAAAATTAGAAACTCATTTTAATACAATCAATAAAAGCAATTTTTTAGGCATTAAAAAAATATTTCAAACAAACTTAGAAGAACAAATAGACCAAATAGAACAAGCAATAGTTGAGCTTTCAAACGATAATCCTGATGAAGCGTTAAACCCTTCTCAACCACTGAAAAAATTATTAGCAGATGTTAAAAAATGTAATTCATTTGATGAACTGTTACGTCTAAATGACGAATTAAAAAAGTTTGCTGGGCTAGACGTTTCTAACTACATGCATACGTTTACCGACGAAACTGAATATTTTAGATTCAAATAATTCAAGTGGAAATGATTTTGTTTTTAACGGCCAACAACATCAGTTCCATATCGTTTTTGATATTTAATTTGGTAAAAATTCGATTGCGGTAACTGTGCACAGTTTTAGTGGTTACATTTAATTTTTTGGCAATTTGTTTAACATTAACACCGTGAATGACCATCATCATCACCTCTGTCTCTCGATCAGACAAATCTTCAAAACCCTGTCGAGAATTCAGTTGGGAAACAATCAACTTTTGCGCAATTTCCGGACTAATAAACTTTTTCCCCGCATAAACCGATTTAATCGCATGAATCAGTTGCTCTTGAGAAGCGTTTTTCGTAATAAACCCCAGGGCGCCCGCTTCCAAAATCCGTATCGGCAAATGATCATCCGAATGAGCCGTTAAGATCAAAATCTTAATGTCTTTATTCCAAGCGATTAACCGGTGGGTCACTTCAAGCCCCGAAAAATCCGGTAGCTGAACATCTAACAAAACAACGCCAGGTTGCAGCTCCCGGGCCAATTGAATCCCTTCATTCCCCGATTTGGCCTCCCCCACTACTTTAATCGCAGAATCCGATTCCAGTAACTTGCGCAATCCAAGTCGAATTAAATCATGGTCATCAATTAGTATTGTTGTAATCATACTCTATAAATATATGGCAAATTTTCATTTTTTATAGCAAGTTTGATTACAATTTAGCCCAAAAGCCAAACTATGTCTTTGAAATGTAAAGTAATATCTATGTAAAAAATTTCTTACGCAGAGATTTTTTATTAAAATATTTTTTGCAAAGAAATAGAATATTTGATTCGTACAAAAAGTTCTGTTAAAGTGCACAGAATAATGAGGAAAATTATACGGTTACCTCTTGGTCACGAAGATTTTAAAGAACTGATCGACAAACGATTTGATTTTGTCGATAAGAGCTTATTTATCCAAGAAATTTTAGATGACGATGTAACTAAAGTTTCTCTGATCCTGCGTCCGCGGCGTTTCGGAAAAACTTTGAATTTATCCATGCTGCATCATTTTTTAGCAGCAGAAGTCTATGGCCAATCTACCCAAGGTTTGTTTAATGGACTTAAAATTTCTGCTCTCGGTGATGAGTATATGCGCCATCAAGGGCGTTATCCGGTCATTTTTATCACTTTTAAAAGTGTCAAAGATCATCATTTTGATCATTCACTACGTAATATGCAATTTTTAATGGCAGAAGTGTATAAGGAGCATCAATATGTATTGTCTGGTTCGAAACTCAGTGATGCTGATAAAATTTTTTATAATACTGTCCTGAATTCGCAAGCAGATTCAGCCATGCTGCAAACTGCAATTAAGAATTTAACGAGTTATTTATATCAACACCACGGTGTTAAACCATGGGTTTTAATCGACGAATACGATACGCCTATCCAATCGGCCTATCTGCATGGTTATTACGAAGAAATGATCAGCCTGATGCGTGGCATGTTGGGTACAGCGTTAAAAACCAACTTCTATTTAGAGCGAGCAGTAATTACCGGCATTTTACGAGTTGCTAAAGAGAGTTTGTTCTCTGGATTGAATAACCTGGAAGTTTATTCACTGCTCCATTCTAAATATGGGCAGTTTTTTGGATTTACTGAAGAAGAAGTGACTATTTTGCTAAAAAGGGCTGAATTAAACCAAAAATCTGCAGAAATTAAAGATTGGTATAATGGCTACCTGTCAGGCGAATGGACCGTTTATAATCCGTGGTCTATCGTAAAATGCATTCGTGAAAAGGGAAAAATCGCGCCATATTGGGTTAACACCAGCGATAATCAGTTGATCAAAAATCTATTAACCCATGGAAGTGAAAATTTTCGCACTCAGTTTGAAGATTTATTAGCTGGAAAATCTTTAGAAAAATTGATCGACGAAAATATGGTATTTGGAGATTTAAAAAGAAATGATTCTGCCGCTTGGAGTTTATTATTAATGTCGGGTTATTTAAAAGTAACACAGGTAAGAGACACAGAAAAAGGCTCTTATTGCACTCTGGTTATTCCAAACCGGGAAGTTCGAGGATTATATAGACAGATTATCGAGCAATGGTTGTCAAATGGTCATGGCCCTGAGTGGTTTGAAAATTTCTTAAATCACTTGTTAATGGGAAATCTCACCGCATTTGAAGCCGATTTTCGCCATTTGGTAGAAGAAACATTTAGCGTGCATGACACTTCCAAAGATCCCGAAGTGTTTTATCATGGATTTATGGTGGGCGTGACTGCCAGTTTGTATCACCATAAAAATTATGAAATTAAATCAAATCGAGAAAGCGGCTATGGCAGATATGATTATATGATTTATTCCCATGGCGCTTCGAGGCCAACGATACTATTAGAAATTAAGCGCGTCAAAAAAACCGAAAAAATGAGCCAAGAAGATCTGGATAAAATCTTAATTGAAACTGCAAAACAAGCCTTAGCGCAAATATCTCAACAGATTTATCTGTCGGAGGCGAAACAACGCGGACGAACAAACATTATAAAATTAGGCTTAGCCTTTTGTGGCAACCATTTTGAAATTCAATCTGAAAACGAAATGACCCAATAAGCCCAAAAAGACATTCCAACCTAAATTCTGCAATTAAACTTTGCATAATGCAAAAAAAATGCTAGCATACGCCCCATTAAGTTGAAGCTCATCAATTAAAGAGGAAATAATATGCGTAAACAATATGAAAATTTGATTAGGACAATCAACGGACTCTATTTGTTCCCTTCGGATTTAACTGAAAACATAATCATTAAGTATATAGCATGCATTGATTACAACATTGACCTGGCAAAAAAAATAAAAACAGAATTTTTTACCGACCCGGATTTAAAGGAAAACCTTTTTAATGGACCTGATGAAAAATCCGATGAAAAATATGATGGAAAATATGGTTATGGACTGTATGAATTGTTACGTTTATTTTTACCGGCACTTGCGGATAACGACCTTTTTGACTATCAAAAAGCAACTACGCTATTAAAACAAATGGGCTCGGATACCGAATTAAGCTCTAACCCAATACTCGCATTGACGGAAATCCTTATCCAAAATCTTTGCACGACAAATCCTGAGATTACCGATGACAAGACCCCTATAAACCTGATGCAATATATTCGAGATCCCTATTATATGCATAAAAGTCATCTTCCTGATAAATTTGAGCAAATTATTCTGAACTGTTACATACTCATTGGCTTACGGTTGATCCGTTTAGATATCTCTACCATTATGGGAGGAGAGATTCATATTGAACAGAGTGATCGCAACCAGTTTAAACTAAGAACTAACAATTTCAATTTTTATCATGATGTTGATCGATCACTCTGCTTTTTCTTCAACTATAGTAAACGACTGGATAGAACTAGAATTTGCTATAATCCTCGTATATATTATAATGAGCGCCAGTTTTAATGATTATGCTTTGCCTCCTGATGAAGTAGGGCAAATAAAATGGCGCTATGATGACCTCAATCGTCCAACGCTATCTGCAGTAATAGCGAAAATTCTAGAGGACTTAAATACCCTAAAAGAAGGCCGCTGGGAGGACTACTGTCAGGAATTAATAGAGAAAGTAGGAAAATGTAGTTCATTTGATGAATTAGCGCTTTTAAATGAAGAATTTTGTAAAAAACTTTCAACAACAGAGGCTAGAAGAGACCTTCATTATTATCTCAAATATGAATATTTGCATGAAGCTGGTTTAATGACATAACTCAAAGCGTTCAGTTTACGTAATAAATTGTTTTAAAAAAAGAATCTTATTCTTTTTTTGCGCTACGCTGATCATCTTTAATAGATTTTCGCTATCTGGGCTGCCCTCTTCCACTTGGCTTAGCGCTTGTTGCCAATATTGCACGGCTTGATGATATCGATGGGTTTCGTAAGCATGAATCGCTAAGAAATTTAAAGCTGTTACTGAATTTGGATTTTCTTTCAGGAAATCGCTTAAAGCGCTCTGCAATGCTGGAGACAATCGATTTTGATGGTTCAGCAAGTAGGCTTCTGCAAAAGTGAGGAGATAATTGGCTTGATTAGGCGCCAATTGATATGCTGCTTGAAGCGCATTTTCCGCCTCTTTAGACTGGCCTTGTGTTAAATATAATTTCCCTAATAAAAACCATCCCTCTGCACTCTTCGGCTTTTCTTGCAAATGCGCTTTTAACTCATCGATTAATTGTTGTGGATCTTTAATGGCCGCTATTTTATTTTGTACCTGCTTTTCCAAAGCCTGCTGACGCCAATGATTTTCCAGCACGCGCCAATTTCCTAAAAATATATATAACGTTAAAGCCAATACCGGAAATAATCCTAAAACAATCCATAACCATCTCGATTTCCATAAATATTTTTGTTTGAATACCGGCAAAGCGATCCAGCCCCAAGCAACGAATGTTAACACAACGATCAAAATCCAAAAGATGATGGGCTTCACGCTGCACGCCCTTGTCGAGTCATTCGCCATAACAAAATTGCCCCGATCAACAATAATAAAAACGGGGCTATCCAGAGTACATACGTTTCCGGATTAAACGGCGGTTTAAATAAAATAAATTGTCCATAGCGATCCAACATATATTGCGTAATTTCATTGGCAGATTTCCCACTTTTTACCATTACATAAACCTCTCGACGCAGATCTTTCGCTAAATCCGCATTCGAATCCGCCAAATTTTGATTTTGACAAACCAAACAACGAAATCCAGTAATCAACGCTTGGAATTGCTGAGATTGTGCCGGATTGTCAAAAGGATAATGGTCTTGCACTTCCGCTAAAGCCATAGCGGAAATGAAATAACAAATGATGAAAACGTTTATTCGTTTTGCCATTTTTGAATCTCCGGCAATAATTTCTCTCGCCAAATTCGCGGGCTGATGGCGCCAATATGTTTAAAGCGAATAACGCCTTGTTTATCGACGATAAAAGTTTCTGGAGTGCCGTAAACTCCAAAATTAATGCCAATCTCACCCTGTGGATCAAACAAGATTTGATCGTAAGGATCGCCGTATTCCACTAACCATTGCTGCACAGTTTGACGATTGTCTTTGTAATTTAGTCCAATGATTTGTGTTTGCGGCCTGCTTTCTTAATCTCCATCCACAACGGATGCTCCGTATGACAAGCAATACACCAAGTGGCAAACACATTGACAATACTAACCTTGCCTTTAAAATCTTTTTCACTGATCATTTGCTGAGGATGCTGCAGGTTTTCAGCGGAGAATTCTGGAATCGGTTTATTAATTAAAGGTGAAGGCACAAGGCGTGGATTATGGTGCAAACCCATCCACAGAAAAAAAACCACCACACCAAAAATAACTAAAGGCGCAAACATAGAAATGACTGATCTCATTTTCATAAAACAACCCGCTCCCTGTTGATACGATAACGTTTATCCAAAATAGCCAACAATCCACCTAGCGCCATCATCACCCCGCCGCCCCAAATCCAACGGACAAAAGGTTTGTAATAAATACGCATCGACCACGCGCCATCGGGCAGTTGCGTACCCAAAGCCACATATAAATCACGAAACAAACCGGCCTCTATAGCGGCTTTGGCAGTAGCGGTTTGTGACACCGATTGA
>CAVPCA010000043.1:0-50661 GCA_963702315.1 uncultured Pseudomonadota bacterium
AACATTGAACTGGCGCGCGAGTTTATGCAACGTGAATTTGTAGCGCGCGGGATGGTTGCCGACTTTGCCATTCACAATGACAAGGGGAAAGACGGCGAGCCGCAACCGCATATTCACGTGTTGCTCACTCTCCGGGAGATCACCCCGGACGGCTTTGGACAAAAAGTCAGGGCGTGGAATGATAAATCGCTTTTGCTGGGATGGCGCAAAGCGTGGGCGGAGGTCGCCAACCGGCACCTGAGTTTTTATGATCACGATATCCGTATTGACCATCGCACCCTGGTTGAACAGGGCATTGACTTAACCCCACAATCGAAGATCGGCCCGGTATCTGCACAAAATCGTTTAGCGCGGATGGTAGAGCATCAACAGAAGGCCCACGAGAACGGCGAGAAAATTATCGAAAATCCTCTGATAGCGTTGAGTGCCTTGACGCAGCAGCATTCTACTTTTACCCATCATGATATCGCCCGATTCGCCAGTCGAAACTCTGTGGAGGTAGAGCAGTTCAATCAGGTGATGGCGGTGGTTAAAGCGCATCCTGAATTAGTCAGTCTGGGACAAGATGACCTTGGCCGGGAGCGGTGGACAACGCAAGCGATGTTGACACTGGAAAAGGAGATGATCACCCAGGCCGTCGAGTTATCGGCTTCGGAACGGCATCAAGTTTCTGGGCGGCGACTGGCGAAGGTAAAGATGGTCGATACATTGACCCCGGAACAGGCGGCGGCTTTTAGATATCTGACCAGGGTTGGGAGCTTAAGTTGCGTGGTCGGTTTTGCGGGGACGGGTAAGAGTTATTTATTAGGGGCGGCGCGTGAAGCATGGGAGGCACAGGGTTATCGGGTGTTAGGGGCCACTTTAGCGGGCAAAGCGGCGGAAGGATTAGAGGCGGACAGTGGTATCGAGAGCCGTACCCTGCAAAGTCGCTGGTGCAGTTGGAAAAACGGACATGATCGACTCACCGCCAGGGATGTGTTGGTGGTGGATGAGGCGGGGATGTTGGGTTCTCAACAGATGGCGGAACTGGTTAACGAAGCCCATGAGAAACGAGCCAAACTGGTTTTGGTGGGCGACCCGGAGCAGTTGCAGGCCATCCAGGCCGGCGCCGCGTTCCGGGCGATTTTAGAGCGGGTAGGGTTTGTGGAATTGACTGAAATCCGCCGGCAACGGGAAGACTGGCAGAAGGCGGCGACGAAAGCTCTGGCGGTGGGGCAAACCAAAGAAGCTCTGGCCGCATATGAGCAACATGGGATGGTGAAAGGGTTTGTTACCCAGCGTGATGCGCAGCAAGCCCTGATTGCGGGTTGGGATGCGGCGCGACAGGCCGAACCCGATAAGACGCAATTGATTTTGGCGTATACCCGTGCGGAGGTGCAAGCCTTGAATGAGCAGGCCAGAAGTTGCCGTCAGGAGCGGGGGGAATTGGGTCAAGAACAGAGCTTTATGACCGACCGGGGCCAGCGAATTTTAGCGGAACAAGACCGGATTTATTTTCTGAAGAATGATCGCCTGTTAGGGGTAAAAAATGGTTCCCTGGGGACGATTGAGCAGATTCTTCGGGGTGAAACCTTATCGGTCCGGCTGGATACGCTGGATCAGCAGGGAAAGCCGGAACGGGTATTTTTTCAGTTGTCGGATTACAACCACATTGATCATGGCTATGCGGCGACGTTTCATAAAGCGCAGGGGGTCACGGTCGATCAATCCCATGTGCTGGCGTCATCTTATCTGGACCGGCAATCGGTCTATGTGGGGTTAAGCCGCCATCGGGATGCCGTGGCGTTATATTGGAGCCGTGAGCAGTTTGACGATAAGCAGGCCCTTGATCGGGTACTTTCGCGTGATCGGGGTAAGGATACCAGTCTGGATTATGAGTTGAATCGTTCCGCTGAAGGTTGGACGATGACGCGGGAGTTTGAACCGATAGCCCCCGCGCCGCCCCTTCATGCGCCGGAGCCGTCTTTGCCGCGTGATCAGAAGTTGCCATCCGCAGTGGAAATGAATCAAGCCATTGACGCCTTTTTACGGCAACAAAATTGGTCGCCGGAACAGGCTCGCCAGTCCGATCTGGAAGATCGTAGGCTAGCGCCCTTATCACCGTCAGATCATTTGGCTGCCTTTAAAGCCCAATTTGAGGCGGAACACCCTGAGCGGGCGCCACTTTGAATGAAGCTTTACTCCCGCGACACGAGCGGCTGGCGTTGGAAACGGTGAGAGATTTTGACTTACTGGAAAAATCGCTGGAAAATTCCCTGACGCCGCGGACACTTCAATCGCAACTGGAACGCCATGCGGATAAAGTGTCAAAGCAAACGGACGTGATGTCGTACCTGCATGAGCATCATCCCGATTTAAGCGAGAAAATTGGCGGTTGGGCGAAGACCCACCAACGCCAGCTTCAAAAAGAACGGGATTTAGGGGAAATGGAATTGTAAGCATAGAAACCAGAAGGGAGGTCACTGATGGAACCCAAGAGTACAGCGCCGACGGAATCGAAGCTCTCGGCGGCAGATCGTCTGTCGGGGGTGTTGTTCCAGTTTCTCAAGTTATATGAACGGTTGTCGGAAGATCGGCAAGAGTTTGTTGCCCAGGCGGAGAAACTGGAGGCGGTACTCAAGCAGATGTCGGCAGCGGCGAAAGCGATGAGCGAGTTTAAGCCGCAAGTCGGCCAGGCTGTTGAGGAGTCTTTACGGGGGGCGACCAACCGTGTTCTGCAAGTGGTGTTGAATGCGGCAGGGGATTTGAAAGACCACACTGATCGGCTGAATCCAGCCCTGGGGCAGGCGGAATCGTTGTTGAAACGGTATGAGGTGCAAACTCTGTGGTCGGACTGGAAACATTGGATAACGATTGGACTGGCGGCCATTGTGGGCGGAGCGATTGTTGGGTTACTGGTTGCCCGGTTGGTGGTGCCGACGGTTTCGTTGACCGATTCTGAAGCCGAAGCCTTGCAACGGGGTGAAACCTTTGCCCTGGTGTGGCCGTTGATGTCACCGATAGAGCAAAAACATTATGAGCAACTGGCGAAAAGGGTGAATACCCGGAAGCGATAAAAGCCGAGATTCACGCCTGAGTTTCCCCAATAGCTGGGGGTAAGGATGTGTATAAGCACTCAGGAATCAGCAACCATACCCGCAATTGCCATCATGGGGCTTTGTTGTGACGGTTTTTGTACAAATTGAGTGTACGCCCTGGCGTCAATGTTCAAGCTGTTGCAGTCCGCCTGGCGGTCTGCTAATCTGAAAAGCAGTAGCCCGCCAGCCTAAAGCCAGCGAGTTATTGAGAGAAATCTTCCTGACCGTGTCGTAAAGTCACTTAATCAGGAAGGTTTCATAAAGCGTCCCATCAAAGTGCTGAATACACGATGACGGGACTGACCAATCACAACAACTGTTTAGGAGTGTTGATCATGGCTAAACCTATCTTATCGAAAAATTCAGACGTCGTCTTGTCCTGTCATCAAGGATTGTCAGTCGAAGAAATCACCTATGATTATTTAGAAAAGGCCAGAGCATTGGTTCAAATCGGTTTGGCTTATCAAGCCAATCTGTCTGAAGCTTTGCCCCTGGCTTACCTTTCGGTGTTAGATGACTGGCTGGAGTTGGGATTAAAATATTGTCAATTATCCGACACGTCATGTAACTAATAATGAAGCTCATTAGGGATTCATTTTGGCTTATAACCAAGTGGTGTTTATTTATGTTAATATAGTTTTGCTTTGTGGTGGGAACGTCTTCCTTTAGGGGACCAAAGACAGACGTTCCGCCATGATATAATATATAATTAATAAGGAAGGTATTAGGTGCTAGAACTAATTGAAAGACATGTTAGTTTCCCGGCATTAAAGGAGGAATTAAGAAAGATTGGGGTCAACTTTATCACGGCGGGTGTGGTAGGTGTATTTGTTTACCATTACGTAGGAACAGACCCTGTTAGCATGTTATGGGCGTCAATTTCTATTACAGTGATTGGTAGTATAGCCCTCTACTTTGGTATTATAAAGCGTGGAGAAAAACAGTGAATACATTTTTATCATTTGTGCCGATAGTTATTGCAGGCATTTTTGTATTATTAGGTGGTATTTTGATTATTAACCATGAAAAAAAGCTTGAACTTAAAGCGTCACATGGCGAATCCACACGGAACAATAAGCGCTAATTTTTAGTGCAATTCTGAATACCTACAACGACTTAAAGTGTCAGAAAAATCTATAACCTCTGAACAGAGATGCCAATCAATGAAAAAATGGACTCTATTCTGACGCATTCGAGTTAACTGCTTGACGTCAAGTTAGGGTATAGTTAACCTTCACAATTTCTGAATGACTATCTACATCCTTATAATGGTATATTATCCTGATGGGTGATATGTGGAGGACATGATAAAGTCAAACATCGCCACAGAAAATAAAGTGTTATTGTACTTCTCCATTTTTGTTGTTAGATTTTTTTAAGGAAGAAATATGATCAATTTTAACAAATTTTCAAGTTCTCATATACCTGTAACAGAGTTAAATCAAAAACCTAAAAAGCCTCCTGTTTCATCGTCTGATCATGATGAAAATATCAGCTAATTTACGATGATGGTTCTAAAATTGATCTATCAGCACATTTTCCAAGCCCTCAAAATGAAATCAAAACAGAACTAAAGGAGAATTATAGTTACCCGAGGCACTATTAGATGTATGCAACGATATGAAAGTGACTGAGATTATAAGGGGAATCTTACATCCTAAACCAATAATGGATATACCTGATGATTATTTGTGTCAAATTACTGGAGAATTATATGAGATCGGGTTAATACAACGGATGGACACACTTATCAACGCGAAGCCATTGAAGAATGGTTAAAGGAAAAAAATATTTCTCCTGCTACTGGCGCTCCTCTTGAGAGTAAAAGTATCTCTTCGGCTGTCTTTGTTAAAAAAATAATTAATAGTTTTATTGAAAAAAATCCAGATTTAAAAGATTCAACTGAATGGTATTTACCTCAAGCTTGGATTAAAAATCTCCAAGAAGCTTGTAAATTAGGTAATGCCAAAACTATTCAAGAAATTTGTAACCTTGATCGTCGTTTGTTAGTGCATATTTTCCAAAGAGAACCCTACAAAGGTAAAACAGCTCTTCACCTAGCTGCTGCTAGTCATCCAATATCATTGGACACTGTCATTGATTTGTTAGACAAGCGTCAAAATGGGTTAGCATTGTTAGCGTTGCTACAATCTGATGCTGAAGGTAGACTTCCTTTGCATTTAGCTGTATTAGCACCACAAAGTGCTGAAACCCTATTAAAACTTATGGCATGGATGGGTAATTATCTGGATCAAGTAAACCTTGTAGAAGGATGGCCAGAAAATCTTTGCTTGGATGCTCTAAATCAAGCATTAATTTGGAGTATTCCTCATAGGGACTTATCAAAAATTGGTTGTTTGCTTAGATTAGGAGCTAATCCTAATATCAAAAATAACTTAGGACAAACTCCATTACACCTTGCGGCAGCGAACAATCAAGTCGAAATAGTCAAATTGCTAATTGGGCATAAAACCCTCTTAGATATTCAAGATGATGAAGGAAATACAGCCCTGCATGTTGCGATGGAAAAACAAGCCAATGCTGTAATGAAAATGTTACTGCTAGAAAGTGCTTCTACAAGCATAAAAAATAAAAAACAGTTACTGCCTAGACAGATTGCGCAAATTGCGGGATACACAAATACAGCTTCTCAATACGATGAAACAATCAAGGAATTAAGAAGCAAAGAACAAAATTTATTAAGACATGATCTTTTCGGATTTTTTTTCCTAAAACAACAACGATGTATTGAAATACAGCAGAGAGAAATTTTAGCTTTATTGAAAAAAATTGAAATTCAAGAGGCTAAAATTACAGATTTAACGATCCAACATAAAGCTCAAGATCACGAAATAAAACAATTAAAACAGGGAAAGGTTGATACTAATTATTTTAAAATACAAGACAATAAATACAATAGTTTTTTCACTCGTTACGAGCCGATGCTAAAAAATATACGACAGGAGCGCTTAGGCGATGCACAAAATGAATTAGTTCAAGCTTGTATCAGCGGTGATTTAAAACAGGTGAAATTAGCTATCCAAGCAGGGGCAAGCCCAGACCTTGCAGATTCTAAAAATATACTACCTGTAGGAGCAGCAATTTATGGTATGAACCCAGAGATTGTTGATTTTTTACTTTCTTTATCTGGTAACCACACTACCATGAGTTGGAAGGAATGGGAAAAACACAATAAGGAGAAGTTTCAGCTTATTTTCGAGCAAGATAAAGATCAACTCCGCAATGCTAAGCCAGTGACTTATAGTGATCTTTATAATGGCATTTCTGGTGTAAGAAATCGAAAGATACAAGAATGCATTCTATCTGAAGCTCGCAGCTCGAAGGATGTTGGATTCTCTAAGGCGGCAAGTAGCATAAATAGTTTGTTGGGACATATTATTAATGCTAAAGAGTGGCATAATCCTTATTCAGAGCAGGGGATTAGAGAAGAAGTTCATTTTTCAGATAACTATTATAAATATCCGATTGGTGAATCCAATCGCTATGCTACAAGCCAAGCAATATGGAAGGTTCCTGCTAAATTGCAAGCAGCTATCAAAGAAGTTTTCAAAAAGCATCATGAATTATTGACGGCATCTAGTAAGCAACCCTCAAACCTCGTTAATATAGGGTCGTCAGCGAGCATATCGTCCTCGTCATCGAATTCTTCATCATCTACATCTACATCTACAGTTTATCTACCGTGAGCTATCAAAAATGATAGGAATACGAGCTGGCCAAAAACTATAGTTTTTGGCCTCCCCTGAATGCCATTCCTAAGCTTGTAAACGGCAGAATTAAATGGCACCCATAGGCAGAATTATTTGGCACTCTAAATAATGAATTTCCCCACATCACGAAATTGTTAACATTGCTAGCGTTAGCTGCTGCGATGCACTCTGTATTTCTTGTTTGATTTTTATTCTGAATCCCTCATACCCTTTCTCGGTTTCAGAACGAATCCTAAAACCACCGAACTGAGACTTTTTGGAGAAAAGAGAGTCAAATGCTTCTAGAACAATATCTTTACTACTAATTTGCTTATCAATATGTTTTTTTAAATTTTCCCAACTAGAAGAATCAGTATCATTACGCCAGTGTTTACGCGCTTCGTTTAAATGATAGTCCCGTAAAAACGGGGAGGGTTCGATTGTTTTTAGGAACTGCAGCCAATCCCCAAACGTACCTGAATGCTGCTCTAAGTGAGCCGATCTTGGCACAATAAATGTATCATTATACCGCTCCTTGTTATGTTTTTCACACTCTTCCCAATTCATGGCTGCAACCCCTCCTGCTTGTTGGATTAAAGCATGCACCACAGCGGGATTCATGCCCCATATCGCCGCTCCTAACGGTTGTTCACCGGCAGGACTTGCCATGTCTGCTTTCGCACCTTGTTGGAGCAGCGAGATTACGGTTTTTTCATCACCTTGTTTGCAAGCCGTAATTAGCCGATATTGCAGTTGCCCTTGTTCTGGACTTTGCGCTATTGAGATTATTTTTTTAGGCATTGGCAAAAATCCTTGCTGATTTTGGGAAGTAGGTATTGGTACAGGAATAGATTTTTTTTCTTCCGAAGATCGCTTTAATTCAAGTTCTTGGCTTTGCAGTTGCTGTTCAAGACGAGTAATTTCTGCTTTGAGTTGACGTATTTCTTGGTCGCGAGTGTCTTCTTCTTGGACTGATAATTTTTTCAATTCAGGGAGCGGAGATAAGGATAACTGTTTTTGTTCTCCAGCCGAAACGACCAATGGTTTCAATCGTTCTGCCACTTGAATCGCGGTCGGCCGTTTCATAGGCGATTCCCAGCAAGACTCAATAATGGATTTTAATTCCGGCGGGCAATCGCTGGGAATTTCCTCTTTCTTCCCTTTTTCAATCCACCGTGCCGCCACCATCTGATTAGAGGCTTTAGTGTAAGGGAGCATACGAGTGAGTAATTCCCACAGCACCATGCCAAAACTATAAATATCCGAAGCGGTGGTCATTTTGGGTTCGTCCTCGAATAATTCTGGTGCCATCCATAATACAGTGCCTTTGGCTACTGAGGATTGACTGCTGCTTTCACGTTTGATCTTGGCTAACCCAAAGTCCGCTAACTTTGCTCGCAAACGGTCGTCTAACAAAATATTTAAGCTTTTTAAATCTCGGTGCAGTATTTTGTATTCATGGAGATCTGCCAGTCCATAAGCAGCATCTAAAGCAATTTGAAATCGAATTGTCCACGGCAATTCTTGACCGTTATGTAACAAATTATATAGAGAACCATTCTGCATTAACGACATCACTAGCGAGTAATGGGGAGATTCTAAGCAAACTCTTTTCAAAGGAACAATGTAGTCTGAATCTACGCCCAATTGAAACATAATTTCCGCCTCTTTACGTAATTCTTCGATAGCTTCAGTCGTAAGGTGTTGTGCTTTGATCCGTTTAATCGCTACTTTTTTTCCATTATATAATCCTTCGTATACGGAGCCATAACCCCCTTCCCCCAATAAGCGTCCTAAGGTCAATAGGTTGGCGGGAACCGTAATATTAATGTGAATTTCTCCCTGTGAATTGAGCTGCGCCAATATGGGTTTGAAAGGTAGTAGTGTTTTTTGCTCAATGTTTTTAATATCAGTACCTAATCTTTCTGCTGGCGATGCAGTTAACAATGAACTCTGTTGGAAATTATTTTTTGGGTTCGACAACAATTTATTGTCCGTGCTGAGGGGTAAAAGGGGTGGTGGACTGTTAGGTAAAGGAGGGGATGAATCTGAACTGGACTGTAAGTGCATAGTCAACTCCTGTTAATTATCATAACGATTATCCTATTGAGGCTGAGAAAATTATTACTAAAAAACGCCTGTTCCGCAAGTGAATTGAACTGCCCTGGGTTTAAATGTTTCCAATGACTAAGCATTCTCTGGCCGCTTCTACAACTTCTTTGGTGATGCTGGACAATTGATTCACTTCCATAATTCTAACCATTTGCTTTAACAGCCGGTTAATTAACCTAAAGTTGCCCCGTGTAATGCGGGTCAAGGCGGCGATAGCTTCACGATCTGAAAAATCCTTCTGATCGAGCGCCACTGGCAGCCCTTGCAACTGGTTTTGAATAATAAAAACCACCTCTTCCTCACTAAGGGATTTGTAAATATGGGAAAATCCGATACGGGAATACAGTTGAGGAAAGCGAATTAATCGTTTTTCTATGCCAGGCATACCAATGAAAATCACAGCAATTTTTTCTTGATCGTAAATGTCCCTGACTTGCTCAAGACTTTTAGGTTGTAACCGGTCAGCTTCATCCACAATGAGTAGCTTCACGCGTTCTTTGATTTCTTCCTCCCAAGGTATTTCTTGGTTTTTAAAAATAGATCGTTGAATCAGGCTAGAAAATTCATGCATGATATATCGAATGTCTGAATTGACGCCGCTGGGTGTGTTACTCACGGGTGGAACATAAATAATGGTATCAAAATCATCTAGCCTGATGGGAGGCCCAGTGTAATCAATGAGTTGTCGTATCTTGAGTTCAAATTCTCTAGTAATCACTGCCCATCGCGCGAATTGATAAGCCGCCATACTCTTGCCAACGCCGGCAGGTCCATAACAAAGTCCGATATAATTTTCTTTTTTGCAGGCATTGCAAAATTCTAAAAATCTCTTGTATTCTTTAGTCACAATAAACTCAGGCGTCTGATTCATAGAGTTTCAGCTTTCTCGGTTGAACAGTGGTATCTGGTAAATTCGCAACGGTTAAATTCTCATGTAGAAATTCTTTTTTAGTGCTTAAGATAGCATCCACTAAGGATAGTCTCTGGTTAATTTCCTCACGGAGAGCACGCTTTTTTTGATGCCGCGCCGCTTGGATTTCTTTTAATCCTACGCTTTGATGACTTAACTCTTGGCAAATAGGCTGACACAAAAAATTTTCCTTGTAGAAAACTCGTACGGAAGTAAGATTGGCAGGGTCATAACGAATAATAATATTTTCGCCTACATAATCTGCCAGTACGGTATCCATGTAACGTAGCCCTTGAAAGTGAATACCATCACGCATAATCTTACGCGGCTTTCTCACGGTGAGTAAAAGCAGATCGAGCTGTTCTATACTTTCCGGCAAATGCGGTAGAAAGCCTTGGTCTTCCCATCGTCGCTGAGGGGCAAGTCCCGTTTGTGAATGTTTAGTCTGGTTATAGGTAATAATAAATTTTCGTAATAATGCATCTAGCTCCGCCAGTGTTAACTGAGATGTAGTTTTGAGATTCTTGGTGTAGCCCGGTAATTCGCATAATAATAATTGGTTCAAGGTTAAGAAAAAACGCTCAATTTTGCCTCGACCTCTGGGTTGTCCGATTTGCGAAAAGATGAGATTAATTTTCAGATCAATACACACTTGTTCTAAATGTATGGAAGTAAAATCGCTACCATGGTCGGTATAGAGCGTGGCTGGAATTCCACATATCGTCCAAAAGGGTTCTTCTTTTCGCCATATAGCCATTCGCAAACATAACGAAGTTTTCAAAGCAGACGGAGCAGTAAAAGAAAGTTCGTAGCCGGCAATCGCACGGCTATGGTCATCGAAAATAATCGTCAACCAAGGACGTTGCGGCTTGCCTTGGGAGTTCAGTAACAGGATGTCCAAATTCACGTGATCAGTTTGCCAAATTTCATTCGGCTGTTGAACTTCATGCAGATAGAGTAAATCAAACTGTTGCTGATAAGCTTTACTGCCTTGATGCGCTAGTAGTGTCATGGATTTGGGTAACTGATTGAGTATGGCGCAAACGGTGCGATATTTGGGGTAAGGCAATTGTTTCTCTTCTTGAAGTTTTTTAATTTGCCGATAAATAGCTGCCATACTAAGATGGGGTGATTTCAAATAGAGTCCTTCTATGCATGGGCGTAGTTCAGTCAGGATTCCTCGATTTTTGCCTTTATCACTTCGAGTGCCTCTTGCTAATCCTGATAAGCCGTGCTTTCGATAAAGACTCACCCAAGTTTTGGTTGTGCGTAGCGGAAGATGATATTCTTCACACACGGCACTTAAAGTTTTTTGTTTCTTCAAAAATGGCTGAATGATGAGATAATGCATCAGGGCTTGTTCCCTTTGATCGGGTGTCAGGGCAGTGAGTAATTTTTGTTGGGTGATGTGAGTATCTTCCATGAGTTCGCCTTCCGCCTAATAAGGCGAATTATCGATTCCAAACGCCGCTGAAGTCATCCGCCCTATTTTTTCAAAATAGTTCCTATTTTGTTGTCTGATTCGCCATAATCAGGTTAAATATTTCCACATAACAATTCACGAATCAGATTCGTTGATATTAACAAATTGCGAACTAAAATCAACCGGGGGCTAGCCATGGTCTATCAGTATGTGAGAGAACCACTAAGGAATGAGGAAGCCGATCAGCTTTGCCAAGTGTGCGAGACTTCTCAAGAAAAGTTAATTATTTGGACACTATTGGACACAGGACTTCGAGTATCCGAATTATGTAGTCTGACGCCTCAGCATATTTTGTGGCAGCAAAGAAGTTTACGCATTACCGGTAAGGGAGGCCCACACGGTAAAAAATCTAAAAAGCGAGTCGTGCCGATGTCCAAACGGGTTCAAACTTTACTAGAGCATTATTTTGCACTTCATAACCGCTGGCCGGTAGGGCCTCGCCAAGTCCAAAAGATTGTGAAGCAAATTGCTAATCGCGCCCAATTAAGCCAGGAAGTGACGCCACATATTTTACGCCATACCTTTGCAACTTTGGCCCTGCAAAAAGGAATTTCCTTGGCAGCGGTACAAAAGATTCTCGGCCATGACCGGTTAACCACTACAGCCATTTATCTCAATTTAACCGATGCTCATGTAGTCGAAGAATACTCATCGAAATGGTAAACAGAATGTTTCCATTTCAGCATGGGTGATAAGGAGTTAAATATGACCAAAGTAGGATTGTATATACGAGAATCAAGCGATGGATTGCACACCTGGCCACTTCAAATGCATACGCTGCGGCAATATGCAGAACAGCAGCAATGGCAAGTAATTTTAGCTGTAGAAGAGGTAGCTTGTGGTGACGGTTACCGACCAGCGCGCAATCAATTGTTAGCTGCTGCCAAAAAACGAGATATTGATATCGTTTTGGTTTGGCGACTAGATCGTTGGGGTCGTTCCTTGACGGATTTAATCAGTACGCTTACAGAATTGGGTCAACTAGGTGTTGGCTTTGTGTCTATGAGTGAACCATTCGATTTAACCACAGCCACGGGTCAGGTAATGATAGAATTGCTCGGTCATTTCACCCAATTTAAACGTGATTTACTGCGAGAACGGATAAAGGGTGGTATCATAAAAGCCCGAAGACAAGGTAGGGCACACGGCAGACCTAACACTGCGGCTATCCATAAGGGCAAGGCTCAAGCCTTATTTCATGGAGGGTTGAGTAAATCTAAAATAGCTCAACAACTCAAGATCGGCCGTACTTCAGTGAGGCGGTTGCTAGTAGATGGCCAGAAAGAAACAACATAATGCAAGGCAATTCGTTTAGAGTGCCAAATAATTCTGCCTATAGTGCCATTTAATTCTGCCGTTTACACCTAAGCTACTGAAAAATAATAGGCGAACCGGGATAATTTGGCTAGGGTTTTTGGCCAGGGGTTCTAGGCGTAAACCCCAGAAATTTCTGAGCGATTTTTAATCATTATCATTCCAACCCTGGTCACTTCAGAAATGGAAAAATATGCCGCCGCCGGAAAAAAAGACGGTTTACGCTTACAATCCCTATTATGAGATGAGTTTTTAGCCGGATAATCGTAAACGTTTAGGGAATTCCATCTTTTAAAGTTTAAAAATTTCGTCGAAACTATATTTTTGAAATTAAATTTAAGGAGATATAGTGATGAAGTTAGAATCAGAGCGCCAGATACATTGGCAAAAATTAATTGAAGCACAGGCTCAAAGTGGCTTGTCCCGCCGGGAGTTTTGCGAACGCAATCAAATTGTATTGTCGCAGTTTAGTTATCATTGTTTAGCTTTGAAGAAAAGGCAGCAGAAAAAGTTAGCGGGTATGGGTGATGTTATTCCCGTTCATTTGCGTCCAGAACCGATGGCGTCAAGGAATAATGAACTCAAAGTGTTACTGCCTAATGGACTCCAGTTGCTATTGCCTTATAGCGAATACAGTCAACTGAAACGCTGGATGGAGGTAATACGATCATGCTGATTCCAAACGATGTGAAGATTTATTTTTATCTATCCCCCGTCGACATGCGAAAATCCATCGATACACTGTGTATATTGATTGCCGATGTTTTAAAGATGAATCCCGCTTGTGGTCATCTCTTTTTGTTTCGTAGCCGCAGCGGCAATAAAATTAAAGCCCTATACTATCAGCCTAATTGTTTTACTTTGTGGTATCGGCGATTGGAAAAAGGCCGATTTGTTTTCCCCAGGAATCAAGACGGACAAATAGAAATGACCCCGGAACATTTCCACTGGCTGTTGGCCAGTGATAAATTTTCCAGGTTGGAAGTGAGTGAAGCAAAGTTCGAAAATTATATTTAAAAAAATAAAAAAAGTGAAAAAAATAGCTGAAATTTACGTTGAAATTTGTTAGGATAGCACTGTGAAAATAGATATTAAAAAATTGCCAGATTCTCTGGAATTATTGCAAAAAATTGTTATTGATTTGCAGATTGAATTAACGAGCTATAAAGAAAAATATGCTCGCTTGATAGAAGACCTGCGCCTTGCCCGGCAACAACGTTTTGCCCCTTCATCCGAAAAAAATATATGGCAACCCGATATGTTTGATGAAGCGGGTGTTGAACTGACCGATGAACTGAAAGCCCAAATCGAAGAGTCGACCGAAACTAAAAATAAGGAACCTAAAAATCGTCCGGTGCGCCGATCCCTCCCGAAAGATTTTCCAAGGGAGCGGATCGTGTACGATATTCCAGAATCCGAAAAAATTTGTGCTTGTGGCGCTCACTTAGTCCAGATTGGAGAAGAGATGAGCGAGCAACTTAAATATATACCGGCGACATTGTCCGTGGTTCAACATGTGCGGCCTAAATATGCCTGCAAGCCTTGTCAAGAGAACGTAAAGATTGCCGCTATGCCGGTGTTATTGTTGCCTAAAAGTATCGCCACGCCCGAACTGATCGCCCACACGATCGTGACCAAATACACAGACCACGTCCCGCTATACCGGCAGGAAGCGATCTGGCAGCGCTTGGAGGTAGACCTTGTGCGCAGTAGCCTGTGTGCCTGGGTACTCAAAACGGCTGAACTTTGCGCGCCGCTGGTGCGCTGCTCACGGCAGTTGATCCTCCAAAGTGGTTACATCCAAGCGGATGAAACGACCTTACAGGTCTTAGAAGAAGTGGGTCGATCTAATACGAATAAATCCTATATGTGGGTTTATCGAGGCGGTGACCGGGATAAACCGAGTTTAGTCTTTATGTATGAAGAAACACGGGGCGGTTACCATGCCCGAGAGTTTTTAAGTGGATTTAAAGGCTATTTGCAGAGCGATGCTTACTCGGGTTATCACTGGGTAGAGAAGACTGAAGATATTTGTTCCGTGAAATGCTTTGCGCATGCTCGACGTTATTTTGCTGATTGCGCTAAATTATCGAAGAAACCGGGTTTAGCTGCCAAAGCACTGGAATTTTTTAGAAGGTTATATGCGCTTGAAAAGCGAGCGCGGGAAGCCGATCTTTCTGCCCAAGGCAGATATGAGCTGAGAGAAAAACAAGCGCCACCCATCTTGGCTGAATTTAAGCAATGGTTGGAAGAGTATCTACCCAAGGTCCCGCCGCGACAGAAGTTAGGCCAGGCGATTCAATACGCCCTGAACAACTGGAAAGAACTGAATCATTACCTGAAAGATGGTCGAATCGAGATCGATAATAATTTAGTGGAGAATGCCATACGACCTTTTGCCATTGGTAGGAAAAACTGGTTATTTTGCGGCAGTCCCCGAGGCGCTCAGGCGGGCGCTATTTTGTATTCGCTGCTGGAAACTTGCAAGGCTAATGGGATCGAGCCTTATCGCTATTTTGTTGCCATGCTTCATCGCATCCGCTTATGCACCACTGATGAAGATTATCGCCAACTACTTCCGCAATTTATCCAACTTTAATTTAAATCGGATATGGCGTTTACCAAACGCTTACGGATAATCGACTTATTTAATACTTCCTAGTTGAAATTTAACATTACGCCTGGTGTGTAGGTAGAGGCGATTTTCGGACAACATTAGTTCCTACTATTCTAATGTAGTTGTCATTTTATCTGTCTCCACTTATGATTCTCCGCATAGTTATACCCTGTATGGACTCATATAGGAAAATCATCAATTTTGTCGTTGTAGGCTTTTTGTGCTTCTGTTAACGACAGTTTTGAGTATATTTCTAGCGACTGTCTAGTTTCGTGCCCAGAATAAGGTTGTATGAGTGCGTCATCAACACCCTGTTTTTTAAGCCAGGTGAATAAAAAGTGTCTGAGTTTATGCGGTGAAATGGATTGCTGCATTCCTGCTTCTGTTGCGTAGTTAGCCAATATTTTTCGAATGCCTCGCGTGGTAAATAGTTTCTTGCGATTAGATTCAAATAAATGAGCAGCGCCCTTTGCTTGTTGCGTATTGGAAAATAGCATTAAGGTTTCTCTAAAATCTTGCGGAAACGGCACGATTCGATCTTTGCTTCCTTTGCCTTGGTTGATACGGATTTGGCAGCGGTCAAAATCAATATCAGCTATTTTGATATTCACTAGCTCTTGTACTCTGATACCTGTGTAAAGTAATATCTTAATCAATACCATATGTTTAATATTTCTAGTTTGCCAGACAACTTTATAATACTGTTTAAGCTCTTCCTCAGTCGGTACGTAGGGCAATCGCTTTGGTTGTGTCGTTACCTCAATGTTGAATTCAGCACGTACTTTTTTAAATAAGTCTCTAAGATAAATGTAGTCAGGGCGCTCATCCCTTAGAATTTTACAAACTTTCTTTACAACCTCTTTTGTGGGTGATCTCATGGGGTAACTCCGATTCTTTGAATGGCCAAACGTTTTGATAAATCCAGCTCAAACGTGCCATAGGGATTAATATGCAGGTAAAATAGGGCATTTAGTGCTCTGTAATCTTCTTTGCCTAATTGCTTTTGCCAGTCTGGAGCTTGGAATAATGATTCGACCAACAATGTATTGAGGTATGAAATACAATTTTGAAGCAACTGCAGGCATAACATTGATATTTCTTGATCATCTCGATAGTTTGAAGTGATCTCACCACTTTTGCCATAGAACACAAAGTTATTAGCACTGTTCCAGTTTTCGACAACATTTAGACCTGCATTGATCTGTTGTCTTAACTCAACGGAACCTAAGTAACGGCATAAAAAATTTGTTTTCACTGCCTTGCCTAATTCTATAAATGCTTTGAAAGTTGGGTGCTGGTAATTGGTTCTGGCGAATCGTCTGATCACCGTTTCAGCCGTTGAAATACCAAGCTTAAGAGCAACGGCGTATTTGATGATTTCGTCATATCCTTCTTCAATCAACTGCCAGTTAATACTTCGTGTTGTGATATCGTTAATGTGGTTTACATGAAAATCATCCGATGGAAGATAAATTTTTTGATTGCCTATGGTTTTATAGCGTGGTAGCAAATCAAATTTTTCAAGATAGCTAAGAGCGAAACCCAGCTCACTCTTACCATGACTATCGACATATTGAGACTCAATCTCCATATCAGTTTCTTGATTAAGAATCCCTTGTAGCATGGATGCCACTTCAGAAGAGGTGCACGTTTTAAGCTGTGAATACACACAAATATATTGATCATTAACATGCCAGTAAATCATCACACCATTGTTATGGTGGCGTGGACTCCACTCGGTTATTAGGTTTTGTGCATAACAGCCGAACTGTTTTGAATCAGCGGCACAAGCAGTTGAGACAGACCTCCAAATTTTGGGATTTCTTATCTTAAAAATAGCATTGACTACAGTATCGATAGCCTCTCGAAGGTCGTCTTTATTAATGAATAATTTTCTAATGTGCCTTAACTCTTCAAAGGTTACAACACCCCGTGAGGCACCAGCTGTGCGCTTTAAACCTGTATTTGTGCCAAGAGCGAATAGACACAGCAATAAGCGTTTGCGAATAATTTCACGGTCTAAGATTTCTCGATTACCTGCGGTGGTAAAACAATCCGTAAAGTTTTCACGTAAATCAACTTCTTTCAATACATCCAGTAGGTTAATCATACCCCATTGGGTCAACACTGCCTCTTTAACTCGCTGAATAACTTTTGGTTCTTCCAATTTTTGTAATGGCGTTAACAAAATCCAGGGCTTACCTTTTCTTTTAACAATTTCAACTAGGTCGTTTTTAGTAAAATCATTGTCAAACTTTTTAATGTGTTCGTACATCTCCTGTTTGAGTTGACTGGTAAATATCGTTGCTACTAATGGTGCGCCAATTAAATTAAAGTATTCTTCACGTCTTTCATCAAAATCCTTTGGTAAATCATCTTCTGGGTTTCGATATTTGTAAGCACCACTTACCCATACTTCTTTATGCCGTAATTTGGTTCGTAATAATTTAAAAACAGCGCACTCATAAACCTTTCTTAAGATACACTGATTATCATCGTCATCACGTTCGAGTATTTTTTTTTGTTCTTGCTTACTAATCAGGCTGTCTAAAGGAACAGACTCTTCAATAGGGTAATGGGTCAATTTACTATTGCGATAGGCCTTAATCAAGACCAATGCATCTAACAAGGCTGTATTGGTTGAATGAAGATCAAGATTATCAAGAATTTCAAAAATAATACGTCGGTAGCTGCTGGCATATCGTTTAATAACTGTTTCCTGTATGATTTTCTTGGTTCTTGTAGCAAAACTTCTTGTCTTGATAATTTGGTCTATAGTTTCTTGTGATACGCTAGGGTACACTGCTTGCTCAATCACTTCTTTTGGACAATCACGATTAATTTGAGCCAGTTGATAAAGTTGTTCAATATCACCTAAGCGTTTACCGATTTCTTTATCTAGCTTTTGTTGCTTACGGTATTCTGCTTTTTTGATTTGGTGAATAAAATGTACTAGATGATCGACCAGGTTATCAATAGCTTCAATATGGCGGCGATAACAAAATATAGCGATTAATGCATAGCGGCTTAATCCTGTTCTTTGCTGGCTTCTTGCTGGAGTATCACTTAAAAAACGCCGCCGATAAACATTGATCTGCTTAGTGTGAATGTCACCGATAAATCCTAGAGAGGCTATAGGTAATTCATTAAGTATTTGTAAACGTTTAATTTCCTCTTTTATCGAATCCTTTGTTGATGCTCCTGAGTCTTGCCGTAAAAATTGTACAAGACTGTTATCAGCATTATGAACAAGTAGGTTATTATCTATATATTTTTTATTTTCTAGTGAGAGCGTGCTATCAATTTGGCCAAAGAACTGTTGCTCTTTTTTCAGTTTTGCTTGTTGAAAAATGGCAAGCAAGCTTGTTTCGTCTGGAACTTCCATTTTATATTTTTTTAGATAATCCTGTGCCAGCATTTTTAATGCTTCATCACTTTTTTCTTTGAACACATGTGCTATTAAAAAACTTTGAAAATTTTGGCAATTTGCATCAAAAACTTTGAAGTTAAAGTAGTCTCTAATTTCCTGCTTATACCGATTAACCGCGCGCTCTTGTTGAAACAATTCGATCAAGCCCTGATGAATAAATGATTCCCCTGATAATGCAATGCCATACTCAATAAGAGCTGTAGGAATATTATCTATGCTATGCGGAAATTGAGCATGTTTTTCAAACCACCTAAAAAGGAGAAGATAGAGCAATTTTGATGCACCACGTTTTTTTTGAAGCAAATATTTTTCATGAGGCAAAACATGCCAAAAATCGCGAAATGCAATATCAGGTGTATCTTCATTGAACATGATCATCTAATCATTAGTTAACGATTTTTTCAAAAGATTTTCTTTAGCTACAGCAATGGCTTTACGTAGATGTGATTCTAATATTTCTTTTGGCGGTAGCTCTGTTAAATACTGTGCTACATGAATGCCAGTTTTATCCATCTCCAAATATTCAATATCGTCATGGTCTTTGCCGGCACAAAGAATAATACCCATTGGCCGATCTTCATAGTTAAAGCGCTCATTTTTATCTAGCCAGTTGAGATACCATTCAATTTGACCTTTATAGGCGGGATCAAAATCACCGAGCTTCAGGTCAATTGCAATTAACCGACGTAGGCGTCGGTTAAAAAAAAGTAAATCTAAATAGCGATCTTTTTTACCGGTACTCATGCGCTTTTGACGAGCCACAAAACAAAAGTCCATGCCCAGCTCTTGTAGAAAATCTGTGATGTTACTCAGAATTAAGCTTTCCAACTCCTCTTCTGACTCATAGGTATGTGCACCAATAAAATCCAAGAAGTAAGGTTCTTTAAAGGTTAACTCCGGCGTCATCTCATCACCATTTTTTAGCTTGTCTAATTGTGCTTTGATGACAGCCTCTGGTTTTTTACTAAGAGCCGTACGCTCATATAGCATGCTGTTTAACTGCTTCTGAAAAGATCGAACACTCCACCGTTGAACACGGCACATTTCAGCGTAGAAATCACGCTTTAAATCATCATCAATAGAGCAAATAATCACAAAGTGAGACCAAGACAATTGTCTCGACAGTGTTGAGACAATGTCACGGTCAGGAAACTGCTTAGCAAATTTGATCATTCTAAAGATATTGGGTCGGCTATAACCCTTGCCATAGATTAAAGTGAGTTGCTCAGCTAAGGAGATGACAATGGCTTCGCCGTATTCAGCACGTTCGGCTTTAAGAATTTCTTGATCAATGCGCTTGCCAATCAACCAGCATAGTAATGCTTGGGTAGAGTTGTATTCACGAGCAACATGATTTTTTGCCTCATCAATGAGCTTAGCAATATCACTGACTAATGCATTTGAGGTAGTACGGGCTATAACATCTGAATGCACTTTGCGAACTGTTTTTTTATAGCTCATTTTCTTTCCTTAAAAAGTTCCTAGAATAGGCAGAGGCGGAACTTTCACCCTCTGATCACATGCCAAGTGGCACCTAATTGAGGATAATCATAAGCGAAAACAGATAAAATGACAACTACATTATAATAGTAGGAACTAATGTTGTCCGGAAATCGTCTCTACCTACACACCAGGCGAACTTGGGTTAAAACATGCCGGGTCGGTCATTGACGTGTTGCCCGGTAGATGTCGAAATTCTACCCAATCTGATGAAGTCAAAGCCAGCGGTGAATTGTAAGCGTTTGGTAAACGCCATATCCGATTTAAATTAAAGTTGGATAAATTGCGGAAGTAGTTGGCGATAATCTTCATCAGTGGTGCATAAGCGGATGCGATGAAGCATGGCAACAAAATAGCGATAAGGCTCGATCCCATTAGCCTTGCAAGTTTCCAGCAGCGAATACAAAATAGCGCCCGCCTGAGCGCCTCGGGGACTGCCGCAAAATAACCAGTTTTTCCTACCAATGGCAAAAGGTCGTATGGCATTCTCCACTAAATTATTATCGATCTCGATTCGACCATCTTTCAGGTAATGATTCAGTTCTTTCCAGTTGTTCAGGGCGTATTGAATCGCCTGGCCTAACTTCTGTCGCGGCGGGACCTTGGGTAGATACTCTTCCAACCATTGCTTAAATTCAGCCAAGATGGGTGGCGCTTGTTTTTCTCTCAGCTCATATCTGCCTTGGGCAGAAAGATCGGCTTCCCGCGCTCGCTTTTCAAGCGCATATAACCTTCTAAAAAATTCCAGTGCTTTGGCAGCTAAACCCGGTTTCTTCGATAATTTAGCGCAATCAGCAAAATAACGTCGAGCATGCGCAAAGCATTTCACGGAACAAATATCTTCAGTCTTCTCTACCCAGTGATAACCCGAGTAAGCATCGCTCTGCAAATAGCCTTTAAATCCACTTAAAAACTCTCGGGCATGGTAACCGCCCCGTGTTTCTTCATACATAAAGACTAAACTCGGTTTATCCCGGTCACCGCCTCGATAAACCCACATATAGGATTTATTCGTATTAGATCGACCCACTTCTTCTAAGACCTGTAAGGTCGTTTCATCCGCTTGGATGTAACCACTTTGGAGGATCAACTGCCGTGAGCAGCGCACCAGCGGCGCGCAAAGTTCAGCCGTTTTGAGTACCCAGGCACACAGGCTACTGCGCACAAGGTCTACCTCCAAGCGCTGCCAGATCGCTTCCTGCCGGTATAGCGGGACGTGGTCTGTGTATTTGGTCACGATCGTGTGGGCGATCAGTTCGGGCGTGGCGATACTTTTAGGCAACAATAACACCGGCATAGCGGCAATCTTTACGTTCTCTTGACAAGGCTTGCAGGCATATTTAGGCCGCACATGTTGAACCACGGACAATGTCGCCGGTATATATTTAAGTTGCTCGCTCATCTCTTCTCCAATCTGGACTAAGTGAGCGCCACAAGCACAAATTTTTTCGGATTCTGGAATATCGTACACGATCCGCTCCCTTGGAAAATCTTTCGGGAGGGATCGGCGCACCGGACGATTTTTAGGTTCCTTATTTTTAGTTTCGGTCGACTCTTCGATTTGGGCTTTCAGTTCATCGGTCAGTTCAACACCCGCTTCATCAAACATATCGGGTTGCCATATATTTTTTTCGGATGAAGGGGCAAAACGTTGTTGCCGGGCAAGGCGCAGGTCTTCTATCAAGCGAGCATATTTTTCTTTATAGCTCGTTAATTCAATCTGCAAATCAATAACAATTTTTTGCAATAATTCCAGAGAATCTGGCAATTTTTTAATATCTATTTTCACAGTGCTATCCTAACAAATTTCAACGTAAATTTCAGCTATTTTTTTCACTTTTTTTATTTTTTTAAATATAATTTTCGAACTTTGCTTCACTCACTTCCAACCTGGAAAATTTATCACTGGCCAACAGCCAGTGGAAATGTTCCGGGGTCATTTCTATTTGTCCGTCTTGATTCCTGGGGAAAACAAATCGGCCTTTTTCCAATCGCCGATACCACAAAGTAAAACAATTAGGCTGATAGTATAGGGCTTTAATTTTATTGCCGCTGCGGCTACGAAACAAAAAGAGATGACCACAAGCGGGATTCATCTTTAAAACATCGGCAATCAATATACACAGTGTATCGATGGATTTTCGCATGTCGACGGGGGATAGATAAAAATAAATCTTCACATCGTTTGGAATCAGCATGATCGTATTACCTCCATCCAGCGTTTCAGTTGACTGTATTCGCTATAAGGCAATAGCAACTGGAGTCCATTAGGCAGTAACACTTTGAGTTCATTATTCCTTGACGCCATCGGTTCTGGACGCAAATGAACGGGAATAACATCACCCATACCCGCTAACTTTTTCTGCTGCCTTTTCTTCAAAGCTAAACAATGATAACTAAACTGCGACAATACAATTTGATTGCGTTCGCAAAACTCCCGGCGGGACAAGCCACTTTGAGCCTGTGCTTCAATTAATTTTTGCCAATGTATCTGGCGCTCTGATTCTAACTTCATCACTATATCTCCTTAAATTTAATTTCAAAAATATAGTTTCGACGAAATTTTTAAACTTTAAAAGATGGAATTCCCTAAACGTTTACAATTCGTTAACGAGGTGTTGTGATACTATAACCCGTGGCACGATGGGACTCATGATTTTTTTTCTTTGGGACAGAGAGGTGGTCAGGAGTTTTGTTGTGCCACTAAGTTAATAATTCATTGAACAATCCCGGCTTAGGCCGTTAGAGTACTCAGCTGCTACAATTCATTGCCCGTCATACAATGTGGGTTGCCCGCAAGGTATTATGATACTATTGCGGCGGCATAATGGATTTGCGGCCAATTGGCTAGACAATGCTCAGAAATTTATGGGGTTTACGCCTAGAACCCCTTCATAAGGTTTTTAATTCCAAACCGCCTAAAAAAATTGCGATAATGTTTGCATTGCGAATTCAAATTCTTTAATTGACAATTTGAGGCTGGCTGTTGTCCAGTTGTAGTACTTTTCTTTTTTTGAATAAAAAAATAATGAAAGGTAGAATAGAGATTAGAATAAAACCAAAACCTATGATTAACGCGTATTCCAAATCACTATAAGTTTTTACATCTGATGGACACTTAAACCCGATGATTATAGTAAAAATAGCACTTAAAATCCCAAAAACACAGGCTATCCACAAACCTAATTTACCTCCCGGCACAACAAAATTTCTATTTTTGTTAGGAAATTTATAACGAAGATGAAGAGCTGAAAAAAACATTAAAATATACATTACCATATATAATTGAGATGTTAAGGCTGTTAACAGCCAATATGAACTGTTGACGGTTGGCATTATCAAAAAAATTGCTGAAATTAAAGTAACAAGAATAGCTTGCAAGATTAATAATCGACCAGGCATTTCTTTTTTATTTTGATAATGTAGTTGTTTTAATATATCAATGTCTTTAATAGCATAATGTAAAGCTTTGGTTGGTGAAATTATCCAGTTATTGATAGAACCTAACCCACCAATAAGGATAAGAATTGACAATAACCATAAGAGCCAACTGATATGATGAGCGTTTAAGAAAAATTGAAATGCTTGCATAGTTCCAGAGATAAGGCTAATTTGATTATGCGGGATGACAATAGCAATCGAAAGTGAACCTAGTATCATGGTAATCAAGATTATTAACACTGACCATCCTAATGCTTTAGGGTATTCCGTTTGTGGTTGTTTGACCTCTCTAATATGAATTGTAGTAACTTCCATTCCGCAGAAACACAATATAATTCCTGTAAGCGCCATATAACTATCGGTATTGTATATTGAAGGTAATAGGTCGTGAGGTTTTAGCGATATTTGAAGGGCATGTCCTGAAAAGTACCAAACCAACCCCAAACTGATAATTACCGCCATCGGAATGACTAATCCCAAAATGCTACATAAAACCCCCAATCTTGTTGAAGCACGCATTCCTAAAAGATTTAAAAAAGTTATTGTCCAATATACAACTAAGATAATAGAGAAAATATAGAGTTTGTTATTCACTAAATTAGGTGAAAGAAGAAAAGCAAAAATTCCCGCAAGAATAGACAACATAGTTGGATACCAAACCACATTTTCTACCCATTGATACCAGCTTGCTAAGAACCCAGCCTTTTTTCCAAAAGCTTCACTAACCCACAAGTAAATACCTCCTTCTTGTAGCCACGTGCTGGACAATTCGGCAGCAATTAAAGCGGTTGGCACCAAAAAGGTAATGCCGGCAAGAATAAAATAAAATATTAATGACGAACCAAATAAGGCAGTTGATGGCAAATTCCTAACACTATCCACAGAACCAATCGTAATCATAGTTAAACCAAAGACAGTGAGAATTGCCTTTTGTTTTTTAGTAATGACCATAAGAACCTTATCCTATATTTGAATTACAGTTGCCGCCCAAGAAAAACCTATCGCGCTAGACGCCAGGACAATAATATCATCAGGTTTTAAATGACTTCCTTTGGCTAGTTGTTTCATGCCAAAAAATACATCTGAGCCTCCCATGTGACCAAAGTTCTCATGCGACCTAAATATTTTATTTTCTGGGATATTTAAAATATCAGGAATTTTTTTAATCAAGCCATGATCCCCTTGATTCATCAATAAATATGAAATGTCTGAGATTCTAAGATTCGCTTTTTTTATAGCACTCTTAATCATTTTAGGATACATTTTTATATATGTTTGTGATAACAATTTATCTTCATCACTATTTTTACTCATGGATATAATTTTATTATTGTAAGGTATGTATAGATGATCAACAAAATCGGGGATGGTTTGGCTCACTGTACTTAAAATATTGTTTCGTTTCTCCCCTTTCATTATTAATATACTTGTCGATGCATCAGCAAAATTAAAAATTGAAAGATGATCTTTATTGTTTCTATTAACAGTTCTGGAAAGCGCATCACAGACAACTACTATAGCAATTTTCTTTGTCGCATCATTTTTTAGCATAGCAGAAGCTATGTTTATGCCTAAGTTTCCCGCATTACAACCATTACTAATTTCAAACGAAAAGGCGTTTTTAGCTTTAATGGCTTGCTGCACTTTAGCAGCCGGAGACCACATATATTGATCTTGAATTCCGCAGCTACAAAACAATATTATATCTATTTTTGAAGGAGATACATTACAATTTTTAATAAGATCTTTAGTAGACTTAATAGCAAGATCTATATGGGCCTGCCCGGAACTTAAAACAGGAAATTCCTTAACTCCAGTTTTTTTAATTAGAACACTTTCAGGAATCAAAGATAACTGAGATAACTGTGAAACAGTTATCCTTTCATCTGGGATACAAACCGCAATATCAGATATTCCTATGTATTCACGCATATACAGTAGTTACACTTCTAGAGGAAATATTTTCATAGAAAGCACCATCGCTAATACCGATTCTAAACAGCATACGAGGTTGCCATTTTAAAGCAGGTTCTGCTTTATGGATCACTGATCTATTATCCCAAAGGATCACATCACCTTTACTCCATTTGTGTGCATATTGGCTAGAATTATTTTTAATAAACTCAAACATCTCATCTAATAGCAATTTACTTTTATCATATTCCATTCCTAAAACTCTACGTGTAAAACCTTCATTAATATATAATATCTCTTTTTTAGTGAAGGGATGAGTAATAATTGTTGGATGGACGGATGAAGGCGTAAGCATTTCATCTCTATCCAACACCTCTTGAATGGAAAGGCTCGCATCTTCTTCTGTGATGATATATCGCCATTTTCCTTCATGAGAGGCTTGCTTGTTTTCTATTTCTTTTATTAAATGCCTTGGCATTTTCTCATAAGCATCGTGCATATCAATAAAGAACGTTTTACCACCTTCTTGTGGAACTAGCTGCGCATAAAGCATAGTAATAGGCAAAGGAGTTGGCATAAATGAAGAATCCGTATGCCAGTAATAGCCAACTCTGTCCATACCTATCTTCTTTCCATCTTTTTTAACATTAGAGGTTACAAAAATCTCTGGATAATCAGGATGATAATAATTAGGATCAACAAATTTAACTGGATCCCCGATTTTTTTAGAGAATTCTATATATTGTTTTTCATTAATAGCTTGGTCTTTTATACATATAATCTTAAATTGGTATAATAAGGACTTTATTTCATTTGCTTGGTCATCACTAAGCTCAGATAAATTAATGTTACTCAATACAGCGCCAAAATTTTCTTTGATAGGGTTGATTTTCATAGAATGTTCCTTCTAAAATAGGTTAATTATCAACGGTCAAAACAACTTTTCCAACATGTGTGCCTTTTTTCATAAACTCATGGGCTTTTTCAGCTTGCAATAATGGGAATACATGGGAAACTAAAGGTTTTAAAACTCGGTTTTTAAGCAAAGGTACAATTTTTTGATCGATGTGTTTCGCCATTCGTGACTTTTCTGATATTGAACGAGGCCTAAGAACGGAACCATATATCGTTAGGTTTCTGGTAATAATTGGAACCATATTTACGCTCTCTGCCAGCTCATATTTACAATCAATGATTATTAGTCTTCCTGAAGTTGCTAAACTGCTTATATTATTCTCAAAATAACTATCACCACCGACTATATCCAAAATTACATCGACTCCCTTGCCTTGAGTTTCGTCAGCTATGACACCTACAAAATTCTGTTCTTTATAGTTAATGGCTTTTTTAGCGCCAAGTTTTCTGGCCAATGCACATTTAGCATTGCTACTACAAGTAACATATACTTCTGATTTAAAATGATTCGCTATTTGGATCAGTGTTGAGCCTATACTCCCACATCCATGAACTAAAATTTTCTCCTTAGCTCGCAGCTTCGCCAATTGATAAACAGCTCCCCATATTGTAAAACAGGACTCCGGCACGGCTGCCGCAGTAACATAATCTATATTGTTGGGCATCCGTAAACATAATTTATGATGCGCAACAGCATATTCAGCATACCCACCACCGGAGAGTAAAGCCATAACTTTATCTCCAATTTTAATCTTTTTAACATTTTTCCCAATGCCACACACTATTCCTGATACCTCTAGCCCCATAATAGGAGATGCGCCTGGTGGCGGAGGATAATTTCCTTCCTTTTGTTCAATGTCAGCCCAGTTTACTCCACTCGCTTTTACTTTTATTAACACCTCATCTTTATTTGGAACAGGCTTAGCCCATTCGATAAGCTGTAATTTTGGTTTTGGCATCTCATTATTGATAATAATAGCCCGCATAAACTCATGACTCAATTTTTTATGCATCGGTTTCTCGATAAAAATAAGTTATAAAGATTTTTCTATTTTGAACTAAAATTAATACCAGAATGTAAACACATAGGCCAATACTCCAAAATAGATAATTTTTAAATGCATCATAATAAACAATAACTGATGAAGCTACAGTATCATTCGATCTTTGTATCGATGATATTTTTGAAAATAACTCCGCTATCCACATTGACAATCCCATAAAAAAATACCAAATACCCATAACCAAACCAGATATTTTTTTTGGCGCTAATTCGGATACAGCAGACAATCCCATGGGAATAATTAATAGTTCTCCCAGAACAAAAAATAAATAAGAAAAAACAAGCCACCAAAGTGAAACTTTATCATGCGTTGCATATTTAATTCCTGTGAGGATCAGACAAAATGCACAGGAAATCATTACCGCACCAGCAAAAAATTTACCGTTATAACTATTTTTTAAAAAATTAAAATTCCAAAGAAAAACAAATGCAGTCCCCAGCAAGATATTCCAAAAAGGATCTATCGTTTGAAAAAACGACGCCGGGATTTCATTAATATGTCTATTGAATAAACTAATATGAGATATCCCAAAAACACTATTCAAAGATCTTTCTACATTTCTTTCAGCAAACATGATTATCGACATACTTTCTTGACTATATAATGCAAAAAAAACAGTGTTAAATATCATCAATATAAAAATTGTTATCATCGGCTTAAAAGATTGGCTTTTTATACTTGCAATAATAAATATGATGACAGACATCAAAGATATCAAAATGTAGATAGCGTTTGAAATATTTTTAAAGAAAAGTAACATAAAAAATACAACTATAGTGCTGAATAAAATAAGAAAAACTAAAGGTAGTCTGCTTTTTATTTTGTAATTACCCTGAATATCTAAAATTTTATTACCAAGTGAATTATTTGATGGCTTAACGAGCATAATAAAAAAGAACAACATGGCTATACCAGCTAATAAAAATGCAACTCTCCAAGAAAACATTTGACCTACGACCCCACATACACCGGCACCTAATATCGTTCCAATATTGATAGCCACATAAAATGTTGAAAAAGTAGCGTCTCTATTTAAACCATTTTCGTTGCATACTGCGCCAAGAAATGATGGTATATTCCCTCTTATTAATCCACTACCTAACGCTATAATTGCCAACATAAAATACATTGAAGGCGTTAATTTCTCTATAAAATATGTTGAAATTAGACCGATGATCATCAAAATTGAACCTAATATGAGTGTTTTTTGATACCCTAAAAAACTATCAGATAACCACCCACCAATGAGAGCTGAAATGAAAGCAAATGAATTCACTAAGCCAAAAATTTCAAAAGCGTTTTGATCAGATAGACCAAGAGCTGTCACCGAGTATAAAACAAGTATAGCGGCAATACCATTGAAGCTAAATTTTTCTAATGCCGTTGCAACATATAATTTTTTAACAATTTCCGTTGAATTAACATTCATGCTGTCAACTTTATCGGTTCATTATGAACATTTAATTTAAGATTATTTTGAATGGTTTCAACAAGCTGAATAATCTGATCGGCAGTATGATTAGCAGCGATACATATTCTTAACTGCGCCTTGTTTCTTGGAACGATAGGAAAAAAGACTACTGAAACGAAAAAACCTGCTTCAAGTATTTTTTTACCAATTTTTAATGCTTCTAATTCGTTACCTATTAAAACCATTCGAATCGGACTGAAATTTAACTCTTCCCCAACAAGGTTATCGTATAATGATACATTTTCTCTTAATTTTTTTTGCAATCCTTTAACAGAACCATCCTTATGTAAATTAATGGCGGCTAAACATGCATTTACAATAGAAAAATCCAAAGCAGCAGAAAATGCATATATTTGCCCAAATGATCTGACCAATTGTTCCTGTGTTCGGTTTGATAATATAACACCACCACCATTGCATCCAAATCCTTTGGACAAGCAAAATGTAACAATAAAATTATCAGGTATGCTATTAAAGTTTTGCATTACATACCCTTCTCCGAGATTGCCAAAAATAGATGTGCCGTGAGCATCATCTAAATAAATATAGAAATCTAACTCTTTGGAAAGACGAATAAGCTCTTCTATTGGACATGTTCCTCCCATCGAATAAACACCATCGGCAATATACACAGCCTGTTTCCCTGTATTATGCGCATCAATAACTTCAGCTTTTAATTCTTCTAGTGAATTATGGGCAATGGTTTTAATTTCGGCTTCGCTCGCCAATATAGGTTTTAAATATTGCATAGATGAATGAGCAAATTTATCGAATATTATTTTTACTTTTGGAGGGTTTTTGTAATTGATTAGGCTACCGCTTGCTAACAATGGCAGCACTGATAAATGCGTAGTCGTTACCGAAGGGAATGTTATAACCCTGCCTCTGAATAATTCCGATAACTCTTCTTCCAATCTTCTGGTCGGTTCGATTGAAAACCTTGAACGTGCACAACAAAAATTTATTCCCCAGTTTGAATCAAGGTTTTTACTTGCTTCAATTATTGTTGGGTCCAAATCGAGACCAAGATATGAGCAATTGATAAATTCTACAACTTCTTGTCCATTCGGCATTGTTACAATTTTGTTATTTCGACCCTTAATCGAAACTTGCATTAAGTCCAATTCTATTGCATTTTGATAATTTGGAAAGGAATTTTGAATAACAAAATCCGTATTTCTATGTTTCATATATGAACTCCTTAATTAAAATAAAAATTTTCCCTTAACAAACATATTTCCTCATAAAAATTCAGATGTTCTTGTTTACAATTCATACGCTCTTAACAATTGTGGTAATTCTGAATATTCTGTTTTAGCTCTCCAAAAAGCACCCCAGCCAAATGTTGGAAATTTTCTTTCAATAGTTACTTTAGCCTGGTAATAAGTTAGATTATCCACTAAACTATCTTGATAGAAACTAGCATCATTTTCTAAAGAAGGAATACACCATAATTGATGAATGCATAATAAGTCGTAAAAATCTAAATTCAAACCGGTATATGGCGTTATTAGCTGCTGAAGCGTAACCAAAAAACCATAAAAAGAAAACCAAGATGTCATCCTAGCGCCTGTATTCAATATAGTGACGAAGGTTTTAAGTGAATTTGTTTTGTATTGATTCTGAATCGAATCAAAAGGAAGCGTCAAAGCATCGCTAGATTGAATATTACCTAAAGCAGGTGACATCTTCCTATTTTCAAGAGCAGTTTTGTATAAACTTCTGTTGTATCTTGCATATGAGCTATGAAACGTTATGGCCAAACCACTTGTGATCGCTGTAATTGACTTTAATACCGGATTAGTAAAGCTATGCCTATAGATTAATGTTGCTGCTGGAACAGCTCTTAACAAAGTCATCATTCCATCTATCAAAATTTTAGATTTTGATACTTTTGTTTGCTTCAGAATTCCATCACTCAAAGTAAGAAACTCTTTATTAAAAAATTGTTTATGCACATTTAAAGTTCGTGAAAATAAAGCAGAATAAAAAGTAGTAACTACAGCAAGTATTACTAAACTTACCCCTAAAGGATTTCCTGATTCAATGTTGAATATAGTTGTTAATAACTGATTCATGATGTATCCAAACCTAATGGCACGATTTATTGCATTTATTAACACTTGATTGGAAACTTCCAAGGAAATTGCTGGCGATTTTAGGGAATTTATAACCATCGACTCTTTACAATCCAGCAATCGACTTGCATATTCATCCGTATGCTCATCAACTTTTGATTTAGTCATCATGTTATAGTAAATTAACCCCAGTACTGTTATTGGTATTCCAAGAGTAAATCTGATGGCCGTATTCGAAGTAAGATAAGCAATAGAGATTGCATCTGAAGCAGATCCAATAATATATGTAAAGTTAGCAACTACCTGGTTAGTTGGTCTTAACACACAAACTACTCCTTTTTTGCATCCTTTTTTATTTTTTTCTTCCTTTTTTTCCTCTGACTCTAAAAGAGCTTCTTCTGCCTCTTCTATTGGATTTACTACTAAAAAATCACATAATGCGTTCATTATTGAAATAATGATAAATAATATTAAAAAAAACCATTCCAAACTTGGGTTATCATTCCCTAATTCTTCAGATGCAGCTTGATATGCCTTTCGTACCGCTACAAAAAGGAAATATGAAAACAATGGGTCAACTATGACAGAGGCAAAAGTCAATCCTCGATAAATTCGTCGTTTGTTAACAAGTATCCTATCTGAATTAGCATCTGAATGATTAAAATTTTCAATTTTCTCCTCTTCAATATTCTCTTTAATTTCATTGTTATTGTTTTGTTTTTCTTGAAATAAATATTTCATTATTCTACGCATGACTTTTTCCTCTCAAATCATTGGTGTTCCACGTATGTACAATAAAAATAATTCATTTTGTTGAAAATTTATAATTAACAACTCGTGTTCTAGCTCCCCAGAGCCATAACCTATTTCTATTAGCAGAGCTATAATCGCACTAATGGGTGTTACAGAAAAAGATGTTCGATATGATTGCGGTTAAACGGATGGGTAATACTCTTTCAGTTCTTCCAAAGGTTTTAAAGTTCCTACATTAGGTAATGTCCCTTTACTCCTTCCCACATTCACATACTAAATTAGTATATGATTTTTCACATCACAACCTCCTCACACTCCCTTTAAATTGATTTCCATTTGTGATTATATCTTGAATAATTTCAAAAGTAAAAATCTTTGCGAAAAATGTCCCTTTTCGGCAATGTATGCTAACATGGCCTTCGATTAATACGGAGGTTGCACCATGCCAAAATTCAAAACTCAGCACCGTTTTCGGCAAAGTTAAATAATCCACCGCCTAAGAAGGCTAAAAATGCAATCACGCCGCACGCGGGAATTTCTCACCGACCAGGAAGTCAACCAGTTACGCACCGCGGCCCGGCAGCATGGCCGTCACGGCCAGCGGGATGATACTCTCATCCTCATGATGTTTCGCCACGGTCTGCGCGTCAGTGAAGTCGTTGCTCTCCGTTGGGAGCAAGTCGATCTCAAACAAGGCTTACTCCACGTGCGCCGTCTCAAGCAAGGCATCCCCGCTACTCACCCACTCCGAGGGATTCAATTGAGGGCGCTTCGCCAATTACAACGGGCGTATCCTGATACCCCGTATGTCTTTGTCACGGCTCGCCGAACTCCCCTCACTGCCCGGACGGTTAACCATATCATTACTCGTGCCGGCGAGCTAGCCAAGCTCAACTTAACGGTGCATCCTCACATGCTTCGTCATAGCACCGGTTTTTATCTCGCTAACAAAGGAGAAGACACTCGCGCTATTCAAGCTTACTTAGGCCATGCCAATATTAAAAACACTGTGATCTACACTCAACTGTCACCGCAACGGTTTAAAAATTTTTGGCAAGACTAAGCGAATGGTGTTATCCTCATCTGGCCTGTGATGATCCCTGGTTCAAGTAACTGGGTATGCGATTTGTAATCCCAGGGCGTCAGAACAAGTCTCAAAAGAGGCACCTAATCCTGTTTTCAGGAGCGCCAATCGCTGTGGTGACGTCATGGGCCTTTACTCCTTTAGTTTTTCAGCCGCTATGATGTTTGTGATGTATTTGTTCTATCGGCACTAAACGACCCGTCGAAAATTTGTGTAATATGCTGGTGACCAATGTTTGGTACGGTAACCCCTCTTGTTCAGCCATTTCTTTCAATTGCTCTAAATCGCTAGCAAACACTCGGATGCTGATGCGTTTCTCTTTGACTCTTTTTCGTAAATTCTCTTTCGCTGCCGCCTTGAGCTTCGCTAATTCCTGAGCCTTTTTCTTTGGCGGTAAGCGTTTACTGATATCCAGATTATCTTCGATTTCTATTTCTTCAGGGTCTAATTTGACATCTAATTTCACTCTCTTAGTCGCACTCATCTCAAGCTCCTCCTAAATATTGTTTGGTAAATTTTCTACTCGGGAATACCGTTTTTAAAACCAATAAATCTTCCTTTTCCACATACGGTACCAAATACACGTAATGATTGATTTCTATGACCAATATCATTTGATTGGGATATAATTTTTTATTATGATGAGGAATAACGTCGAGCACTTTATCTTCATCAATAGCCGCAATGACTTCTTCAAAGCCAATACCTCGCTCCTTTCTTAATTTTAAATTTTTTTCCTCATCATAGAGGTATTTATATTTCATGCTTAAAGCATATCAAATAGATATTAATTGTCAACTCCTCCACAAGAATAGTAGCAACCCAGTCGGCAACTCAGCATTGATTACTCAGTGAGTTATTGAATGAAGCTAAGGGACTGTTTAGGGGGCAGAGATTTTTACTTAAAAAACGGTCGTTTTTTGAGTGACTATAGACGAACAATCCTTAGCGTTGTTTTTTTCTGGGTTGCTACTACGCCCCGACACGCGCGTCGTCCAGGATTATTCAGGTCGCCGACATCAAATACCGTGATCTATATTCAGCTATGAGGACTGTACCCCCTAAGATGATAGAGACATCCTCATTTGGGATGAGAGAGAAGTGGCTGACGCTGACGGAATTTGCGACGGTTCTTCGTTAGCGCTCGCTAAAAATCCTAATTGCACTTTTTGGTCCAGTGGTTGACGTCGAACGTTGGGATCAACACGGCGAGGTTGTTGTTGTTGGTAATAACTCTTACAGCCACAACACACCATTGCTATCAGGATGACAACTGCCGCTATAACACCAATACAAGCAGGTCCACAGGAACTCTCATTACACCATTGCGAATCAAATTCGTTAGCAATACAACTTAAGGCCAAATCTGTTGTGGCATTTAAAGCAATACTTCCGTTTAAAGCTTGAATTACACTGCCATCACATAAAGTTACAATGTTTTTAATGACAGGAAGAGTGGTTAAATTACTTGTATTACAAGTGTTCAATAATTCAATAATCTGGCTTGAGGACTGATTGGTCATTAACACATTTTTTCCTCCAACCGGTGTTGAAAAATAAAAATATTCAGTATAGGTTTGAGAAACAACGGGTGCAAATTGAGAAAACAGAGCCCCAATCTTTAAAAAATCAGAGGGTAAAGAGGCTATTGTCAAAGCAATATATTTTGCTAAACTTTTTAGCCAATTTTCTGTCATTTTTACTTTTAAAATGGGTTTGTTTTTAAGAGGATTTTGTTCAAAAAAACTCAGTGACAATTTTTTTCCGGCTAAGAATTTTCTAGCTGAAACGTCTATTTTTTGCTCCTTGCGCATAATTTTCTCCTCTTCCTGAATTAAATCATATCCCTCTCCAAGGTTTCAACTACTATATTGTGGTTCTAGGCGTAAACCCCATAAAGTAGTCGAGGAATTTGCGTAAAACTTCTGAGAGAATTACCCGGAAACTAAAAAACGCATGAATAATACGCCGACGGAAAAAAGACGGTTTACGCTTACAACCCCTAAAGGCAAAATTTGGGCGATTTAGAGCAAAAAATTGCGGACAGGTTACAAAAATACGCCCATTTCGTTGGCCGTTGATCCTATGAGAGTTAGCATGTGTTGTTGGATTATCAAGAAAATGACTATAATTAAAAAAGCGGTGTAGTAGAAGACGGTTCGTTATTTTTTCCTAGCTCCTTAAGCGCTTTCAAATATTCGTCTTTTACCGCTTCAATTGCTTTAATCTGAGCTGCTGTAGTTGCTTTTTTTATAGCTGCTTTTACTTGTTCTTCGGGGATCCCTTTCGCCAATAACTCTTCGCAGGTGGTTTTACTTTTTTCTTCTATTTGCGCAAACACTTTTTCATAAATAGGTAAAATCCCTAATTCTTCAAAATGAGCAAGAATCTTTTCTTTTCTAGCTTCAGTTAAAATAGGCTGACTTTCATTTCCAAAAAACGAAGAACGTTTCATATAACCCTCCCGAACTAAGTGTATTTTTTATCTATATTTAACTCAAATCACTTTTTCTTGATTGTTTCTCTATATTATATGCTTCTTTAAAAAGGTTGGGGAGGGCAGGGTTTCCACGTTTCCCAAAGCGGGTAATGCCAGGGTAGGTGCTTCCTCTCAGCGGATAACGAACCTTAACCCGGTTTTCTGTTCCATTGCACCTCAGACCCCAGGTTTGCGCTTGCAACTCCTTTATTCTCTATCTACAACTCTCACCACAGCGGTTTAAAAATTTTTGGCTGGATTAACTTTGTGAGTAGAAAATTTTCGCTTGACACACGGACATTATTGTCCGATAATTAAAAAATGAAAGGGTCAGAATTTCTCAAAAAACTGAAAGTCTTGGGGCGAAAACAGGGTGTTATTGTTAAAATTGAGCAACGCCGTGGGAAAGGCAGCCATAGCACTTTATTTTATGGGGAGCGATTTACAATTATTCGTAACTTAAAAGATGAGTTAAAAACAGGCACTTTTAATGCTATGTTAAAACAACTTGGTATTAAAGAAAGCGATTTGAGGTAAGACTATGAGACATTTTAATTATCCAGTAAAGTTCACTAAACAAAAAGAAGGTGGGTTCTTAGTGGAGTTCTCAGATTTTCCCGAAGCAATCACCCAAGGTGAAAATGAAGAAGACGCACGGGAGCAAGCCGTGGATTGTTTAGAAGAAGCCATTGCCAATCGTATAGAAATGAAATTAGATATTCCAGTCCCCAGCCAACCTAAAAAAGGGCAATATTGCGCCTCATTATCGACGACATTATTGGCGAAAACTGCATTATATTTGATTATGCGTGATCGAAGCTTAACAAATATGGCTTTGGCTAAGAAACTTCATTGTGATGAAAAGGAAGTACGCCGCCTTTTAGACCCCCATTACAGCTCAAAATTTCCGCGCCTTGAAGAGGCATTACATTTGCTAGGGCAGCACTTAAATGTGGCAATAACCGATGATAAACATGTCCGGCATATTCGTTAAAAGGTCAGCAAGGCCATGAAACTTTTCTCTTTATATGTCAGGAGACCATACAAGCTACAGGCATACCGACTCATTCCCGCCCCTTACTGGAAATGAAAATAGGCGCGGATTAACGCCATTAAAAAAACCACTAATCCCGCCGCGAGAACAATGCATTGCGTGGCGCGATTTTGAACAGCACTCAAGGGATCAACCTTGGTGGAGTGGCTTGCCTTCTGAAATGTTTGAGTGAATCTTTTCATGCCGTACTTGATGACGGCATACCAACATTCCCACCGTGACGGCGACTGGATGAGTTTTTTCTGAACTTCCCTGAAATCAATCACTGACGCATCATTGACTTTTTTTGACCTTCGCAGACACATCCTTGCTACTCCTTTTTTCTGGTGGGGATATCGTGGATAAATTATTATTGCCGGGACTCAAAAATAGTATCACAACAAAATAGCCACTGAGAATATTTTTAAAAATTCACGTTAACGTCGCTGACGAACTGTCAATGATGGCCGATTCGATTTTGATCTGCGCACAGTATGGGCAGTAAAAATGTCAGTGCGACCACGTGCAGGACAACAGGAACTGCCAAACTCTAGCAGATCGAAATTGAAGCGGCCACCCGGAGGGCTTGTCATTGACAGGGCGGCGGCGACCAGTACCCTAGCCGCAGGTTTGGCAACCCCGTTGCCAAACCCTGCTCCCGGGCGAGGGCGGTGGGTTTGGGAGGCGGAGCCTCCCAAGATCAGGCTGATTTCGACCATTATAATTATTTTTGTTTCAAAATAAGGCACTCTCTGTTGACGGCCAGTCAACAGAGAGTGCCGACATGGCACAGCTAACCAATTGAAAAATTAAAATGATTTCATCCTCATTCAACTGTGAAACGGGATGTGAACGAAAAGTAGAATAACTATTTTAATTTTTTTATGATTTTTATTGTATTTTTAAATCTATTTTGATAAGATGCCCTCATGAGTCATTAATCCGCATGACTGTAAACCGCGGATAAGGCACGAGACGATGTCCTGAAAATCTCGGTCGCTCTGGATTCAGAGTGGGCATCACGTTCAAGGGTTTTTTTCTTGAACAAAATCATTCTGTTCTGTCTTTGACAGAACAATTTTTTTTCTTCTGTTGACTCTTCAATGGAAAGTGTTTGATCTCGCCCTGTTGCGATGGGGTGACGATAATGATCTGGACATCGGGAATGTCGGCTGATTAAAAAAATTCACTCATTTTTGCCAAAAAATGAGCCGGTAGCCGGTTTTCTCGATGGACAAAATGTTCATCGGTATGTTATCATCCTTCGCATGTGTCCATTTACTGTCTGGACTTTAATGCGACAGGAAGACCGATGTACTACGATGAGAATCCGGTCGACAACTTTAATCGGTTGTTTCGTAGTGTGTCCATTCTGGCTTTAGCAAAACTAAGAAAGATTGGGTACTCTTCAAATCGTCAGTGTCCATCCTGGCATTATGGCTATGGATAGTCTCTGAAAAGTCAGACTGGGTTGCTTCGCAATCTGTTTGATTTTTGATCTTAATGATCTTCAACTGTTTCAACTTTAATCACGTCACTGTCATTAATGTTGAAATTTCCTGACAAACCTTCCAGGAATTGAGGCCATTCTTCGCATCACTGCGCGGGTGAATTCATCATCATGAATTCACCGGCGTTGAGGGAGAACATCGTCTTGCCGATATTTTCTGGTCTTTAACACAGACCCGAAAAATCGCTTGACGATGCCATGGGTGCGCGCTGAACCTGGCCAGTTCATTCATCGGTAATGCTTTGCCGTCGGTTTCATCTGTTCAGGATGAGGCAAAGCATGAGGTGGTTCTCTCTGAACCATGACCGATGAATAAAAAATAAGCGCATCCACAGAAAGGTGTCGTGTTTGCCGCGACAGGCTTAAACTTTCTGATACAACGCCTCACAGAGGTGAGGCTCACTGAACACGATTAGGCCCTTTGGGTCATCGTTGCCGGTTATTTTAAAAACCAGACTGTTTCAATGCCGGAAACGGGGTTGAGATGGTGTCAGTAAACACTCAAGTACGGCTAAAATAATTAAGCAAAGGGAAAAGGATAATAACATTAATAAAGTAAGAGGGAATTTATGTCATGGAAATTGAGTTTGAAAAAAATTCTGGCGCAACATAATTCGACCACTGCCCGCGGCGCCAAAACCGCCGGTTATGCCACCCAAGCCGCCCGGCAGGACACTTTAGAACGCGGATTTAAGGAGCTGCGGGCATTAAAGTATAAACTCGAAGACGTGAGCCATTTTAAAGAGCGTCACCTGATCGTTTTGGCGCACGTTTGGGAGGCCAAGGGCTTATCCGCTTCGACCATTCAAAACCGCATCAGTGTCTTTCGCACCTTCGCCGAATGGATTGGCAAGCCGGGCATGATTCTTGGCTCGGAACATTACGTTAAAAACCCGCAGAGCGTTGTCCGTCACTGTGTCGCCCAATCGGACAAAACCTGGAGCGGCCAGCGAAAGAATTTAACGGCAATGTTAACCGCTTTACACACGAACGAACCCCATGTTGCCCTGCAACTGGAGCTGCAACGCGCTTTTGGGCTACGAATGCGCGAGGCCGCTTTGCTCAAAGTCCATGCCGCTGACAAAGGCACGTATTTAGCCGTGAACTGGGGAACCAAAGGCGGCAGAGATCGAGTCATTCCGATTGAAACGGATTATCAACGGGACGTATTGAATCGCACGAAAGCCATGATCACCCATAAAAGAAATTCACTCATTCCCGAAAGCTGCAATTTTAAGCAATGGAAAAACCATTATTACTATGTCTGCCACCAGCACGGCATCAGCCGCAAGGACGGCATCACCAGCCACGGTCTGCGCCATGAACGGTTAAATGAGATTTACCACCAAATCACCGGGCATCTTAGCCCGGTCAAAAATAACGGCGATTCTAAAAAGGGAGTTCCCTCCCCTCTCGATCAACTCGCGCGCCAGGAAATCGCCGAGGTGGCTGGGCATTCCCGCTTGTCCATCGCCAGTGCTTATGTGGGCGGGCAGTCGAAACCTTAGTTTTTTTGTCCCCCGCCCCTATGGATCTCACTATCCGCTTGCCCCTAAAAGCGGTGGGAGATTATTTTCCGTTACAGTGATTAGAAGTGGTGAGGATCTCAGGGATAATCCTGGTTGACCTCCATTCAAAACGCATGAAAAAGCGAGAAAGTTTCTATCCTCAAAATCGTACCGCCCCTGATCGTTCGTTGTGGCGATGGCCGAAAGGTTTTTGGGCGGCTTCGCCGGTTCCGCGCCGGCCACGGGAGCAGCTCTCCAAGCCCTTATAGCGGCGCTATTTCCGACCGGCTTCCTGGCTTGCACGGCCATTCAATCGCTTCTTAACCTCAGTGACCAAAAGTACGTTTTGATTGCTTTATCTCCGGGACTTTTGCACAATAAGCGCGCCGCCGGGGTGCGGAAAACACCCCGAACGGCACTACCACAGTAGTCTACGTACATAGCTACCATGGCTGGCCTAGATTAAACGATTTTGCAACGCCTTAACACCTCCCCTTCGATGGAGAAGCGGCAAAATCTGGTGATGTCGGGTCATTCCATGCGCAAGCGTTCGGTCGCATGGAACCCCATATTGCCGGACGCTTGTGTTGTGGTTCCGGCGGCATCTTGGCTTTTTTTATCGTTCAATTTTCAAAATGCATAAAAACCCGGTTGGCTTCCCTACTCTTTGCGCCGACCTACCTAAGCCCAATCAAAAAAATGAGACCTTGGCCGCCGGGCATTGGTCTTTCTTCAATAAAATATCAAAATAATATCTAATATTTAAATGGTATTTTATTATGATATTATTTTGATATCTGATATTTTTATGATATTTAATTCTGCCGATTACAAACGCTTGACAATCTCATTATTCCTGATAAAATATCATAAAAATATCTGATATTTTATTATTATTTTAACTATAAGGAGATCACAAAATGGCTAAACCCGGCATCACTTACGAGCAAGTCGCTCAAGCGTGTCAATCCCTGCTCGATGAAAAAGAAAAAATCACCCTTCGCGCCATCGTATCTATTACCGGTGGCTCACCGAACAATGTTTTGAAGTTCTGGAAAGAATGGCGGCAACAACAAGATGATATTGCTATGGGCGATATTGAAGAGACGCTTTCCTTACAGGCACAACAAGCCATACTCGCCGAATGCGCCCGTAAGACTGCTTCTATTAAAGAAGTATTCCACCATAAAATCGCTGAAACTGAGCAGCAATTATCCGAGGTGAGGAAACTATTCGCCAACGCCGAGCAAGAACTCGCGGAAACCCATAGCCAAATCGGGGAACAGGCCAAAAAACTCGCCGTCTCTGACCAACGATATGCAGACGCCGAACATCGCTTAAAAGAAATAGAAGCCCTTTACCGGACGGCAATCATGGCGCAGGAACGCACACAAACCGAAAAAGAAGCCATTCAAAAACAAGCCGATGATTTACAACATCGACTGAATGAACTCACTCTCGAATTTAAAGCCTTGCAAGAGAATAAATACAAAGCAGATTTAGAAATCGCTACGCTGAAAGCTAGGCAAAATGAGCGGGAAAAATCACCGGAATAAATCCAATATCATAAGAGATATATGCCTAATCGTAAAATCTTATTTACGTAAAAACGATTAATCTTAAAAACTTATTTACGTATTTATGTAAATCAGTCCTTAAGTTTCTCATCTAAAAGTTCCTTGATGATTTCACCCATAGTTTTTTGTACTTTTGCAGAAAGGATTTTAAGTTTGGTATGCAAGGATACTGGAACATCTATGGTTAACCGTTTATTATCTTCTCGCGTATTTACCCAAGTATCCGGGTTCTCTGGCACAGGTTTGGGATTTTTAAAAGTTACTTTTTTGTTCATAATACGACCTCTTCGCTTATTCCCATTAGTATTGAAATTTCATTTACAACCGCTTCTATCTCTTGAGCGGCTTTACCTTCTGGTTCCATATCAAAAACAGTTAAACCAGTCGCCGCCGTCTCTGCAAAAATAACTCTCTGAGAAACATGAGACTTTAATACAGGAAAATCCATTTGACTTAATGCCTCAACTACATCTCGGCTAATTGCTGTATTTGCGATTTTACGATTAATCGCAAATACGCCTTTAAGTTTTTCCTTATATACAGAAGCTTCCTTAAGCAATTCCACCGTTTCCGCCGATGCCCATACATCGTATGGGCTTGGTGTACATGGAATGACCACAATGTCAGATGCCATAATGCAAGAACGCGCCAATTCCGTAACTCGTGGCGGGCCGTCAATGACAACAAAATCATATCCAAGTGCGATAGGCGGTAAATCTCTATGTAATGACTTCTTTGAAAGTCCAATGACATGAAAAGGTGGCGTTTTTTCTCTTACTTCCGACCAACTAAGAGAACTCTGTTGAGGATCAGCATCAACAACTAGCACTCTTTTCAAGGGATTCTTTCTAGCCAATTCATGCGCAACGCTTAAGGATAAAGTGGTTTTACCAACTCCGCCTTTTTGATTTAAAAATCCAATAATCATATATTAGGTATCCTTTTAATGGGGAAGAGAAATATTCTAACCTTAAAAACTTATATCTGTAAATAAGTATTTCTTTAAAAACTTAAATGATAATATACGAGAATACTTTTTTAAGGAAATATGATTTTATGAACAACGAGAATCTAAATAAATTAATTACTGAAGCCCTAGCTATCGAAGCTAGAGACGCTAAAGATGCTGGGGCGTTGGGCTTTATGGCAAGGGCATTAGTTCAAGCTACGATGCCTCATAGTAAAATTGAAAGCAATGTTTTTAAACGCCAAAATGGTGCTTTTAAGTTAACTATGTTAGCCGACCCCGATATTGGCTTGCCTTATGGGAGCATACCACGCTTACTGATTGCTTGGATTACAACAGAAGCCGTCCGCACTAAACAACGCAAGCTTATACTCGGCCACAATCTATGTAAATTTATGTCCCAACTTGATTTAATTCCTACAGGCGGGAGATGGGGTACAATCACTAGATTGCGTGAACAGATGAAAAAATTATTTTCCGCGTCTGTTTCTTGTACCTATGACGATGAAAAAAATTGGACCATCAAAAATGTTCAGCCCGTCTCCCAAGCAGAGCTTTGGTGGAACCCAAAAAATCCTGAACAAGCAACACTTTTTGAATCCAGCCTAACCTTAGGAGAAGTTTTTTTTGAAGAAATTATCAGCTATCCAATTCCTATTGACATGGATGCTTTAAAAGCCCTTAAAAAATCACCGATGGCATTAGATATTTATTGCTGGCTAACCTACAGAATGAGCTATTTAAAGAATAAAACTGTTGTTCCTTGGGAAGTATTGCAGATACAGTTCGGTGCTGATTATGGAAGAACTCGCGATTTTAAAAGATATTTTTTAAACCAATTACGCAGTGTCAATGTTGTTTATCCTGAAGTGAAACTAGGTATAGATGACTTTGGACTTATCTTGAAACCCAGTAAACCTCATATTTCTAAAATCTTCAAAAATGATTGTGAATAAACTTGTTAATTTACGAAGTTATCCACGCATTAACTCTCGCGCTTATCTCATCAATTTTACGCATTAACTCTCGCGTTTGCACGCATTAACTCTCGCGCTACACTTAATATACCTATATGTTCCTATAGTAATAAATCCTGTAGTTGATCGCCGCTCATTGTGGATAACTCGCTGACGCGAGTTACCCACAAACCGCAGCGCACAAAGCGGTGGATATGTGGACAAGCCGCCTGAGTACAGGCGACCGCCTCCGCTTCGCTACGGCTCTTGCCCACATACCCACCGCCCTGCAAGATTTGTTTTTTTTCGGATAGTTTTTTTAAGTTTAAGAGTATGTCAAATTTTGAACAGCCATTAAACGCCATTTAAAGCCATTAGGGGCGTGTTTTTCTGACTACTAGTTCTCTACGCAAAATTTCTTTAGTTCGCCACAGCGCGCAAAAAATGTTGTTTGATGACCGTTCCTATCATCGGTTCTTGTTTGTTGAAACCATGAACGTCAGAACGAGTGATTTTCTGATGCTCAAACTTCTCATGAAACCTCCCAGGTAAACCGAAGAATCATAGTCGTGTCGAGAAGGGGAGCTGCTCTTATTTGTCTTGAAAGCACAAGACCTGAAGCCCCTTAAATCTATATCAATCTCACAGAGACATAGCATCAAGACACGGTCACTTTTTCTGGTGGGGTGGTCATGGGTGGTAATTCAAACAGCGACCGGTCACTGTCCCTTGTAAGGTAATCGGCCATGATCTTCACGAGTTGGCTCCATTGATCTGGATTCTGCTCGGCCTGATCTAAGTAATACGCGCCAATTAAAATTTTACGGCGGGTATCCTGTTTGCGTGCTGAAACCCGTGACCGGGCTTCAGCGGCTTGGATTCTCGCATTCAACGCATCCCGTTGCTGCTTGAGTTTGTCTAACTGATTTTTCTTTTTTGGGGATTCCATCACATTCTCTCCTGTCGTTAGGTATTTATCTTACCCTGCTAAGTCCTGTTAGTCAGTAGATTTTGTCGAATCAAGGTTTTGGCTTCTTCAGACAGGCAGTTAAATAAGCGTTCGATGCAATACAGCAGGCTCTCTGGAGAGTGCCATCGTTGGTCAATGTGATTCGATGTCAAAGATTGGTGTTGAGTATGACGTAATTCCCACACTGGTTCCCGACATTGTGCTACTTCGGTGGTTTGTAATGCCGACACATCCAAGTTTAAGATCGAAGTCACTAATTGTGCTGCATTTTGAGTGGTGATCGTTATTTTAGACATAGTGATTCCTCCTTGAAAGCTGGATGATTGATCTTGCCATTTTAAGACTGCTCCTTTTCTTTTTGAGAACCCTAAGTATCTTACTTGATCTTCGAAAAAAAGCGCAAGCACTATTGCACTACGTCACTATAGAAAAATCAAATGAGCGAAGCGAATGCCTTGGAGCGGTAGCGACACATTGCCCCACTCAGCAGAGAGAGTGCGCGCTTATACGTTGCGTTGCAACGTGCGCGGGAGTGCGGTATCCTATATCGCAGTCTGTTTTCAGATTTACGAATAAAGAACCATTCAGACAGGACAGACAGGACAGACAGGAAAGGGAAAGCAGCCCATGGCGATCTATCATTTCAGCGGAAAAATTATCTCCCGCGCCAGCGGACGCAGTGTGGTGGCGGCGGCTGCCTATCGCGCGGCTGATCATTTGATGGATGAGCGTTACGATCAAATCCGGGATTACACCCACAAATCCGATGTCGCCCACGCTGAAATTCTCTTACCTGTCGGGACACCGGATTGGATGGCTGATCGGGAAAAGCTTTGGAATGCGGTTGAAGCCGTTGAGAAACGCAAAGACGCGCAACTGGCGCGTGAGTTCCAGATTGCCTTGCCCCGCGAACTGACCTTAAAACAAAACATTGAACTGGCGCGCGAGTTTGTGCAGCGTGAATTTGTAGCGCGCGGGATGGTTGCCGACTTTGCCATTCACAATGACAAGGGGAAAGATGGCGAGCCGCAACCGCATATTCACGTGTTGCTCACTCTCCGGGAGATCACCCCGGACGGCTTTGGACAAAAAGTCAGGGCGTGGAATGATAAATCGCTTTTGCTGGGATGGCGCGAAGCGTGGGCGGAGGTCGCCAACCGGCACCTGAGTTTTTATGATCACGATATCCGTATTGACCATCGCACCCTGGTTGAGCAGGGTATTGACTTAACCCCACAATCGAAGATCGGCCCGGTATCTGCACAAAATCGTTTAGCGCGGATGGCAGAGCATCAACAGAAGGCCCGCGAGAACGGCGAGAAAATTATCGAAAATCCTCTGATAGCGTTGAGTGCCCTGACGCAGCAGCATTCTACTTTTACCCATCATGATATCGCCCGATTCGCCAGTCGAAACTCTGTGGAAGTAGAACAGTTCAATCAGGTGATGGCGGTGGTTAAAACGCATCCTGAATTAGTCAGTCTGGGACAAGATGACCTTGGCCGGGAGCGGTGGACAACGCAAGCGATGTTGACACTGGAAAAAGAGATGATCACCCAGGCCGTCGAGTTATCGGCTTCGGAACGGCATCAAGTTTCTGGGCGGCGACTGGCGAAGGTAAAGATGGTCGATACATTGACCCCGGAACAGGCGGCGGCTTTTAGATATCTGACCGGGGCTGGGAGCTTAAGTTGCGTGGTCGGTTTTGCGGGGACGGGTAAGAGTTATTTATTAGGGGCGGCGCGTGAAGCATGGGAGGCACAGGGTTATCGGGTGTTGGGGGCCACTTTAGCGGGCAAAGCGGCGGAAGGATTAGAGGCGGACAGTGGTATCGAGAGCCGTACCCTGCAAAGTCGCTGGTGCAGTTGGAAAAACGGACATGATCGACTCACCGCCAGGGATGTGTTGGTGGTGGATGAGGCGGGGATGTTGGGTTCTCAACAGATGGCGGAACTGGTTAACGAAGCCCATGAGAAACGAGCCAAACTGGTTTTGGTGGGCGACCCGGAGCAGTTGCAGGCCATCCAGGCCGGCGCCGCGTTCCGGGCGATTTTAGAGCGGGTAGGGTTTGTGGAATTGACTGAAATCCGCCGGCAACGGGAAGACTGGCAGAAGGCGGCGACGAAAGCTCTGGCGGTGGGGCAAACCAAAGAAGCTCTGGCCGCGTATGAGCAACATGGGATGGTGAAAGGGTTTGTTACCCAGCGTGATGCGCAGCAAGCCCTGATTGCGGGTTGGGATGCGGCGCGACAGGCCGAACCCGATAAGACGCAATTGATTTTGGCGTATACCCGTGCGGAGGTGCAAGCCTTGAATGAGCAGGCCAGAAGTTGCCGTCAGGAGCGGGGGGAATTGGGTCAAGAACAGAGCTTTATGACCGACCGAGGCCAGCGAATTTTAGCGGAACAAGACCGGATTTATTTTCTGAAGAATGATCGCCTGTTAGGGGTAAAAAATGGTTCCCTGGGGACGATTGAGCAGATTCTTCGGGGTGAAACTTTATCGGTCCGGCTGGATACGCTTGATCAGCAGGGAAAGCCGGAACGGGTATTTTTTCAGTTGTCAGATTACAACCACATTGATCATGGCTATGCGGCGACGTTTCATAAAGCGCAGGGGGTCACGGTCGATCAATCCCATGTGCTGGCGTCATCTTATCTGGACAGGCAATCGGTCTATGTGGGGTTAAGCCGCCATCGGGATGAGGTGGCCTTATATTGGAGCCGTGAGCAGTTTGACGATAAGCGGGCCCTTGATCGGGTACTTTCCCGTGATCGGGGTAAGGATACCAGCCTTGATTATGAGTTCAATCGTTCCGCCGAAGGTTGGACGATGACGCGGGGGTTTGAGCCGGTAGCTCCCGCGCCGGAGCCGTCTTTGCCGCGTGATAAAGAGTTGCTATCGGCAGTGGAAATGAATCACGCCATTGACGCCTTTTTGCAGAAACAAAACTGGTCGCCGGAACAGGCCCGCCGGTCTGATCTGGACAATCGTAGTCTAGCGCCCTTATCCCCGTCAGATCATTTGGCTGCCTTTAAAGCTCAATTCGAGGCGGAACACCCTGAGCGGGCGCGCACTTTGAATGAAGCTTTACTCCCGCGGCATGAGCGGCTGGCGTTGGAGACGGTAAGAGATTTTGACTTACTGGAAAAATCGCTGGAAAATTCCCTGACGCCGCGGACACTCCAATCGCAACTGGAACGCCATGCGGATAAAGTGTCAAAGCAAACGGACGTGATGTCGTACCTGCATGAGCATCATCCCGATTTAAGCGAGAAAATTGGCGGTTGGGCGAAGACCCACCAACGCCAGCTTCAAAAAGAACGGGATTTAGGGGAAATGGAATTGTAAGCATAGAAACCAGAAGGGAGGTCACTGATGGAACCCAAGAGTACAGCGCCGACGGAATCGAAGCTCTCAGCGGCAGATCGTCTGTCGGGGGTGTTGTTCCAGTTTCTCAAGTTATATGAACGGTTGTCGGAAGATCGGCAAGAGTTTGTTGCCCAGGCGGAGAAACTGGAGGCGGTACTCAAGCAGATGTCGGCAGCGGCGAAAGCGATGAGCGAGTTTAAGCCGCAAGTCGGCCAGGCTGTTGAGGAGTCTTTACGGGGGGCGACCAACCGTGTTCTGCAAGTGGTGTTGAATGCGGCAGTGGATTTGAAAGACCACACTGATCGGCTGAATCCAGCCCTGGGGCAGGCGGAATCGTTGTTGAAACGGTATGAGGTGCAAACTCTGTGGTCGGACTGGAAACATTGGATAACGATTGGACTGGCGGCCATTGTGGGCGGAGCGATTGTTGGGTTACTGGTTGCCCGGTTGGTGGTGCCGACGGTTTCGTTGACCGATTCTGAAGCCGAAGCCTTGCAACGGGGTGAAACCTTTGCCCTGGTGTGGCCATTGATGTCACCGATAGAGCAAAAACATTATGAGCAACTGGCGAAAAGGGTGAATACCCGGAAGCGATAAAAGCCGAGATTCACGCCTGAGTTATCCCCAATAGCTGGGGGTAAGGATGTGTATAAGCACTCAGGAATCAGCAACCATACCCGGAATTGCCATCATGGGGCTTTGTTGTGACGGTTTTTGTACAAATTGAGTGTACGCCCTGGCGTCAATGTTCAAGCTGTTGCAGTCCGCCTGGCGGTCTGCTAATCTGAAAAGCAGTAGCCCGCCAGCCTAAAGCCAGCGAGTTATTGAGAGAAATCTTCCTGACCGTGTCGTAAAGTCACTCAATCAGGAAGGTTTCATAAAGCGTCCCATCAAAGTGCTGAATACACGATGACGGGACTGACCAATCACAACAACTGTTTAGGAGTGTTGATCATGGCTAAACCTATCTTATCGAAAAATTCAGACGTCGTCTTGTCCTGTCATCAAGGATTGTCAGTCGAAGAAATCACCTATGATTATTTAGAAAAGGCCAGAGCATTGGTTCAAATCGGTTTGGCTTATCAAGCCAATCTGTCTGAAGCTTTGCCCCTGGCTTACCTTTCGGTGTTAGATGACTGGCTGGAGTTGGGATTAAAATATTGTCAATTATCCGACACGTCATGTAACTAATAATGAAACTCATTAGGGATTCATTTTGGCTTATAACCAAGTGGTGTTTATTTATGTTAATATAGTTTTGCTTTGTGGTGGGAACGTCTTCCTTTAGGGGACCAAAGACAGACGTTCCGCCATGATATAATATATAATTAATAAGGAAGGTATTAGGTGCTAGAACTAATTGAAAGACATGTTAGTTTCCCGGCATTAAAGGAGGAATTAAGAAAGATTGGGGTCAACTTTATCACGGCGGGTGTGGTAGGTGTATTTGTTTACCATTACGTAGGAACAGACCCTGTTAGCATGTTATGGGCGTCAATTTCTATTACAGTGATTGGTAGTATAGCCCTCTACTTTGGTATTAGAAAGCGTGGAGAAAAACAGTGAATACATTTTTATCATTTGTGCCGATAGTTATTGCAGGCATTTTTGTATTATTAGGTGGTATTTTGATTATTAACCATGAAAAAAAGCTTGAACTTAAAGCGTCACATGGCGAATCCACACGGAACAATAAGCGCTAATTTTTAGTGCGATTCTGAATACCTACAACGATCTTAAAGTGTCAAGAAAAAATCTATAACCTCTGAACAGAGATGCCAATCAATGAAAAAATGGACTCTATTCTGACGCATTCGAGTTAACTGCTTGACGTCAAGTTAGGGTATAGTTAACCTTCACAATTTCTGAATGACTATCTACATCCTTATAATGGTATATTATCCTGATGGGGTGATATGTGGAGGACATGATAAAGTCAAACATCGCCACAGAAAATAAAGTGTTATTGATACTTGTCCTATTTTTGTTGTTAGATTTTTTTAAGGAAGAAATATGATCAATTTTAACAAATTTTCAAGTTCTGATATACCCGTAACAGAGTTAAATCAAAAACCTAAAAAGCCTCCTGTTTCATCGTCTGATCATGATGCAAAATATGAGCTAGTTTACGATGATGGTTCTAAAATTGATCTATCAGCACATTTTCCAAGCCCTCAAAATGAAATCAAAACAGAACTAAAGGAGAATTATAATCTACCCGGAGCACTATTAGATGTATGCAACGATATGAAAGTGACTGAGATTATAAGGGGAATCTTACATCCTAAACCAATAAATGTGGATATACCTGATGATTATTTGTGTCAAATTACTGGAGAATTAATGCGAGATCCCGTTAATACAACGGATGGACACACTTATGAACGCGAAGCCATTGAAGAATGGTTAAAGGAAAAAAATATTTCTCCTGCTACTGGCGCTCCTCTTGAGAGTAAAAGTATCTCTTCGGCTGTCTTTGTTAAAAAAATAATTAATAGTTTTATTGAAAAAAATCCAGATTTAAAAGATTCAACTGAATGGTATTTACCTCAAGCTTGGATTAAAAATCTCCAAGAAGCTTGTAAATTAGGTAATGCCAAAACTATTCAAGAAATTTGTAACCTTGATCGTCGTTTGTTAGTGCATATTTTCCAAAGAGAACCCTACAAAGGTAAAACAGCTCTTCACCTAGCTGCTGCTAGTCATCCAATATCATTGGACACTGTCATTGATTTGTTAGACAAGCGTCAAAATGGGTTAGCATTATTAGCGTTGCTACAATCTGATGCTGAAGGTAGACTTCCTTTGCATTTAGCTGTATTAGCACCACAAAGTGCTGAAACCCTATTAAAACTTATGGCATGGATGGGTAATTATCTGGATCAAGTAAACCTTGTAGAAGGATGGCCAGAAAATCTTTGCTTGGATGCTCTAAATCAAGCATTAATTTGGAGTATTCCTCATAGGGACTTATCAAAAATTGGTTGTTTGCTTAGATTAGGAGCTAATCCTAATATCAAAAATAACTTAGGACAAACTCCATTACACCTTGCGGCAGCGAACAATCAAGTCGAAATAGTCAAATTGCTAATTGGGCATAAAACCCTCTTAGATATTCAAGATGATGAAGGAAATACAGCCCTGCATGTTGCGATGGAAAAACAAGCCAATGCTGTAATGAAAATGTTACTGCTAGAAAGTGCTTCTACAAGCATAAAAAATAAAAAACAGTTACTGCCTAGACAGATTGCGCAAATTGCGGGATACACAAATACAGCTTCTCAATACGATGAAACAATCAAGGAATTAAGAAGCAAGAAAAAAATCTATTAAGACATGATCTTTTCGGATTTTTTTTCCTAAAACAACAACGATGTATTGAAATACAGCAGAGAGAAATTTTAGCTTTATTGAAA
>CAVPCA010000044.1:0-116305 GCA_963702315.1 uncultured Pseudomonadota bacterium
CACATTATCATTAACTCCTTAGCTATTCTGAGTCCCTCTAATCGCTCCTTGAGACGGAACCACCCTTTCCAGAGAGTAGACCAAGCGGCTTTTCCAGTCCTTTTAGAATCAGTCCAACCTCCTAACCTAGCCATGGCTTTATAAGCCCAGGCAGCGGTAGGTATTTCTTTGGGTAATGATTTTTTTCAACACTATTCCATAAAACTTTCCATTCAGCATCGGTTAGTACTTCATCGCAAGAAGCGCTATGATCAGGCATACTAACAGCAGCTGGATATTCAAAATATTCTTTTAATTGCAGTAATCGAATGGCTACGAATGAAAGAATAACAATCATTTTTTCTAAATTTTCGATCGACTGCATGCGCTGTTCTTCAACGCCAACTCCTGATTTCCATGCCTTATGAAAATCTTCAATACGCCATCTCATCTCATAATATCTGGTTATTTTTCGCGTACACACTAAAGTAGTGGTCGGTTCGGTAGTTAATAAAATCCATTCCAGACAGTCATTTTCGGGCGGGTTTTTCTCTTGAGCAATCACTACATTTACTGTAATGGGTTTTAGCTCGCGGTCTTTTACTCTTCGGTCAGAAGGTGAAAAAGTAACGGAGGTTGCTTTTAATTCCAGAGTCACCCGGCGTTTTTTTCTATTGGCCTTTTGAGCAACCTCAATCGTATAAGTGCCCAAGGAGATGGCTGAAGCTAAAATTTTAAATAAATAATCGTTACCTCCTTCCAGTTTTCGATTATGTTTCGCTCTCACAATAAAACGCTGGCACTGATCTATTTTATACTGAATATATTCAAAAATATCGGCTTCTCTATCACAAACAGAAATGACATCAGACATTTTAGGACCTAAGCGTTTCTCTAACTCCAATGTATTCCTCTCCCATTTGTAGCTCTCTTTCTCGGTATATTTTCTGATTCGTCGATGCTTTTTTTTGCCTCTTTCTTTCCTGTCTCGACACCAGCGTTCTTGTGCAATTAAACCCAGTGTTCTTTCTTTTTCTGCGTCCATGAGCAGAGTTGTATGAATATGAAAGCCTCGACTACTTTTTTCTTTAGGAGCGCCCAAATCTCCTAACCTGTTTTTTAGTCGATGCGTATAGGCTAAAGTGGTGGTATCTTCTATAGCTAACAGAGTAGAGACTGACGCAGATAAGCAACGGGTCATATCGTAGCCGCCCTCGGCAATTTGATTAGCTGTGACGCGCTTATTTCGTAAAAAACGATAGCTGCCTTCTACAAGCGCTTCTAATCCTTCGCAACTTTCAGAGAGAGAACTGCCTGGCAAAGAGGATAACTGCTTGCCTATTTGAGTCAGTCGACGGGTAAGCCGTTTATCCCCTAAACCAATTGAACCAAAAATAACTTCCGACCAGGCGGTTGCATCTTCTACGGGTAAATCCATTTTCACCTCCATAAAGGAGGCATCTGATCACGGCTCTTGACTATAAACAAGATGTGTAGAAGATTCAGCCCAACGAAGGGGGCAATTTAATCGATTATGTAATACCTTAGTCATTGATTAGATGAGAATAAGGAGATTAAATATGCCCCAGAAGGATTTTATCCTAAATTTACCTGGCTTTACCATCAAAAAAGTCAGCGGTTATCTGCCCTTAATCTTCGATGTTCATTATCGACGCAAGGCCCGCTGTCCCTTTTGTCAGGGTAAACAACTTCGTAAAAAAGCCAGATTTATCCGCAACGTCAAGCATGAATCCGTCGGCCATCGACCCATGATCTTGCGCTTTAAAGCTTATAAGTTTTATTGTAAAGCCTGTTACCGTTACTTTAACCAGCAGTTCCCCGGTATTGGTAAGCATCAACGCGCGACCGAGCGATTCCAAACGCAAATCTTTCATCAGCACGCTCAAGGTATCTCGGGTAAAACCCTAGCTCAAAACTTTAGGTTGGGTAAAGCGACTGTTGAACGATGGTTTCACCAACGTTATCTTTTAGAAAATCGGGAAACCCTTCAAAAAAAGTGTCCTAAAGTGCTTGGTCTGGACGAGCACTCTTTCAGCAAAAAGAAAGGCTACGCCACCACCTTTTGCGATTTAGCTCGACATAATATCTTTGATGTTGTGCCCGGTAAATCTTCTGCAGATCTTGCTGGGTATTTAAATATTTTAAGCGGTAAAGAACGCGTCAAAGTCGTCTGCATTGACTTAAGCACTTCCTACCGCAACATCGTCCGACAATATTTTCCTAATGCGATGATCGTTGCCGACCGCTTTCATGTCATTCGATTAGTCAATCAAATGGCGATGCAAACTTATCAATCTATTGATCCACAAATTAAATATCAACGCGGTATCTTAAACGCATTACGCACCAACCCTGACAACTTAAAAACACACCAGGCGTTAAAGCGCGATCAGTATTTTAGACAGCAACCCGCTATCGCTGCCGTTTATGCTTTTAAACAAAAATTACATCGGCTATTAATGTTTAAATATCGTATGGCTAAGCACTGTAAACGGTTAATCAAAATCTTTTTAGATTATATCCAGCAACTCAAGGAGAGTCGCTTTTCTTTCCTTAATAGCCTGGGAAAAACTTTATGGGCCTGGCGGGATGAGATCGTCAGAATGTGGCGGTTTACTAAAAACAATGGGATCACTGAAGGGTTCCATCGCAAGATGAAGTTAATTCAACGTCGAGCGTATGGGTTTAGAAATTTTGAAAACTACAGAATCAGAGTTAAAGTATTATGTGCTTGATTAGCTGCCCCCTAAAGTGGGAAAGACCCAATCATTTCGACCTGTAGCACATTGGCCGATTCACTGCTTTTACCAAATTGTCTTTGGCGGAATAATTTGAACTGCTCTTCAAACCAGACAATTCTTCCTTCCGCTTGCTGTAAGCGATGATTTAGTTCTGCGTTTTCCTGTAATAATTTTTCTAATAACTTTTCTCTCTCAGCAGGCGATAATCCATGAGAAGTAGACAGTAATTCCGAGTTTTCTTCCATGATGATATTTTACTATTTTCAATTTAAAAATAAAGAATTATTAGCCATAAATTTAAAAAAAAGATTCGAAATTAATATCTTCCCAGGAAGTGATTGTCTGCCAATCTAATCCCAACAATAAACCTTGTAATTGTTTTTCTTGTAAAGCAATTTTTCCTGGCTGAGAGGAAAACTGAAAAGGAAATTTACCTTTTTCGAGCCGCTTGTACAAGAGTACGAACCCATTATAATGCCACACCAATAATTTTAATCGATTGCGGCGCTTATTATAAAAAACATATAGCCCGTCCTGGGGTTTAAGGCCAAAGTTTTCTATAACAGCGCGACACAATCCGTCGATTGAAGATCGAAAATCAATAGCACAGCTTCCCACCCAAATCGACGATGTCTTAATCTGCAGTGACATTTTTCAACTCTTGAATTAACTGCTTTATTGAAGACATATTGGTGACTTGTTGGAACCGGCATAAAATACCATTCGCCAATTGAATTTCGACAGCTTGTTTTCCAGTCTCCTCCTTTTCTTTCTTTACTGGCATCTCAATGAATGTCAGTGACGGACTGGTTTTTTTCTTACTCTGCCTTACCCACCGGGTAAATGTTGGAACCGACAATCCTTTTTGCTGGCAATATTGACTGTAATTTAATCGTGATTGTTTCCAATCCTGAATGTAACTTTGTTTCTCTTCCTTCGACCATTGTCTTTTTGCTACAATAGTTCCAGATTTTTGGTTTCCTGTTTCCATTTGTATCTCTCCTCTAGTTGTTTTTATTAGAACTCAGGTAGTTTATTTCTTGAATCAATCAGAAACTAGTGTGGGATTTTTTAGGGGATACGGAGAAAGATGACTGATATCATTTATTCCGATCTTATTAAGATATGCAGCAAATTTACGAAGATAATAGCGATAAATATCAATGGTTCGGTCACGAAGCCCCTTTTCGTCTTTAAGATACTCAAAGAAGTGAGGAGCATAGTTTTCAAATGGATTATCTGGTTTACAAGCTCTGCCCAATCCTGCATAGCCTGGGATAGCGAGCCTGAGCATCTGTCGAATCGGATTGCGTACACACTCACCGATTTTCTTGCGCTCCAGCTTACCAGCCTTCGGCCTTGCGCGTTCTGAAACCCATGCCTGCACGAAAGGCTCAACATGGTCTGGCAAATCCTTCAAATCGGTTGTACCGCGTGATTGAGCAAACTCACTAAAACTTACAATAACCGGAATTCTACGGAGAATACTTCGACTTGAATAGTGATGCTCATCGAGCCAGGTGACATATTGTTCTATAGCAGGCCCAATCCACAGTGAACGAACTCGATCAACTGTTTCTGGTTTAATATAATATTTTTCTAACATGATAATCTCCATTGTGATAAATGGATTAGCATGCCAGAATGAGCAGAATTATGTTCCTATTTAATCTTGGCATTATATAAATATCATAGAGATACAATGTGTCGGCCACATAATGGTGATGGGCACATAACATCGATTATGTTCCATGGAACATAATCATAACGAATCCGCTTAAAAACACCGCCAAAATACTGAAAGGCTGCCACATGGGCTTCTAAAAAAGACAACTGATTTTGGCGTTGAAAAGCACAATGAAATTCTTTGCCGCTATGACAGGCACGCATCTGGAAGAAGTAAACTTTTTCTCGCCCGGAAGGAAAATCCACTTGGGCTTCATACCAGTCGACTTCCGCTTCTTCTCCGGGAAGATGGATCTGAGGGATAAATGCCTGGGCGCTTAATCCCAACACTTTACGTTGTTTGCAAACATACTGGGCTATCGTACCGGCTGAGCCTGAAAATCCAGCCTCGTCTTTTAATCGTTGATAAATCCGCTGCGCCGTATGACGTTGTTTGCGAGGCGCTTGCAGATCTGCTTGCAGCCAACGATCAATCGTTTGCTTAACGAATAATGTTAATACCGTACCTTTCCGACAGGCGGTCTTTCTTGTCGGCGGTACCGCGTTTTCAATCGCCCGCCGAACCTGCCGACGATGGACGCGCTGTTCTTTAGCAATTTGCCGGATACTTTTACGCTGATTAAAATACTCTTTTCTGATAAACTCAAATAGCTCCACTTTTGTCACCTCACTCTCTCCGCTTTGGTTAATACTTGTTTTTGCATCAACCATTTTAGCGGGATTTGGTGGCCAGGGTGGGGCCAATTTAAAATGTTAAGTGGGGCCAGGCCGGAATGTTAAAACCAATTGGCTTTGTTGATATCTTCATCGCCGCTCGCCGTTAACGATAAATGCGATTTCCAAGAATCACTAATGGATAATGTCGCCCAGTCTTCATAAGGATTTTTTCCCTGAGCAATTTGATCGCGGGTGCACTCACAGGATTTGACGGAAGCATCAATTAGCGTGTGTGCACTGATTAATGAATTGTTCAATAAATTGTAAAGCGTGGGATTGGCCAGTGCTAAAAAGTACATCGGCATTTCTGCTAAACTGCCGGTTGCATTGGCAATAAGACTCTCCGTTAAATTGTTGACGCTGTTTTCCAAATCATTCAAGGTATTGCTGATGGAAATGGCGGGATTATACATACCACGAAGCATACTAAAGTCCTGCAAAACTCCGACTGTCGAAGTATAATTTATTTTTTTAAATTTTTAAAACTTCGCTTGCCTGTTAATGGGGATAGTCAGCAAGCTCAGCAACATAGATAAATCAATGGCGTTCATGCTGATCAAGCTTATCTGCTACCCACAGTTTAATCAAAGACTGGCGAGTGACACCCAAACGGTGGGCTTCTTTATCCAGAGATTCGACCATCCATTGAGGAAAATCCACATTAACCCGTTTGGCTTGCAATCCAGGGCGGTGTGCTTTATTAAGATCGAGTGAGGCGGTAATGTCTTCGCCTTCATCGAATTTTTCGTCAAAATCAGATGTTTTCATATTCATAGAGTTCTACCTCTTCTGCTCTTGAGCGTTTGACTGAAATTAATCGAACATTTGAACTTCGATAAGTCACTACAGCCGACCAATGTTTACCCTTAATTTTTCCAATCACTAAATAGCGAAGTTCACCTGTCCCCTTAGCAAGGATTCCAAACGCTCAGAATCTTCCCACAAAGCTCTCGCCTCATTAAAATCAATACCATGCTTGAGCTTATTAGCCTGGCTTTTTTTAATGTCATATTCAAAATCCATTATCGTATTATGACATAAAAGGTATAAATAAGGAATACTTTATATACCATTATAGCAGATTAATGAGTTAGGTAGCCGAACTCACTCAAGAGGGGCATGTTGATACTATGAGCTACTCAAGCCAATAGAAATTGAACATCAAAATTTAGTGAGTGCCAATCTTCGAGTAGATGGTATGGATTTTGGTTTTCATCACTTTTAATGTTACAGTTTGTGCATGAAAAATTTCCTCCAGTCGAATATTGACCGTAAAGGTCGAATTTCACGTGCCATTATCGGGACGCTATGTTTGATTGTTGGCGTCATTGTCTCTAGCCAGGTGAAATGGTGGATTGGTTTAATTTTAATCTGTGCAGGGGTGTTCGTCATTTTTGAAGCCATTAAGAAATGGTGTGTACTGCGTGCCTGTGGGATTAAAACTAAACTTTAGAATTGAATAAAGGAGAAACCAAAGATTATGGTAAAGCCGTCTAGAAATGACCCCTGTCCTTGCGGGAGCAGCAAAAAATATAAAAAATGTTGTCTAAATAGAGGAATAATTTTACCCGAAAAAACGAATTTAACGCCAGGGAAAAAACCTATACTCGTTAAGACTTTGACAGATGAGCTTTTTCAACCGATGCGACTTTACTACACTATTTTTGATATTGACCAGTTAAAACTGTGTCTTCAACAATTGAGATGTATTTACTACGATAGCGAACTGAATGATTGGACGTTGAGATATGAGGCAGAAGCAGCCAATATTAGCTTAAACGTTCCATCCAGCCAAACCCCAGCAAAAGCACGGCCCTTAGTAATCGCCACGATATATTTAGAAAATGGCGAGATGCTGATAGACGTTCGTTCAATTGAGCGCGCATCTAGAATAATTGAATTTATTGACAAATATATTTCCTGTCACATAGCTAAAATAACTCATACGGCGATTTACAATAAATTAGTCACTGCTTTATATCCAGAGTCGGCGAAGGAGATTATTTTTCAAGAATCTCAGGAAAAGTCTAAAAAGCCATTACCCGAAGTAGAAAAAGCGCCTATTTATTATTACGAAGAAGGAATCGGCTTCTTTGAAATGGCATGTCGTTTTAGACATGATTGCAATGCAGCATTATTTGGGAAGAGAAGATTATTCATTTTATGATTTGGTTCAAGAGCTCCTACAGAAATCAGAAATTATAGAATCGCTTAACATAGCTTCGTGAAGCATTCAGATTGAAATCAATTTGAGCCATTACTCCAAAGGATAAGAAATTACTCATCTTTTACTGGGCGTATTCATTATCTAGACAAAAAATTGCTGAAAAGCTAGCCGTTATTCTTGGTTTTGGTTGACTCATAGTTTATCAAAACTATTTATCTACTGAAGTGGGTGCTCGCGCCACTAAAGGTTCCTCAAAAGAAAGGCTGAAGTTGCTAAATCAACTAGACAAGCATTTTGATAAAAAAATAAGATAATTGATTTGCCTTCGTCAAACTAATTTCTATGGGCTAAATAGATAATCTCTAACAATAGGCTGTAAGTCGCTTATAATGAAGCCATCTAAAACATTATTTTTTTGGGAAAGATTAACTTTTAAAGGATTATCAATAGCCTCATCCCAATAAGTTTTAAAATATTTTTGCAAAATATTTGCCGTTCGGGATTTGGGATATTTGACCCCATATTCAAGTACTTTCGCAAAGGTTAAAACTTCTGAACCCCTACGTAAATGCATTTCTTTATCACCGCGGAAAAACCGAGAATATAAACCGGTTGATTTGAAAAAATGGTTATTCCTATCTTGCTGATAAATTGCTAAAAATATTTCTACAGAGGGAGGATAGTCAGTAAAAACTACTGTTGGTAAATTTTTCTCTTCTTTTATATTATAGAAATGAGGGAGAAAATCTTTGTTTAGTTTATCAGCATAAAAATTAAACTTTTTTTGAAGTTCTAAATGTTCTTTAATATCTTTAATATCTTTAATATCTTTATGATATGTAATATATTTTTCTATTTTTAAAAAATCTTCAATCATATCTGCAGCACTATGAGGACCCTTTTTAGAATGTGCTATGAAGCTATATAAATATGCTGCATCCATACCATCGAGTGATAGTGATTTACTTAGGTCCTGTATTCTCCAATCTGTGCTACCTTGCGCTAAGGCAGAGATAGCTAAGAATAGAAGTATGGGCGTATGAATAACTTTGTCGCTCATTGAGTAAGGAGGACAAAGAGAATGACACCACTCAGACAGCATAATTAAATTATATTTATCTTCTTCAAGAAAACGTTTGGCTTCTTCTTGTAATTTTTTCATGTTAAGACCTTTATAAACTAGGATGAGATTTTTAATCAATTGTAAATTATTTGAGCTATTTGTCAATAGCTAAGTTTTTGTAAAATCAAGCATTACTAACTTATCTGTTCCAAGCAGGTGACTATTTTGTGCTTGGTTGGAAAGACATAATATATTGATTAGATTATATTTGTTATTTTTTTATTATTTTTGAAATACTGTAAAAATATTCTTATTTTTTTATAAAATCTTTATACAGTGGGTAATTTTGATAAATTTATATGCAAAAATTGACATTAAGTAAACTCATTTTGTTTGTTTATTATACGTGAAGGCAATAAACTTTAATATGAGTCCTGCAAATCTCCGACGGCACATTACAGGGCAAAAATCACTGTAAGTCTTTGATTTTATGCTCCCCGGGACAGATTTGAACTGCCGACCAAGTGATTAACAGGCCGAGCGTTGGAGTTTGTGAATTGCAAAGTTCATTTAAGTTCTTGATATTGAACATATTGTTAGTGTTTTGTTTTTGTTCAATTTGGTCGTTTATTGGTCTCAAGTATACCTAAGTACACGGAAAGCATACTAAAGTCCTGCAAAACTCCGACTATATATTTACTCATTTTAAAAATGTGCTATCATTTGATAGATCAAATTAAGCGAGAAAATTATGGATACTTTTACCGTCAGAGACCTGCGTGAGCATACGGGACAACTCATTCATGACGCCGAAACCGGAAAATTGTCGTTAATCACAAAACATGGTCGACCCGTTTTTCTGGCCGTACCTTTTAGTGAGGACCTTTTGGAGTTGGGATTACGACAAATATTGGCCATAAAGCTTTATCAAGAAAATGCTTTTTCTTTAGAAAAGGCCTCAAAATTAGCCGGGATTTCATTAGAAGCCTTCATAGAAGCGCTTGGCAAACGGGGTATCCCGGCAGTCAGTTATTCAACCGATGAATTGCATCGGGAACTAAATGACTTTGAATAAACCTATTGTTGTGGCGGATGCCAGTCCTTTAATCGCTTTTGCACGTATAGACCATTTGGAAATTCTTGCAAAGACTTTAGGTTCGATCGTTGTCCCACAATCCGTAGTCGACGAATGCATGGGAGATCAATCTAAACCTGGTGCTGCTAGAATTCAAAAGTCTATCCAGATAAACTTAGTTAGCGTTCACAATGATCCTACGACAGATCAATTTATCCAATTAAAAACCTTTCTTGGCTCAGGTGAATCAGCAGCAATTACTCTTGCCTTGAAATTGAATGCAGGATTGTTGGTGGATGAAAAATTAGCACGTAATGCAGCAGCACAACTCAATATAAAGATAATTGGCACAGCTGGCGTATTGCTTCTTGCTAAGCGGAAAAAATTAATTCCAAAAGTTTTACCGTTAATTAATCAACTGAAAAAATCAGGCTATTATTTGTCGCAATCGTTAATCAACGAAATTACTAAAATGGCGAGAGAATAGATGAGAATAATGGTTATGTGGGTAATTATACTCAATGAATTTGCGAGACTGATCAGTGTATAATTGCACGTTATTTCAATTACTAAACAATAATTGAAGAATAGGCTCATATGAGTATGCCAATCCGTTGAGCCGGATTTTGTCGAATTTATCAGGGCTGATCCTATAGCATTATTTTTTTGGCGCAAACGCTTGCATAAAAATCTCAATAATTTCATTAACCAATACATCAGGTTGAGATAGCTGCGCATTCGCATTGAGTCCCATCATCATAGGCCAAAAATGATATTCTTTTAACATACCTATAAAATAGGCGGCAGCCCGATCTGGACTTTTAATCTTTAATTCGCCCGTTTGTTTTTTTTGGTTAAAGAAAGTAATTAAATAGCGGGTAAACGGTGCTTTGCCATCCTTAACCAGGTGAGTCATCAAGTCAGGAAACTGGGGTGATTCAGCAATCAGTAGGCGAAATAGTGCAATCGTGTCAGGATAATAGATAAATTGCAAAAACATCTTAGCAAAACCTTTTAAGAACAAACGAACGTCTAATTCTTGCTTTAGTTGCTGGTCTTTTACTTCTGCCATTGTTGTCCAATGAATTTGCAATATAGATTCAAATAGCGCTTTTTTAGTCTTAAAATGATCATAAACCGTGCGTTTAGAGACTTTTGCCGCGAGCGCGATGGTATCCATACTGGTTTGCGCATAGCCTTGTTGCAAAAAAATGGTTTTTGCGGCTTGTAGAATGGCTACATGTTTGATATCGGTACGAGAATGTTTGTCTTCAGATTTTTTCATAAAACTACACTGTATAGTTTACTTCATGGATAGGGTGTCGTATAATCTCCTTCATTGATAACTATTCAGGAGAATTACTGTGCAGTCATTGTATCACAGAGAGAATATTGAGTTTAGTGGCGAGGGTGTTTCGCTTCGCGGTTGGCTTTATCGACCAGAAGCCGCATCGCAGCCTGTTCCAGGCATTGTGATGGCCCACGGCTATAACTGTATCAAGGAATTATATTTAGACAAATTTGCGGAATGTTTTGCCCAAATGGGATTTGCTGTCTTGGCCTTTGATAACCGTAACTTTGGTGATAGCGATGGCGAGCCACGGCAGGAGCTTGATCCTTGGCAGCAAGTTCGAGATTATCGACACGCCATCACTTTTATGCAAACTCAATCCTTTGTAGATCCGACACGCATTGGTATTTGGGGCACAAGTTATTCAGGCGGTCATGTGTTAGTGGTGGCAGCCTTGGATAGGCGTGTGAAATGTGTAGTATCCCAAGTCCCGACTATTTCTGGTTGGCAGAATATGTTGCGTCGTGTGCAGCCTGCAGATTGGATCACATTGCGAGTACAGTTTGATCAAGACCGACAAAATCGCTTTAATGGCTTATCACCTAAATTAGTACCGATGATCACGAATCCTGATGATAAAGGGGCAGCTTCCCATGCGAGCCGAGATGCCTGGGATTTTTTCACTGGTCACTTATCGTCACCTGAAGATCAATGGCGCTTTGCAAAGTGGCGAAATGAAGTGACTCTGCGTTCTATTGAAATGTATTCAGAGTATGAGCCGGGCAGTTATATTGAGCGCGTCGCGCCAACGCCGTTGTTAATGATCGTTGCCGATAATGATGTCGTTGCCGTTACAGATTTAGCGCTAGACGCCTTTAATCGTGCGCACGGTATCAAAAAATTGCACATGTTCCGAGGCGGACATTTCTCAGCCTATACTGATTTATTTAGAGAGTTGTCTCATGAAGCAGGTCAATGGTTTAAATCACATTTATGCAGTTAATATCTGAGCTGATATAAAACTTTAATTTGCAGGTATTATGATAATGAAATTGAAGCTACACACAGAAATAATCATCGAAGCACCAGTTAATTACGTTTGGCAAGTATTATCTGACTTTGCAAAATACAAAGATTGGAACCCTTTTATTTTGTCGGTCACGGGTAATTTGATAGTGGGGGAAAAATTGACTATAAAGATTAAACCGCCAGGATTAGCCCCATAAACTTTTAAACCCATTGTTTTAAAAATTGTGCCTCAACAAGAAATTCGGTGGGCTGGGGTGGCTTTATTTTGAATTAGAGAGGGTGGAGGCTGAAACCACTAAATTAATTCATGGAGAATTTTTCAGTGGGGTGCTAGTGAGATTTTTGGTCAACCGCTTAAAAGGTGCGGTGCATGCTGGATTTTTAGAAATGAATAAAGCTCTTGCGAAGCGAGTTTGCACGACATAATACATGAAATTTTAATTGTCATTTCCTAAATTTTCCTATCCTTAGCGGTATGTTTCAAAATGGAACATGCTGATTTTTCATTTAATTCTTCGAAGATAAAATATATTTTCATTAGCAATGTATCCCCTAAAAAATCCCACACTAGTTTCTGATTGATTCAAGAAATAAACTACCTGAGTTCTAATAAAAACAACTAGAGGAGAGATACAAATGGAAACAGGAAACCAAAAATCTGGAACTATTGTAGCAAAAAGACAATGGTCGAAGGAAGAGAAACAAAGTTACATTCAGGATTGGAAACAATCACGATTAAATTACAGTCAATATTGCCAGCAAAAAGGATTGTCGGTTCCAACATTTACCCGGTGGGTAAGGCAGAGTAAGAAAAAAACCAGTCCGTCACTGACATTCATTGAGATGCCAGTAAAGAAAGAAAAGGAGGAGACTGGAAAACAAGCTGTCGAAATTCAATTGGCGAATGGTATTTTATGCCGGTTCCAACAAGTCACCAATATGTCTTCAATAAAGCAGTTAATTCAAGAGTTGAAAAATGTCACTGCAGATTAAGACATCGTCGATTTGGGTGGGAAGCTGTGCTATTGATTTTCGATCTTCAATCGACGGATTGTGTCGCGCTGTTATAGAAAACTTTGGCCTTAAACCCCAGGACGGGCTATATGTTTTTTATAATAAGCGCCGCAATCGATTAAAATTATTGGTGTGGCATTATAATGGGTTCGTACTCTTGTACAAGCGGCTCGAAAAAGGTAAATTTCCTTTTCAGTTTTCCTCTCAGCCAGGAAAAATTGCTTTACAAGAAAAACAATTACAAGGTTTATTGTTGGGATTAGATTGGCAGACAATCACTTCCTGGGAAGATATTAATTTCGAATCTTTTTTTTAAATTTATGGCTAATAATTCTTTATTTTTAAATTGAAAATAGTAAAATATCATCATGGAAGAAAACTCGGAATTACTGTCTACTTCTCATGGATTATCGCCTGCTGAGAGAGAAAAGTTATTAGAAAAATTATTACAGGAAAACGCAGAACTAAATCATCGCTTACAGCAAGCGGAAGGAAGAATTGTCTGGTTTGAAGAGCAGTTCAAATTATTCCGCCAAAGACAATTTGGTAAAAGCAGTGAATCGGCCAATGTGCTACAGGTCGAAATGATTTTTAATGCGGAAGAAGCGCTGCCGGAAAAAACACCGGAAGCTGAAGCTGAGGTCGAAGAAGCCACTGAAACCATTTCTTATACACGGCGAAAATCGAATGGTAGAAAAATCGATACTAGCCGGTTGCCTCGCATACAGAAAGTCCATGATCTAAAACCAGAGGAAAAAATGTGCTGTGATTGCGGCCAAGCATTACATAAAATCCGGGACGATGTTTCCGAGCAGCTCGAGATCATCCCCCGTCAGCTCTATGTTGTCGAACACGTGCATCCCCACTATACTTGCCGGCATTGTCAAACCGTCACTTCTGCAGAAAAACCGCTGAGCCCTATTCCCAAGGGCTTGGCTGGCGCCAGCTTAATTACGGAAGTAGTGATCGGCAAATACGATAACCATTTACCTTTATATCGTCAATCTCAGATCTGGAAAAGCACGGGTATTGATATCCCGGATAACACCTTGGGGAACTGGGTCATGCAAAGTGGCGAAGGGTTGAGACTATTAGACGAAGCGATGGCAGAAGAAATAATATCGGCCTCTTATTTACAAGTGGATGAAACACCTGTCAAAGTGCTGCAACCAGAAAAGAAAGCCTATATGTGGGTTTACTTAAGTCCGTTGGCGGAACGCCCCTTAGTACGATTTCGTTTTGATTTAACTTGCCGCGGTGAAGTGGTCGAAACGGACTTAAAAAAGTTTAAAGGATTATTACAAAGTGATGGCTATTTTGGATATAATCAAATGCGTAAAAAAACGGATGTAGTGGGTTTTGGTTGCCTGGCCCATGCGAGAAGAAAATTTGCAGAGATCATTAAAACGTTGCCTCCAACAACTCCGTTAAGTAAAGCGCAAGAAGCGATCCAATACTTTGGTGCTTTATATAAAATAGAAAAAGAAGCCCGAGAAGAAGAATTAGAAATCGACGAGCGAAAGAAGCTACGAGAAAAATCCTCGTTGCCGATATTAGAAAATTTTTACGAATGGTTGCAGAAAACGAAAAACCAGACGCTGCCGAAAAGCAGTTTAGGGAAAGCTATCGATTACACCATAAAACAATGGACGTACTTGATACGTTACACGCATTATGGTGAAGTTGAGGCCGACACAAACTGGGTGGAAAATGAAATCCGCCTGTTTGCGGTTGGACGCAACTCATGGTTATTTATGGGGCATCAAGACAGCGCAGAGATTGCTGCGATCTGGTATAGTTTAATCCAGAGCGCAAAATGGAATAACTTAAACCCTCGTATTTATGTGCATTATTTGCTGATGCAAATTCATTTGTTGAGAAAAAGAAAGGTCGATCCGCACGAGCTGTTGCCGCATCGTATTGACCGGAAACAATTACAAGAATTTGCGGATGCGGAGTTTCAAAAATCAAAAGCGCTTTTTTCTGCTTTTGCTAATACATCCTAAAGCTGCCCCTTTAAAAATTTAAAGTGGCGGTGACAATAAGGGCTGCGGGAATTTTGAGGGGATACTTTATGGCTCCCCGGGACGGACTTGAACCGCCGACCAAGTGATTAACAGCCCGGTTACTGCGCTTTAAATTTGTTTTTAGGATTAAAGTTGAGCATGCGAATCAACGCAAGTTCCTACGGGTCGCGTGATTGGCGTAGAAAAATAACCCATTATTTCGCCGTGCTAAGCGAGTACTCAGTGTATCGTCATATCCGTTGTTTTAGTCACTGTTGAAACTCGTTGTGCTGAAAAAGTCGGTAAATTCGGAAGGAAAGCATATCGGCTATGGACTGAGTGAGCAGGAGAAGTCGATTTGGTTTCTTCTGCTTTTCCACCGCTCCAACAACGTTGGAAAAAGCAGCTGCCGGTGTTGACGATGGCTTGCATCCAGGTACTGTTTTTATAAAGCAGAATGCTTAACCCAGCCATGCCGAAAATCATAGCGCCTGCCGTCACTGGAGTGAGTGATGATGAGGTGGGTTCGGTATGAGTAGCACGCGGTAAAGATAAAATTGGTTGAGATGATGAAGTTTCGGTAGCAGGCGGCCAATAAAAAATATCCGGCGAATCCGATTCGGTTTCATCCGTTTCAATAGTACTAGCATTACCGAATAATTCCCAGGTCAATTGAGTCGTGGTTAAAGGATTCGTGTTTACACCACACGATTCGGTTGCCGGCAAATTGGCATGACAACGTTGATCGTCGCAGACTTTTTTCAATGCGTTTTGCTGCATCGCGATGGCCAAGGCTATATCGTTGGCTGCGTTACCTCTAAAATAAATGGTTGTGAGGTTTGTGCACGGAAGAATTTTTGCTAAAGCGAGCGCGCCATCATTGCCAATTTGGTTGTTAACGACTGATAAGTAATTTAACTGATAAGGAAAATGTTGGGTTAAATTTTGGATGGCGGTGTCATTTAATTGATTATAACCCAAATTCAACGAGTATAATTGACTTAAACCACTGAACATACCCTCACTGAGGGCACTGATTTGGTTATAACTCAAATACAAGATGGTTAATCGATTTAACCTACTAAACACGCCCTCGCTGAGAACACTGATTTGGTTAGTATACAAATTCAAGCTTGTTAATTGATTTAGCCCACTAAACGCGCCCTCGCTAAGGACATTGATTTGATTATCATGCAAATTCAAGGTAGTTAATTGATTTAACCCATTAAACGCGCCTTCACTAAGGACATTGATTTGATTATCATCCAAATTCAAGGTAGTTAATTGACTTAATCCACTAAATATACCCTCGCTGAGGGTGCTGATTTGATTATAACTCAAATACAAGATGGTTAATCGATTTAACCTACTAAATACGCCCTCGCTGAGGACACTGATTCTGTTACTACCCAAACTCAAGGAGGTTAATTGATTTAACCCACTGAACACGCCTTCGCTGAGGACACTGATTCTGTTACCACTCAAATCCAAGGAAGTTAATTGATTTAACCCACTAAATACGCCCTCGCTGAGGGCGCTGATTCGGCCATAATGCAAATCCAAGAAGGTTAATCGGCTTAACCCGCTAAACACGCTCCCGCTGAGGGCGCTGATTATGTTACCAACTAAACCCAAGGTGGTTAACGCAGAAAAATTTGAAAAACTACCCTCTGTAATCTTTTCAATAAAAGAATAGCTGAGTTCAAGAGTGGTTAACCAAAAAGGGAAATACTGCATAAATTCTTGTGTTAACACAGGGGGAATAAAGCTATTACTTCCTACTGATAAACTTTTTAGACCCACCGGCAGTAAGGTTGAGAAATTTTGAGAGAGGGTGCTGATTTGATTTGAAGAAATATCTAATTTAGTGAGAGTGATTGACAGAGAGGACAAGATACTCATGATAACGCTGGTGTTCAAATAATTGTACGATAACTCTAAAGTTTGTAATCGGCTTAGCCCGCTAAACATACCCTCGCTAAGGACATTGATTCGGTTCCAACCCAAATCTAGAGAGGTTAATTGACTTAACCCATTAAATATGCCCTTACTGAGGGCACTGATTTGGTTAGAACCCAAATCCAAGGAGATTAATTGGCTTAATTCGCTAAACGCGCCTTCGCTGAGTACGCTGATTTGGTTCCAACTCAAATCCAGGATAGTTAATTGAGTTAATCCACTAAGCGCGCTTTCGCTAAGTACGCTGATTTGGTTCAAACCCAAATGCAAGGAGGTTAATTGAGTTAATCCACGAAACGTGCCATCGCTGAGGACGCTGATTTGGTTAGAACCCAAATCCAAGGAGATTAATTGGCTTAATTCGCTAAACATGCCCGCGCTGAGAGCACCGATTTGGTTGATAAACAAATGCAAGGCGATTAATTGATTTAATCCATTAAACACGCCCTCGCTAAGGGTACCGATTTGGTTACTATTTAAATTCAAGGTGGTTAATTGACTTAGCCCATTAAACACGCCTTCGTTGAGTACGCTTAGTTGGTTCCCACTTAAATCTAAGGTGTATAATTGACTTAACCCACTAAACATGCCCTCACTAAGGGCTCTGATGTAGTTACGACTCAAATCCAAGGTAGTTAATTGACGTAACTCACTGAACGAGCCCTCGTTGAGGATGCTGATTTGGTTATTATACAAATTCAAGGTAGTTAATTGACTTAACCCATTAAACATTTCTTTGCTGAGGATATTGATTCGGTTAACACTCAAATACAAAGTCTGTAAAGGAGCGTCTTGTTGAACTATCGCTTGAATGATCTGCGAGGCTTCTTCTGAGGTTAAATATTTGTCATATAATGATAACGTTATCAACTCAGTTAAATGATATTGCGAAATTTCTTCTACGAACGCAGCAACGCTTTCGTTTGTGTCAAGCGTACGAAAGAAATTAACCCGCGCCTTAAAACACTCCGCCGTGTAATCCGACGCCCAATCCTGATAACCATTACCAAACTGAAATCCGGGTTTATCCGGACAAGCGATGGCTTCAAGGATACTGGCAGCGATTTTTTTCAAAAACAATACTTCTAATCCTAGTTTCACAGTTTTTAACAATGAAAAAGGCAGTCGCTGTGTCTGCCAGGAAGTGGATTGACCCAGCCACCAGAGTAAATAACTGGCATATAATCGGCGGGGTATGGGAGCTAATTTTTTAGTGATTGCCCACTGATTCGACCTATTTTTTTCGATGAATTTGGATTGAGATAAGTCCTCTAAATCGGCTAAGGCCATTGCCTTGATATAAAGCAGTCCTGTTAATTCTTTTGGAGAATAAATCGCTCGTTGCAATCGCAGAAAATCTTTCAACCCGACGCCGTGTGCTATTTTCGCCAGGCTTTCTAAGGCGTTAAGCTGGGTAATTTTATCGCCTTCCCTCGCTACTCGACGAATGAGTTCAAAGGCTTGTTGTCGGCTTTTGTGGTCTAACCGTCCATCCCAGCGTACCCATTGTTCCAGTTTTTGTATTTGACTGCCGAGGGAGAAAAGATTGGAAAGTAAAGGCGCTTTTTCCAGAATCACATTTCGCCAAATGCTACTCGGTTTGACTAGATGCGTGTGAATTTGATCGGTTATTTTCTGGATTTCTTCAACGCTCACGAGACGAGCACTGCGCATATTCACCACGCCCTTTATAACGCCGAGAATCAAAGGGGTCGCCAGAATGAGTTTCAGCCATTTCGCCTCCAGTGCTGCCAAACTGCGAACTAAACTATCAATACCCTTTTGGCTGGAGCCGGAAAAAATAGCTTGAAACTCTTCAAAATCCGATTGCCCGGTTTTGACTAATTCTTCCAAACGATACACCAACATCGCGTAGATAAAATAATGTACTGACTCTAACAGTCCCGTTTCCACACCCTGGACAAAGCCGCGCACGGCGTAGGCTTTGATTAATCCCCAGGTGGTCTTGAGTAAAATGGTCCGCTCATGCGGTCTGATGCGATAATCGCAAGTTTGTGGTGCTCCTGCCCCACATCTGCAGGTGATAATAATGGCCATTGTAAATGCTTTTCGATGGCATGATCAAGGCTGCTCCATTTCATCCATGAAATACAGAAAAATTCTTGTTGATACAATTTCAATAATGTGGCTTGGGGAATTTGAGCGTGATCAATCTGTTGGCGAGTGATTCTCAGTGACGCTAAAAATTCATACAAGGCTGAGTCATTGTAGTCATCAGGTAAAGGCTGATAATCGCCTTGATATGCTTGGTTATCCTCGCTACCCATAGTCAAATCTTCATGAATGCTGGGGAAAGTAGAAAGTAATATAGGGGGTGGAGTGGAATTTGGCTTCCTGATATTTTTAATATTAGTGACAACAGGCTTGGCAAATATTTGATTCAAACTTTGAAATTTGAAATCATTGTCACTGTTTTCATCCATTGACTCATCTACTATAGATGGAACAAGTAAAGGCCGAGAGATATCAGCTGGAGGTACCACTGATAATATAGGTTCACGTTCCATGCGAATTTCTCCTTTTAAAACCAGCTAATTAGTCAGAGTAATTTTTTCTATCTTTGGGTTAACACAGAGTAATTTAATTCTCTGAAAATTGACAGTAATTTTGAAAAATTGGCTCTATCCCAATAAAGCTATCTCTTGATCACATCGTGGTTAACTCCTCAGCTATTCTGAATCCCTCCAATCGCTCCTTGAGACTGAACCATCCTTTCCAGAGAGTAGACAAAGCTGCTTTTCCAGTTCTTTTAGAATCAGTCCAACCACCTAACCTAGCCATGGCTTTATAAGGCTTCCATCGCAAGATGAAACTTATTCATGCTTATGGTTTCCGTAATTTTGAAAATCCATTTTTAGTAGCACCAGAGTAGCACCAGAAATTTTAAATTTTTTAACGTAAGCCTTTGATTTTATTGGCTCCCCGGGACAGATTTGAACTGCCAACCAAGTGATTAACAGGCCGAGCGTTGGGGTTTGTGAATTGCAATATTCACTTAAGTTATTGATATTAAGCATATTGTTAGTGTTTTATTTTTGTTCAATTTGGTCGTTTATTGGTCTCAAGCATACCTAAGCACACGTAGAGCATACTAAAGTCCTGCAAAACTCCGACTGTTGCAAGTATAACTTATTTTTTTAATTTTTGAACCGCCAGCTGCCCAGAGTAGTCAATCAATCCCAATCAAAAATAACCTAGCTTAGATCCAAATTACAACACAACTTTATATCCCTTGATTTATAATTAAATATAACTTAATATTACTTTATGGGTTATACGCTTATTATTAAACGTCAGGTGAAAAAGAAGCTTCAAAGCTTGTCTCGGCCTGATCGTTTTAGGATTGCTGAAAAAATACAAATGCTTGGAGAAAATCCAGATAACCCTATATTAGATGTTAAAAAATTAACAGGTGAACCTTTTTATCGATTAAGAGTAGGGCAGTGGAGAATAATATTCGATAGGCAAGATAATCTGAAAATCATAGCCCTTGAAACCTTGAAACCCAGAGGAGATGCGTACAAATGAGTAACTTACAAATTATAAAATCCGTTAATGGGAAACCAGAGTATGTATTATTGCCGTTTTCCATTTACCAAGCTTTGCGTCATTCCATCGAGAAAGAATTAGTGGCCCATGCACATGCGCCGTCAGAGGAATATGAGCCTTTTCAACTGGAAGATTACGTAGATAACCCTGTTGCTTTAGCTAGGATTCAAGCCAAGGCCACTCAAGAGGAGCTTGCTGAAGCCATGAAGGTTACCCAAGCCTATATTAGTAGAATTGAACATCAGGATTCAGTGAGCGCCAAGGTTATGGTTAAAGTTAATGCTGCTTTAAACACATTGAAAAAAAATCGAGATTAAAAGTCGTATTATGAATTTTTGATTTTTATCAATTTTGGCGTCACAGTTTGCATATGAAAAATTTCTTCCAGCCCAATATTGACCATAAAGGTCGAATTTTCCGTGCAATCATTGGTACATTATGTTTGATTACAGGCGTCATTATTTTTAGCCAAGTGGAGCGATGGGCTGGTTTAATTTTAGTGGGTGTAGGATTGTTTGCTATTTTTGAGGTCGTTAGCAAGTGGTGTATACTGCGTGCCTGTGGGATTAAGACTAAATTGTAAATTTCAGAATTGTTATTTCAAAAGTATAAAATTACGATTTCTCAAGCATTGATAATGCAAAAGGCGGCTTTACGTGATTTACGAAAAGTTTTGATTTAACACAGTTGTCTTAATCTTGGTCGAATTGAAGGTCTAATAATTATTAGTTTTCGAGTATGATATCGACCATCAATGGCTATGGATGGTTAAGTTTATCCTTTATAATCTATATCTTGCGTGATTGTGAGTTTGTTTCAAGAGGATAAGGGTTAAGTGTAGGATGCACTATGTTAATTAAAATAAATCATATCAAAAATGTTGGCCGTTTTTATGAAGTGGTCCCAAAAGGAACAGCGGAATCTAGTTGTACGCTAGAACGTTTTAATCTCATTTATGCAGATAATGGTACTGGTAAGACGACACTGAGCGCAATAATCAAATCGCTAGCATTTAATAAACCAGAACTTATTCTCTCCCGTAAAACCATTTCGGGTGCTCGATCTTGTGAGGTCAGCTTGGAGGTAGATAATAAACAGTGTAATTTTCTAAATGATGTTTGGAAAAAATCTCCTGACTCTCGATTTGAAATTTTTGATGAAGAATTTATAAAGAGAAATGTTTTTTCAACTACTGGTGTGGATGCAGATCACAAACGTCAACTTTTTAATTTCGTTGTTTTGGGGAAAGAAAATGTAGAAAAAGCACTAAAGTTGCAGGAATTGGTAATATAAAGATACCTAATATCAATAGGGAGATTTCTACCTTAGAAAACCAACTTAAAATTGACGCGGGCATAGAAGATATTAAAAATTTGCTTGATATAGAAGAACTATCTTTAGATGATTTTGAAAAATTGAGGATTGAAGTTGGTGAACAAGAGATGCAGCTTAAAAATTATCTGAGTGTATTCAGCTTCATAAAGTCTTTGATAAACTACCGATCTTAGAATGGCCTAAGTATTCATCAGTGTTTGCAAAAGAACTGGATGAAAACAGTGACATTAAAGTGTATAAAAAACATATTCAAATTAATCAAAAATGGCTGAAAGACGGTCTCGATATACAAAAAAACAGTGATAAATGCCCATATTGTTTTCAAAGTGTGAAAAACAACGAAATAGTTCAAGCCTATAAACAGTTTTTCTCGGAACAATGTCAAGCTCTTATTAACCAAGTAATGGATTTAAAAAAAGAGATTTTTGATAATTTTTCCCACGATAAAGCATTGCTAATTGAAAGAACTGTCAGCGAAAATAGTGAAAACAGCATCTTTTGGCGAACGATGGACAATACTATTTCAGGAAAAATTTCTTTTATCGAAAATTATTCTGCACAAATTAAAGAATATCGAGAAACACTAATTCAATTAATTGAAAGAAAACTAAAGAATATTTTAGCGTCACTGCAGTTTACAGAAGCTGAAGAAAAAATTTTGAAGATTGCAGGTAATTTTATTTCGGCGATCAATATTTACAACAGTACAATTGATGCAGATAACGCAAAAATTATGAGTATTAAATCTAAACATCAAGATCTAAACTCATTAAAACAGGAATATGCCACAAAAGCCACGGCATTGAAATGTCAGCAAGTCACCTTCCACAATGAAGAAACTAAATTGTCTTTTTTACGTTACCAACAATTGATACAAGAAAAGAAAAAAGTTACTAAACGACTTACTACATTGCGTAAAGAGATTTCTAACGCATCTAAAAAGCTTCTAGAAGATTATCAAGTTTCTATAAATAATCTCCTTAAGAATTTTGGTGTGGAGTTTCGCATTCAAAAAATAGAACGAAAAGCCGATACTGCACGTAAGGAAATATTAACCTTTGCTATAGAATTGAAAGGAACAAGTTTCGATCCTAACGGTTCTCGCGAGATGCCTTATTCCCTGGCGAATACACTCAGCAGTGGAGATAGGTCAACGTTGGCTTTTGCACTGTTTCTAGCAAAAATTCAGCATGTTGATCTTAGTAATACTATTTTAGTATTTGATGATCCAATAACTAGTTTGGATTTCTTTAGGAAACAACAGACTAGTAAGCAAATATCTATAATCAGTAGCAGAGCAAAGCAAATAATTGTTCTTACACATTCAATGGAATTTATAAAACTATTTAGTCATCTTCCAGCCGAAGGGAAATACTTTAAGTTATTCAAAGCTGATTCCTCAGTAGGCGTCGTATTAACTCCTTATAATAAATTATCCGATATGTGTGTTTCTAAACATAATGACGAGTATCAAACATTAAGAACCTATTTAAGCGAGCCTGAGTCAGTAAAGAGATTTAATGTCCTAAAATCAATACGCCCTTTTGTGGAAACTACGCTTTGTACTTATTTCCCTGAATTGGCGACTATAAATCCTCGAAGTTTGGGGAGTTTCATAAATAATCTAAAAAAGAAGCAAATAGATCCGAAATACCTCAATAATTTAGAGTTAATTAACAACAGCATCGTAATAGAAAATCATGGTGGAAATCCTATAGCTGATGATCATAGTAATCTCACAGATGAAGAATTACGGAATTTATGTAAAATCGCCATTAATTTAGTAGCGCCACTAAATATGACTGCTGAGGTGGCGTGAAATGAGCTTCAAAGTACCTGTAACTTTGATATTTTGAAAAAAATTCATAATATTTAAGTTACTAAGTTGCTGTCTTGAGTTCCTTCATAAATTTTCTGTTTCATTCAAGAGAATTTTTTTCAGGGGAAATTCTACAATCTTCCCGCAACTATTTTTTATAGTATCTCGGCAGCTTTTTGCTAAAGCAAGGTAAGCGTTTGGTAAACGCCATATCCGATTTAAATTAAAGTTGGATAAATTGCGGAAGTAGTTGGCGATAATCTTCATCAGTGGTGCATAAGCGGATGCGATGAAGCATGGCAACAAAATAGCGATAAGGCTCGATCCCATTAGCCTTGCAAGTTTCCAGCAGCGAATACAAAATAGCGCCCGCCTGAGCGCCTCGGGGACTGCCGCAAAATAACCAGTTTTTCCTACCAATGGCAAAAGGTCGTATGGCATTCTCCACTAAATTATTATCGATCTCGATTCGACCATCTTTCAGGTAATGATTCAGTTCTTTCCAGTTGTTCAGGGCGTATTGAATCGCCTGGCCTAACTTCTGTCGCGGCGGGACCTTGGGTAGATACTCTTCCAACCATTGCTTAAATTCAGCCAAGATGGGTGGCGCTTGTTTTTCTCTCAGCTCATATCTGCCTTGGGCAGAAAGATCGGCTTCCCGCGCTCGCTTTTCAAGCGCATATAACCTTCTAAAAAATTCCAGTGCTTTGGCAGCTAAACCCGGTTTCTTCGATAATTTAGCGCAATCAGCAAAATAACGTCGAGCATGCGCAAAGCATTTCACGGAACAAATATCTTCAGTCTTCTCTACCCAGTGATAACCCGAGTAAGCATCGCTCTGCAAATAGCCTTTAAATCCACTTAAAAACTCTCGGGCATGGTAACCGCCCCGTGTTTCTTCATACATAAAGACTAAACTCGGTTTATCCCGGTCACCGCCTCGATAAACCCACATATAGGATTTATTCGTATTAGATCGACCCACTTCTTCTAAGACCTGTAAGGTCGTTTCATCCGCTTGGATGTAACCACTTTGGAGGATCAACTGCCGTGAGCAGCGCACCAGCGGCGCGCAAAGTTCAGCCGTTTTGAGTACCCAGGCACACAGGCTACTGCGCACAAGGTCTACCTCCAAGCGCTGCCAGATCGCTTCCTGCCGGTATAGCGGGACGTGGTCTGTGTATTTGGTCACGATCGTGTGGGCGATCAGTTCGGGCGTGGCGATACTTTTAGGCAACAATAACACCGGCATAGCGGCAATCTTTACGTTCTCTTGACAAGGCTTGCAGGCATATTTAGGCCGCACATGTTGAACCACGGACAATGTCGCCGGTATATATTTAAGTTGCTCGCTCATCTCTTCTCCAATCTGGACTAAGTGAGCGCCACAAGCACAAATTTTTTCGGATTCTGGAATATCGTACACGATCCGCTCCCTTGGAAAATCTTTCGGGAGGGATCGGCGCACCGGACGATTTTTAGGTTCCTTATTTTTAGTTTCGGTCGACTCTTCGATTTGGGCTTTCAGTTCATCGGTCAGTTCAACACCCGCTTCATCAAACATATCGGGTTGCCATATATTTTTTTCGGATGAAGGGGCAAAACGTTGTTGCCGGGCAAGGCGCAGGTCTTCTATCAAGCGAGCATATTTTTCTTTATAGCTCGTTAATTCAATCTGCAAATCAATAACAATTTTTTGCAATAATTCCAGAGAATCTGGCAATTTTTTAATATCTATTTTCACAGTGCTATCCTAACAAATTTCAACGTAAATTTCAGCTATTTTTTTCACTTTTTTTATTTTTTTAAATATAATTTTCGAACTTTGCTTCACTCACTTCCAACCTGGAAAATTTATCACTGGCCAACAGCCAGTGGAAATGTTCCGGGGTCATTTCTATTTGTCCGTCTTGATTCCTGGGGAAAACAAATCGGCCTTTTTCCAATCGCCGATACCACAAAGTAAAACAATTAGGCTGATAGTATAGGGCTTTAATTTTATTGCCGCTGCGGCTACGAAACAAAAAGAGATGACCACAAGCGGGATTCATCTTTAAAACATCGGCAATCAATATACACAGTGTATCGATGGATTTTCGCATGTCGACGGGGGATAGATAAAAATAAATCTTCACATCGTTTGGAATCAGCATGATCGTATTACCTCCATCCAGCGTTTCAGTTGACTGTATTCGCTATAAGGCAATAGCAACTGGAGTCCATTAGGCAGTAACACTTTGAGTTCATTATTCCTTGACGCCATCGGTTCTGGACGCAAATGAACGGGAATAACATCACCCATACCCGCTAACTTTTTCTGCTGCCTTTTCTTCAAAGCTAAACAATGATAACTAAACTGCGACAATACAATTTGATTGCGTTCGCAAAACTCCCGGCGGGACAAGCCACTTTGAGCCTGTGCTTCAATTAATTTTTGCCAATGTATCTGGCGCTCTGATTCTAACTTCATCACTATATCTCCTTAAATTTAATTTCAAAAATATAGTTTCGACGAAATTTTTAAACTTTAAAAGATGGAATTCCCTAAACGTTTACAAAGCAAGATCATTATGGTCCTTAGCTAATTTAGCAGCATGAAAAAATCTGATGTTCTGATTAAAATATGATTAAATTTTTGAGCTGAAGTTATACATTTTTCAGTAAACTGCTCTTTTCGCTTTTCTGGATGTGTTAGGCGGTAACCATTGCCAAATAATATGCCGATGGCTGGGGTGCTTACTTCTGATCTTTGAGCGTCCTCTAGGATATTTGAAGAAAGCTGCCTAAATTTATCAATGTTTATTGCTGTATTTTCCTTGCCTTCGGTTTCTCCAATAAATCTATCTCCTTCTGGAGAAATAATTATTTGATCTAGTTCAAGGATCCCGTTGTTATAATTTTCTGCATGGTATCCAAGAATCCGTAAAGCATAAATAACGGCATCCTCTAATGTCTTACCACTTTCGAAAATTAAATCTCTTAGCTTTCCTTCGGATTGTAATTGTTGTGTAAGTTTGGTTCTTTCTTCATTCAATTCTTCAATTTCTATAGACTTTATTTTTATTTCCTTTTCAAGAGATATTTCGAATTTGGTTTTAAAATTTAAATCAGTAGTCCAAGTTGGTGGAGTTGATTTGTTGTTATCTTCCTTTAAGCTTTTATCTAAATTTATGAAAGCTTGGATTAATTTTTTGCCAAAATTTATACCTTCCTGTGTCCAATTGTTGCCTCCATGGAAATAGTATTTATCAATTTTATGATCTATTTCTGAGTGGTTTTTATTATACATAATAGGTGGTAAAAAAACTAACTTCCCTGAATGAACTGATAATATCGATCCTAAGATTTTTTTTCCCCCTTTAGTAAATAGAATCGGTTTCCCAAATTCTGTGTAATCAAAATAACATTCATATTTAAAGTTTCCTTTCAACTCGTTAAAGAATGATGCAAAATTTGAATAGTTTTCAAAATTAATTTCACTCCCTTCTGCAAACGTAATGTTAGGAAGAGAAATTGGGAGGAAACTATAACTATTGATTTCATTATAAGCACCATCCCTAAGAGGGTTGCCTTGACTAATAGCCATTAATTGTGGCTTCTTAAGGAAGATAAAAATAGTTTTTCCATCTTTCAATAGAGTTTGGATTTCTTTTTGTAAACGTAAAGTATCTTCATGAAGTCGAAAACCAGCCTCGCCGCTATATTCAATTTTTCCAAGGCTCTTAATTTCTGTAATCGATTGATAGTTTGAATAAGGTGAGAAATTTGGTTCAAGTAAAATGATATCTGCATCTAGTAATGACTGGTTTCCCGAGAACTCGTAACAAAACTCGATACCTGGAATACGAAAGCCAATGCTAATAATTTTCATTCCACTCCAAAGAACATTTCAACAATCAAACTGAATATTCTGTAGTCAAGTCACACATTATTGCTTAAAGCAGCAGATAGTTGACTTCATAAATCATGTACTCTCTACACTACTTAACAGGATTAAGAAGGATATATGGGCATTCGTCATTGTTTTCAAGCTCTGGTCATTAATTTTTTAATAAACAGGTAAAAGACCTAAAAATTATAGAATCGGACTGTTAAATCACGTCTAAAATGAGGAGACCAACTAGAATACCCCATGGGTTATGATAATTTAAATAATTATTTATCAATAAATTAAAAAATTAAGTTAAAGTATAAATTTAAATATTGAATTCAAGTTCAGTTCTTAGCCTAAAACCCGTGAAATAATTTAAGCGAGGCGGAGAGAGCACGAAACTCACGTGTTTACTTTTCAAGGTCGACCCATTAGTCGTATGCTCAATTCGGCTTGGAAACGTGCGCGAAAAACAGCCGGCTTGCCAGTGCGGGTGCATGATCTGAAACATACGTTCGGTCGCCGGTTGCGTGCGGCCAATGTGAGTTATGAGGATCGGCAGGATTTGTTAGGGCATTTAGGGCATCGTTCAGCGCGAATAACGGCGCACTACAGTCCGTCGGAAGTCAGTAACTTGATTGCAGCGGCGAATAGAGTTTGCCAAAACTCAAATAGCAATACACCATTGTTTACTTTACTAAGAAGACAAAGTTTATTGGTAGCACCAAGGTAGCACCGAAAACTACAAGATTTTGGCGAATTCTAATTAGAAGTGCGACAGTCCTAAAAATGCTATATATTCATGTTCTTAGAAAAATCTGAATAGTAGCAAGGAGAACTGTCGCATGGGAAAGTATACCCAATTGTCGATTGCAGATCGACGACGCTTGTATGTTTTTCTGGAAATGGGCTTGTCCGTGACTGAAATAGCCCAAAAATTATCCAGAAATCGATCCGCTCTTTATCGGGAATTGCATCGAAATCAGGAGCTAGAAGGTTATCTACCCGGCATTGCCCAGCAAAAAGCTGACACCAGAACATGGCAGGGACGAGCCCGAAAACTGGAGAAAGATTTAGCCTTACATGAATACGTCATCAGAGGCCTCAAAAAAGGTTGGAGTCCCGAACAAATTTCGGGGCGAATGAGATTTCAAAAGATAAATTATTATGCTTGCCATGAAACTATTTATCAGCATATTTATAAATCTCACCACGAAAAACTTTATCACTATTTAGCTAACAAAAAACCTAAACGACGCAAACGGTATAGTCGTCAGCCACAGCGTTGCCGATACGGAGCTATTCGACTGATTACTCAAAGACCCGCAGAAATTAGTACTCGAAAACGATTCGGACATTGGGAAGGTGATTCCATTGAATTTAAAGGAACCAAAGAAAAAACAATCACTACCTTAGTTGAGAGAAAAAGCAGAATGGTTTATTTAATAAAAAATAATTGTAAATATTCGCGTGGGATTATGAACAACATAAAAAATAAATTCGAAAGCTTCCCTAAAAAAATGCTTAAAACGCTTACTTTTGACCAAGGCAGTGAGTTTGCAGATTACCCCCACCTGGAATACCAAAACGAATGTAAAGTGTACTACTGCCAAGCCCATTCTCCCTGGCAGAAAGGAAGTAACGAAAATATGAATGGCCGTGGTTTTAACATTCCAGCCTGGCCCCACTTAACATTTTAAATTGGCCCCACCCTGGCCACCAAATCCCGCTAAAATGGTTGATGCAAAAACAAGTATTAACCAAAGCGGAGAGAGTGAGGTGACAAAAGTGGAGCTATTTGAGTTTATCAGAAAAGAGTATTTTAATCAGCGTAAAAGTATCCGGCAAATTGCTAAAGAACAGCGCGTCCATCGTCGGCAGGTTCGGCGGGCGATTGAAAATGCGGTACCGCCGACAAGAAAGACCGCCTGTCGGAAAGGTACGGTATTAACATTATTCGTTAAGCAAACGATTGATCGTTGGCTGCAAGCAGATCTGCAAGCGCCTCGCAAACAACGTCATACGGCGCAGCGGATTTATCAACGATTAAAAGACGAGGCTGGATTTTCAGGCTCAGCCGGTACGATAGCCCAGTATGTTTGCAAACAACGTAAAGTGTTGGGATTAAGCGCCCAGGCATTTATCCCTCAGATCCATCTTCCCGGAGAAGAAGCGGAAGTCGACTGGTATGAAGCCCAAGTGGATTTTCCTTCCGGGCGAGAAAAAGTTTACTTCTTCCAGATGCGTGCCTGTCATAGCGGCAAAGAATTTCATTGTGCTTTTCAACGCCAAAATCAGTTGTCTTTTTTAGAAGCCCATGTGGCAGCCTTTCAGTATTTTGGCGGTGTTTTTAAGCGGATTCGTTATGATAATTTAACCTCAGCGGTCAAGAAAGTATTACGTGGCCGCAAACGGATTGAAAGTGACCGGTTTATTGCCTTACGTTCTCATTACTTATTTGAATCAGAATTTTGTCTGCCGGGTATCCAGGGCGCGCATGAAAAAGGTGGCGTTGAGGGCGGCGTGGGTCGATTCCGCAGAAATCATTTAGTACCTGTTCCACAAGTACGCGACCTGACAGAACTCAATCAACGATGTCGTCAAGCCTGTGAGCAGGATGATAGACGCACCATTAGCGGGCAAACTGAGTCCGTGAGTGTGCGCTGGTGCAGCGAACACGCTTTTTTGAGCGCATTGCCGGAAAAAGCGTTTTCCGCGTTTGATACGGCTTTACCACAAGTCAATAAAAAAAGTTTAATTCTGATCAAAGGAAATTATTATTCGGTACCTGTGGCTTACGTTGGCCAAATAGTCGAAGCGCAAATTCAGGCTGAGAAAATAGTTATTTTTAAACGGGGGTATTGTATTGCTCAACATACTCGCAGCTTTGAACAACAGACTGTGATCGCCACACTGGATCATTATCTGCCATTACTCAAGCACAAGCCGGGTGCGCTGGCAGGCTCGGTGGCCTTGAACCAATCACGTCAACAACATCACTGGCCTGTGGTTTATGACCAGTACTGGCAAAATCTGAAAGAGCGTGATGGTGATAGTGAAGGAAATCGTAAAATGGTGGACTGGTTATGGTGGGCGCGGGATTTTGAATTACCAGAAGCTTCCGCGCTATTAGAAGAAGCGTTGAAGCTGGGTTGTTATTCTCTCGAGTCGATTCAGTGTCTCAAGCGGCAACGGCGAGAAACCCGTGAGCCGTCAACGCAATTATCACTGGATTTATTGGGTGATCTTGTTCGGTATGAACGGCCCATGAGTACGGTCAACCATTACGATAGCTTATTAACCTTCACGTCAGGAGAACCGCTATGAAGACGAGTCATTTATCTCAACTTTGCCGACAACTGCAATTATCGGGTATTGCCGCTACGATAGATCAGGCCTGTGAGCAATCCATACGCCAGAAGCAGGCCCCTCAAGAGTTTTTGTCAGCATTATTCCAGCAGGAATCAGATTATCGAAATGAACGCCGAGCGTATCGCCGGATAAAAGAAGGTAAATTCCCAGTGATTAAAACGCTGGAGAGCTTTGACTTTCAGCGAGCGCATCATTTACCGGAAGTCCAACTCCGTGAGTTAGCAGAAGGGCATTATATTCGTGAAGCGGAATCGGTTATTTTAATGGGAGAACCCGGCACGGGAAAAACGCATTTAGCCTGTGCGCTCGGGTATGCTGCTGCCCAACAAGGACATGCTGTGCGGTTCATGATGGCGAGTCAACTGGTGAATTTACTGGTTGAAGCTAAAGATAGCCGGGTATTGTCGACCATTACGCAGCGCTTTGCTCAATATAAGTTATTAATTCTGGATGAACTGGGTTATCTACCTCTGACCAAAGCCGATTCAGAACTCTTATTCCAAGTGATTAGCCAACGACAGGAACGCTTGCCGCTGATTATCACGACCAACCTGCCGTTTAGTGAATGGACTTCTATTTTTCCTGATCCGCGGCTCTGTAAAGCGTTAATAGACCGCATTACGCATCGAGCGCATATTATTGAAACGGGGCAACAATCCGTACGTTTAGAGCAAACTTTGCAACAGCGGAGGGACAGAAAAAAATGAGTTAAATCTAATTAATCATTGACGCTATTTTAATTATTTTGGTATCGTTTTTAAAAAATCAAAGAAACGATGTTATATTAACTTGGCCTGAGTGGGGCCAATTTAAAATATAAAGTGGGGCCAAATCAGACTGTCAAAACCAGTCACGTAGAACACCATAATGGCCTTGTTCATTGGCCACAAAAACATCTGGCAGAGGTTGAGATTTTAAAAACATTTCTATTCTCCTTATAAAAAAATCATAAAGAGAAAATCCGCCCCAGAAGGGGAGGAATTTCCCCTTCGGTGGTGGATTGAAAAGACAAACACTGTTCAGAAATATCAAATAGACTTGAAAAATAAAAAATATTTTTCAGAGCATCATTTCATATTCCATCTCAGCATCTTGTTGAGCCGATGTGCTGGGCGCTTCGTCTTTGGGCGCAGGTTTTTTGCCCAAAAATTTAACGTCGCTGGCATAGATACCGGCTGAGTAACGGGTTTGCCCCGTTTTCTCGTCTTTCCATGTGGAGTAGCGAATTTCGCCAATCACCGCCACTAGCGCGCCTTTTTGCAAATGCGCAGCCAGAGCAGTTCCTAGAGTTTTATTCGCAAATACGGAATGCCATTGGGTCTTCTGTTGCTGATGACCTTCTGCATCCATATATTTGAGGGTGGTGGCTAACGAAAACCGGACAAATGTACCGTCGTTCTTTTTTTTCAGAACTGTCGGCGCATTACCCGTGTAGCCAATTAAAGTGACTTTATTTAAGCACATACATTTTCTCCTGGTTTAAAGTTAAAAAAACCCAACGAGGAAAACACCACCCCCGATGGGGGAAGAGTGTTTTCCCCCATCGGGCTAGACAAAATCTTCACTGCTTTTAATCGCAATGAATCTTTCATAGACATCGAAAACGATGCCTAGAACGCTGCTCTTCGTGAGAAGAGGATCAGTGATTTCGCAGCGTCCATACTGATCTAAAGAGATTGAACAATTGCTGAAAAAAATTGATCAACACAGAGTGAATGATTTATTTTTTTAGAAATGACAATCTTTTTGCAGTTTCTGCCACTGTTGGTTACAACAGTTTGGAATCTGCAAAACTTGTGGTTTGAGTACCGCCGACCACGATATGGTCAAGCACCTCGATTTCAAACATCTTCAGAGATTCCTTTAACAGCCTGGTGATTTCAATATCAGCGTGGCTGGGGTCAGGAACACCGGAGGGATGATTGTGCGCCAGAATGACGCGAGTGGCGTTTAATTCCAAAGCTCGTTTGACGACTTCACGTGGCCAAACGGTAGCGGTATTAATCGTTCCTCGAAACATCGGTTCAAAAGCAATCACCCGATGTTTCACATCTAAAAAGGCGACGGCAAAGACTTCATAATCATAACCAGCCAATTGGGTTACAAAAAAGTCTTTAGCGTCTTCACTATCAGCAATGAATTTTATTCGTCGGAAGCCGTTGGCTCAACAGAGCTTTGGCTGCCTCGATAATTTCTTTCGCTGACAGTGAGGTGCGTGTAGGGCGATACAATTCATTACCCTCGGCAATCAATGCGTCGGGCAATAAATCCGTTTGTAGATTATTCATCGTAGCTTCTCCTTATCAAAAAATAGACAAAGAAAAATACGCCCCGATGGGAAAACGTATTTTTCCCCATCAGGTTGAATGAATAAAACATTAAGAATTGACTGGCCAATTACCGTATAAACGATGTTATGCGATCTATGGATCAGTCATATCAAAATGTGTTCATCCCGTTCAAAAACATTGAAAGGCGGGTTAGGCCATTGGTGATTAAACGGAATGCTTGGTTGATCAGGCTGTTCTGGTTGAGTGATAAAACCCAGTTCAGAAAGCCCGAACACGAAGTAAAAGAGAATATTTCGCCTTTACCTGTGCAAATGATATCAATAACGAAAGCTATTGATAAAAATATTCACAAAATTTGTGAATATAACGGCTCTTCCCCAATTAAGCTGAATCTTCTACACATCTTGTTTATAGTCAAGAGCCGTGATCAGATGCCTCCTTTATGGAGGTGAAAATGGATTTACCCGTAGAAGATGCAACCGCCTGGTCGGAAGCTATTTTTGGTTCAATTGGTTTAGGGGATAAACGGCTTACCCGTCGACTGACTCAAATAGGCAAGCAGTTATCCTCTTTGCCAGGCAGTTCTCTCTCTGAAAGTTGCGAAGGATTAGAAGCGCTTGTAGAAGGCAGCTATCGTTTTTTACGAAATAAGCGCGTCACAGCTAATCAAATTGCCGAGGGCGGCTACGATATGACCCGTTGCTTATCTGCGTCAGTCTCTACTCTGTTAGCTATAGAAGATACCACCACTTTAGCCTATACGCATCGACTAAAAGACAGGTTAGGAGATTTGGGCGCTCCTAAAGAAAAAAGTAGTCGAGGCTTTCATATTCATACAACTCTGCTCATGGACGCAGAAAAAGAAAGAACACTGGGTTTAATTGCACAAGAACGCTGGTGTCGAGACAGGAAAGAAAGAGGCAAAAAAAAGCATCGACGAATCAGAAAATATACCGAGAAAGAGAGCTACAAATGGGAGAGGAATACATTGGAGTTAGAGAAACGCTTAGGTCCTAAAATGTCTGATGTCATTTCTGTTTGTGATAGAGAAGCCGATATTTTTGAATATATTCAGTATAAAATAGATCAGTGCCAGCGTTTTATTGTGAGAGCGAAACATAATCGAAAACTGGAAGGAGGTAACGATTATTTATTTAAAATTTTAGCTTCAGCCATCTCCTTGGGCACTTATACGATTGAGGTTGCTCAAAAGGCCAATAGAAAAAAACGCCGGGTGACTCTGGAATTAAAAGCAACCTCCGTTACTTTTTCACCTTCTGACCGAAGAGTAAAAGACCGCGAGCTAAAACCCATTACAGTAAATGTAGTGATTGCTCAAGAGAAAAACCCGCCCGAAAATGACTGTCTGGAATGGATTTTATTAACTACCGAACCGACCACTACTTTAGTGTGTACGCGAAAAATAACCAGATATTATGAGATGAGATGGCGTATTGAAGATTTTCATAAGGCATGGAAATCAGGAGTTGGCGTTGAAGAACAGCGCATGCAGTCGATCGAAAATTTAGAAAAAATGATTGTTATTCTTTCATTCGTAGCCATTCGATTACTGCAATTAAAAGAATATTTTGAATATCCAGCTGCTGTTAGTATGCCTGATCATAGCGCTTCTTGCGATGAAGTACTAACCGATGCTGAATGGAAAGTTTTATGGAATAGTGTTGAAAAAAAATCATTACCCAAAGAAATGCCTACCGCTGCCTGGGCTTATAAAGCCATGGCTAGGTTAGGAGGTTGGACTGATTCTAAAAGGACTGGAAAAGCCGCTTGGTCTACTCTCTGGAAAGGGTGGTTCCGTCTCAAGGAGCGATTAGAGGGACTCAGAATAGCTAAGGAGTTAATGATAATGTGATCAAGAGACAGCCCAATTAAGGGGGCAATTTAATCGATTATGTAATACCTTAGTCATTGATTAGATGAGAATAAGGAGATTAAATATGCCCCAGAAGGATTTTATCCTAAATTTACCTGGCTTTACCATCAAAAAAGTCAGCGGTTATCTGCCCTTGATCCTCGATGTTCATTATCGACGCAAGGCCCGCTGTCCCTTTTGTCAGGGTAAACAACTTCGTAAAAAAGCCAGATTTATCCGCAACGTCAAGCATGAATCGGTCGGCCATCGACCCATGATCTTGCGCTTTAAAGCTTATAAGTTTTATTGTAAAGCCTGTTACCGTTACTTTAACCAGCAGTTCCCCGGTATTGGTAAGCATCAACGCGCGACCGAGCGATTCCAAACGCAAATCTTTCATCAGCACGCTCAAGGTATCTCGGGTAAAACCCTAGCTCAAAACTTTAGGTTGGGTAAAGCGACTGTTGAACGATGGTTTCACCAACGTTATCTTTTAGAAAATCGGGAAACACTTCAAAAAAAATGTCCTAAAGTGCTTGGACTGGACGAACATTCTTTTAGCAAAAAGAAAGGCTATGCCACCACCTTTTGCGATTTAGCTCGACATAATATCTTTGATGTTGTGCCCGGTAAATCTTCTGCAGATCTTGCTGGGTATTTAAATATTTTAAGCGGTAAAGAACGCGTCAAAGTCGTCTGCATTGACTTAAGCACTTCCTACCGCAACATCGTCCGACAACATTTTCCTAATGCCATGATCGTTGCCGATCGCTTTCATGTCATTCGATTAGTCAATCAAATGGCGATGCAAACTTATCAATCTATTGATCCGCAAATTAAATATCAACGCGGTATCTTAAACGCATTACGCACCAACCCTGACAACTTAAAACCACACCAGGTGCTAAAGCGCGATCAGTATTTTAGACAGCAACCTGCTATCGCTGCCGTTTATGCTTTTAAACAAAAATTACATCGGTTATTGATGTTTAAACATCGTATGGCTAAGCACTGTAAACGGTTAATCAAAATCTTTTTAGATTACATCCAGCAACTCAAAGAGAGTCGCTTTTCTTTCCTCAATAGCCTGGGAAAAACGTTATGGCTTTGGCGGGATGAAATCGTCAGAATGTGGCGATTTACTAAAAATAATGGGATCACTGAAGGGTTCCATCGCAAGATGAAGTTAATTCAACGTCGAGCGTATGGGTTTAGAAATTTTGAAAACTACAGAATCAGAGTTAAAGTATTATGTGCTTGATTAGCTGCCCCCTAAAGTGGGAAAGACCCAAAGAGAGTCGCTTTTCTTTCCTCAATAGCCTGGGAAAAACGTTATGGCTTTGGCGGGATGAAATCGTCAGAATGTGGCGATTTACTAAAAATAATGGGATCACTGAAGGGTTCCATCGCAAGATGAAGTTAATTCAACGTCGAGCGTATGGGTTTAGAAATTTTGAAAACTACAGAATCAGAGTTAAAGTATTATGTGCTTGATTAGCTGCCCCCTAAAGTGGGAAAGACCCGAAAAATGCGGTAAGTGATTGATAATATGGTGGCCAGACCCAGAATTGAACTGGGGACACAAGGATTTTCAGTCCTCTGCTCTACCAACTGAGCTATCTGGCCCTAAACTGCTTGCCATCCATGGCGATGATCTTCTGCTCCTAGCTATCCCAGCCCGACCATCCTAGCTAGGCGCTATCACGTTCTTTTGAAAACCAAAACATTTAACCTGGTTGAGGAAAACGTGTCAAGTTAATCCTGATTTTCAGGGACGTATCCGGGTGGGGTGGCGCTACCGTCTTCAAATAGGAATTTAATCATTTCCTTTTCTAAAAAAGTTCTGGTTTTAGGGTCAATCAAACTGAGCCGGTATTCGTTAATTAATTTGATTTGATGTTCTATCCACAGGTTCCAAGCCGGTTTGGATATTTTTGCAAAAATGGTTTTCCCGATTTCCCCAGGGTAGGGAGGTTCATCTAATGCTTCAGCTTGTTTTTTTAATTTTTCACAATAAATCAATCGCGCCATAGTTTTTTTCCTCAAGTATCTTCAACAGCTTGCTTACCGGAGCAGGGAGGCCGCCGGGTAAAGGATCGTTTATTTTATACCAAATATAACGATCTGGTTCCATGGTTTTGTGAATCTTTTTAGGTGCTATAGTCACTAGCAAGGGAGAAATCAGCAAATCAAAATGGGTAAAAGAATGTTTAAAAGAATTTAACGCCAATTGTTCGACGGCTTCACAATTGAGTTCTTTTTCACACCAATGCTCAACTGTTTGCTGAGGTAAACATTCAGGAAAGCTCCACAGTCCGCCCCAAATTCCACTGGGAGGACATTTTTTTAATAAAACATGGTCTCTATGCTTGTTCCTTAAAATTAACATACGAACTTCACGTTGCGGTTTATGTTTGGCAACTTTAGGGTTGGGGAATTCATGAACCCGGTTTTGTTTATGTGCCGCACAATTTTTTTGGATCGGACATTCCTGACACTTGGGATTACGACGTGTGCAAATCATAGCGCCAAGATCCATTAATGCTTGGTTGTAAGTTGAAAAATTTTTATTGGGGGTATGTTGTTCACTCAAGAGCCAAAGTTGTTTGAGGAACGCAGGCAGAGAGCTGTTCCCGGCAAGCGCGTAATAACGTGATAGTACCCTTTTAACATTGCCGTCCAGAATCGCAGCGCGAATATTGTATCCCAAAGACAAAATAGCGCCGGCGGTTGACCTCCCGATTCCTGGCAATTCACAAAGCGCTTCAAGCGTGTTCGGAAATATTCCGTTTCTCGTGGTATAGATTATCTTTGCGCACTTATGTAAATTACGCGCTCGTGCGTAATATCCCAGTCCAGACCAATATTTAAGAATTTCGTTTTCATCAGCTTCTGCGAGTAACTTAATACTTGAGAATTTTTTTATAAACCTTTGATAATAACCGATTACAGTAACGACTTGCGTTTGCTGCAGCATAATTTCCGAAATCCAAACTTTATAAGGATTTTTATCGATTTGCCACGGCAAATCCTGCCGCCCATACTTCGCCTGCCACAAAACCAAAGCGTTAGAGAAATTATTATTTGGTATCATTTAGGATTAATTTATTAAAAAATAGTAACCATTCGCCATGTAGATGGGAACGCCCACTTTTGGTCCAGATTTGACGAAAAATCGTCCTCAAAATGCTCACATACTGGTGTATGCTGCGCTTTTTCGGCCAATTTTTCGTCAAATCTGGACCAAAATTGGACGTTCTGCGTATGTAAATTAATGTGGTGAATGGATACAAAAAATATATAAATACTTGACCGCAAACGAACGTCCAGTAATGAGACAAGATTGAATAAAAAATTTCCGAGCAAGCGGAGCGTACACGTTAGTACGTGCGCATTGCGAGGAAATTTTTTATTCAAGATTGGCTCGTTAATGGGTGTTCCCTCGCTTAGGCACAGATTTAGCGGGTGATGGGAATCGAACCCACGCTATCAGCTTGGGAAGCTGAAGTTCTACCATTGAACTACACCCGCGATATTTCATATGATATGTTCCATTATGCAAGAAATAATGACTTGTCGGAATGATTCTATCAGAAGTTACGTTTTACGAAAGAGCAAGATCACTCCGGGACAATTAAAAGCTTATGAATCTTTAAAAGCACGCTATCAGTTAAACCTTAACCAAGGGGTATTACAGTTTTCTAAAGAATGTATATTAGAGATTGGTTTCGGCATGGGGCAATCTTTATTAAAAATGGCTTTAGAAAATCCAAGTTGCCAATTCCTTGGGATAGAAGTACATAAACCAGGCGTAGGCGCGATATTGGCAGGCATTGAAAAGTTAAGCCTAGATAATTTATTGATCTATCATGAAAATGCTATTTATGTTTTAAAACAATGTATTAAAGATGAAAGTTTAAGTAAAGTGCAAATATTTTTTCCTGATCCTTGGCCTAAAACAAGACATAAAAAAAGACGGCTTATCCAAAATGAATTTGTTGCGTTAGTGGCAAAAAAATTAAAGAAAGGCGGTATTTTTCATTTAGCGACGGATTGGTCAGATTATGCCCAAAAAATGCACAGTGTTATTTTAAATAATGGAAATTTTCTGGTGGGTAATAAAATTGAGAGGCCTGTCACTAAATTTGAACAAAAAGCTATAAAGAACGGGATTAAAATACACGACTTGGTTTTTTATAAGCTGTAAACAGCGCTAACCATTCAATGCGCTTATTTTAGCTGCGCAAATAAAATCGTTGGTGGATAGTCCGCCGATAGCATGAGTGGTAAAGCTAATGTCGCAACAATCAAATGTGATTCGCATTTCTGGATGATGACCTTCTTGATTAATTATCCATGCTACTGCATTGATAAAGCTCATTGTTTTTCCAAAACCTTTAAACTGAAACCGGCGTTGAAGCGTTTTTGTTGCTTTATTATAGGTCCAGCCAGGTATTTCGGTAAGAGATTTTTGAATTTGCTCTTCTGTTAATGGGGATTCTCCCCCTTCGCAAGGTACACAGTGCATACTTAGGAAATCAAAATCACCCGTATTTTCATCCATTATTTCATCCTTAAAAAGGCAAATTGATCGTCTAATCTACCAGGAGTTTCCGTCAAAAGTAAACCCCTTTTGTTTTTGGTATTAATGAACTAGAATCTGCCTTTATCATTTTTCTAATAAGGAAAGTTTATGACACATGCTCCCATTCTCGCCATTATTGTAATTGTACTTTTGGTGATCATCGTTATTCTTGTTCTGCGCCGTAAAAATAAAGCGCGATCTGCTGCTAGAAAAACTTTGGGCCAAATGGACCAAATGGAACAAGGAGATATTACCAATAAACAAGTTTATGTGGGTAATCTGTCTTATCAGGTTAACGAACAGAATCTAAAAGAGTTTTTTTCCAAATATGGAGCGATCACCCAGGTCAGAATCGTCAAAAACTATGGGTCAGGCCGTTCTAAAGGATTTGGCTTTGTCACGTTTAACACCACCAAAGAAGCTGAGAAAGCGTTAGCGGCGCACGGACAAAAATACCAAGAAAGAACGATTGTAGTTCGTATCGCTAAGCCTAGATAGCTATGTATGCGCTCGATATCCATTCTCTAGGCAAAGTATACCGAAACGGTGTAAGCGCTTTACAAGGGATTGATATTCAGGTTGCTATCGGGGATTTCTTTGCCTTGCTGGGCCCAAATGGCGCAGGCAAGTCAACTTTAATCGGTATCCTAACTTCCTTAGTGAATAAATCCAGCGGCCGAGTCAGTATATTTGACTATGATATAGACAAAGATATTCTTCTAGCGAAAGCCACGATCGGGGTCGTGCCACAAGAGTTCAACATGAATATCTTTGATAATTGTATTGACACCTTGTATTACCAAGCCGGTTATTACGGCATTTCGGTGAGTAAGGCCAAGGAAAGGGTAGATTATTATTTAAATAAATTGGGTTTGTGGGGAAAGCGTTTTGCTAGCGTTAACTCACTATCCGGCGGCATGAAAAGAAGATTAATGATTGCGCGCGCCCTCATTCATAATCCACGTATGCTGATTTTGGATGAGCCCACCGCCGGCATTGATATCGAAACTCGAAGAAGCATGTGGGATTTTCTGACAGAGTTAAATAATCAAGGGGTAACTATTATTTTAACCACGCATTATTTGGAAGAGGCGGAAAATCTTTGCCGTAATATCGCTATTATTGATCAAGGTAAAATTGTGGCTCACACGTCCATGACAAGTTTCTTAAGAAGATTAAATAAAGAAAGATTTATCTTGTACTTAAAAGAATCTTATAAAGAATTACCTTTGATTGAAGGCTACACTCTTTTTCCAGTCGACGACCATACGCTCGAAGCGGAGGTGTATGAAAAACAAAGTCTTAACCTTCTATTTGAGAGTCTTAGTAAGATGAATATTACCGTCGTTAGTATGCGAAACAAAACCAATCGATTAGAAGAATTGTTTTTGGAATTGACCATGGGTGAAAAAAATAATGAAGATGACACTTGATTGGGTTTCGTTTACTACGATTGTTAGGCGCGAAGCGCGGCGGTCGATACGCGTTTGGCCGCAATCTTTTCTTCCCTCAGTCATCACCACGATACTGTATTTTATTATTTTTGGCCGAGTCATTGGGGCTAAAGTAGGCACAATGGGTGGCTTTTCTTATACGCAATACATTGCACCTGGATTGATTATGATGCAAATCATTACCAGCGCTTACAGTAGCAGTGTTTCTGGATTTTTTGCGGCAAAATTTCAACGCCATATCCAAGAGCTTATCGTTTCCCCAACTTCTGCAGTCACGTTGTTATTGGGATATATGATGGGGGGTATGGTTAGAGGATTATTGATTGGCGTCATTGTCGCCATTATTGCCCTGTTTTTTACGCATCTGCATATTTATAATTTTCTCGTGCTTATCAGCATAGTGATTTTATCAGCCAGTTTATTTTCTTTGGCTGGACTGTTAAATGCCATTTACGCAAAAAATTTTGATGATATCACCATCGTTCCCGCCTTTATCTTAACTCCATTAACTTATTTAGGAGGTGTATTTTATTCTTTGAATTTATTACCAAAATTTTGGCAAATACTTTCTTTGGCTAATCCCATTGTATATATCATTAATGCCTTTCGTTATGGATTCCTGGGGCTTGCTGACGCATCCATTGCGTTGGCTTTTATTTTAACTGTCTTTTTTAATGTGATTTTGTTTGTTTGCACATATTATCTAATCCAAACAGGCCGGGGATTGCGGGAGTAAATCAAGTTAAAGTAGTTCTTTAAACATTTATTTATTTTTAAAAACAATTGGTTATCTAATTAGTTTAAAAATATATTTGCATTCTAAAAACGTGTGTACTATAGTCAGTTGTACGGAAAGTCGATATACGAGAGCTAACAGTGATAAGATAGGGAATCCGCTTGCTGATGTTGTGAGCAAGCCCACCTCGAAGTGGGAAGCCTAATGCATCACAGAGATTTACCACTTTAAGCTAGAATAAAAGAGCCCACGCATGTTGTCTTTTCGCTTTTGCAAAGGATTGCTTGGGCGGATGATTTACGGAAGGATTCCTGCCGTTTTGTTCAAGGTTGTCCGCCTAGGTGGTTCTTATGTCTAAGCTGCTAATCCTCTTACATTTTCTCTCAAAACTTGATATATTTAGCAAACTTTCTTTTTCTCACTCAAGGATTTTACATGTTGGTTGAACCTAAAGTTCGGGGGTTTATTTGTACAGCCGCACATCCCATGGGCTGTTCAGAAAATGTACTTGAGCAAAAAAACTATGTTTCTGCAGAAGGCTCTTTCAGTGGGCCTAAAAACGCTTTAATTATCGGCGCCTCTACTGGATATGGCCTTGCTTCGCGTATTGCTTTAGCCTTTGGATCTGGGACTAATACTTTAGGTGTTTCGTATGAGCGGCCTAGTGATGACAAAAGAACAGCTTCTCCAGGGTGGTATAATACTGCCACTTTCGAAAAGATGGCTAATAAAATGGGCGTGGCTGCAAAAAGCATTAATGGGGATGCTTTTTCCAATGCAGTTAAAGAAAAAACTTTTGGTGTTTTGAAAGAATTTGGCCCTATCGATATCATTATATATAGTCTGGCGGCGCCCAAAAGAATCCATCCTGTTACGGGAGAGATTTTTAGTTCCGTCTTAAAGCCGATTGGACAGCCTTACCAAAGCAAAACTTTGGATCCTATGAGTGGTGTTGTAAAAGAAGTCACCATAGAACCTGCCACCCCGGAAGAAATACGCGCAACCGAGGCGGTGATGGGGGGCGAAGATTGGGAAATGTGGATCCAGCAACTTTTGGATGCAAAACTTTTAGCAAAAAATGTTGTGACGATAGCTTACAGCTATATAGGCCCCGAGATTACGCATCCTATATATAAAGAAGGCACTATTGGTCATGCTAAAATGAATTTGCATCGTTCAGCGCATAAAATTAATGAAATGTTGTTCCCACTCAATGGTCGCGCTTTGATTTCGGTAAATAAAGCGTTAGTGACACAAGCGAGTTCTGCTATCCCAGTAGTTCCGCTTTACATTTCTATCCTTTATAAGATTATGAAAGGGAAGGGCATGCATGAAGGTTGTATCGAACAAATGGTGCGTTTGTTTAAGCAAAAATTATATGTGAACGGTGGCCCAATTTTGGATGCACAGGGTTATATTAGAATGGATGATTGGGAAATGGATCCAAAAGTTCAACAAGAAGTTTTGGAACTATGGAAAAAAATAAATAATGAAAACCTAAACATGCTGACTGATATTAAAGGTTACCGTGAGGATTTTTTCCGATTATTTGGTTTTGGTTTATCAGGAATTGATTATATGGCGGATGTGGATACTCATGTAGGTATACCATCCATTGAAGAAAATTAAAATTAAGGTTATAGAAAACATAGGGGGTTTTGTGCGCAGTACGAGTAGTGTAATAATAGAGCAAGATAAAAAATTTTCTGAATCTTGTTTATGGGAATTGCAGAGAGAATATTTTCACAGTGAAGGGATTGACGCTTGGGTGAATCAAGTGCCTTTTTACGTCACCAGCAATCCATTTCTCGCAAACTGCTATGCCGACATTGTGGTGCGTTTGGCAAAAGATTGGGTAAAACACAATCCGGACGCCATTAACCACCCATTTTATATCATGGAATTGGGCACTGGTTCAGGACGTTTAAGTTATTACGTCATGAAAAAAATTGTTAAGCTGGCTCGGCAATTTCAGCTAGAAGACATTAAATTCCGTTATATCATGACTGACTTTACCGAAAGCAACTTGAAATATTGGGACTCCCATCCTGCTTTACAACCATTTTTGGAAAGCGGCATGTTGGATTTTGGTATTTTTAATATGGAAGAAGATAAAGAAATTCATTTACGCCGTTCTGGCGTCACCTTATCTGAAGGTAGTATCAAAAACCCATTAACCATTTTCGCCAATTATATTTTCGACACCGTTTCGCATGATGCGTTCACAGTATCCAATGGCCAAGTAAAAGCTTCTCTGGTGAGCCTAACCACGCAATACGACAACATGAAAGGCGGAAAGCCGATTGATTGGGAAAAAGTAGTGATCGGTCACAAAGCCGTGGAGATACCTGAACATTATTATGATGACGATGATTTCAATGCGGTCGTCAAACAATACAACAATTTATTAACCGACAGTCATATTTTGATTCCCATTGCTGGATTACGCACCATTCGCAATTTGCGAAAATTGTGTAATGACAAAATATTATTGCTGTCTACCGATAAAGGTTACAGTCACGTAGAAGAGTTAGATCATTTAGATCATCCGCATCTCGCGTTCCACGGCAGTTTTTCCATGATGGTGAACTTTCATGCGATTGCGAAATATTTCGAGCATATTGGTGGAACCGCTTATTTACAAACTTTAAGGACTGGCATCAAGACAGAGGCATTTTGTTTAGGTTTAGATTTAAATAAATACACCGAATTGTCTTTTGCGTTGTTTGAACATATCGAAAGGTTAAGCCCCGCTGATTATTTTATTTTACACCGCAATATCAGTGAAAACTTCCAGCACTGCATTCTCAATACCTTGGCCGCACACTTAGCGTTTACGGATTGGGATCCACATATTTATCAAAAACTCAGCAAACAAATTGTTGAGCAAATCACCAGTGCTGAAAGCGTCACGGTTGAGTACTTAACCAGTCACATGCCCAATTTGGCGGAAAATTTTTACTATCTGCCCAAAAGCTATGACGTCATGTTCGACATCGGCATTTTGTTCCATACATTACGCCGCTACGGCAATGCAGCCATCTACTATAAGTTATCCGAAAAACATTTTGGCGAGCAATTTGGTTTGGCTTACAACATAGCTTTATGTTTATACAACAATGGCGAATTACCGGAAGCGCTTACTTACTTCCGCCGAGCTTTAAAACTCGATCCAAAATCCAAAGAAACCAAAGACTGGATTGAATTTATCGAAAAAGAGCGTGCTGAAAATAGGTAGTGTTAAATATCTTTAGTATTATTCACAAATAATATCAGTAATCATTCAATCAGCGCCATTTTTTGGCGCTGAGAATTAAACCTAAATTCCGCAGTAGGAGGCAACTGCGGAATTTAGGTTAAACCATCAATTCAGGGTTTACAGCTTTATCAAATTCTTCGCCGGTTAAATAACCTAGTTTTATGGCGGCTTCACGCAGGCTGATGTTTTCAATATAGGCGTGTTTGGCGATAGCGGCTGCTTTGTCGTATCCAATAATTGGATTTAATGCAGTGACTAGCATCAAAGAATGGTTGACAAAATATTGGATCCTTTCACGATTGGCTTTTAAGCCCACAGCACAATGATCGGCAAACGAACGGCAGCCATCACTCAGAAGATATACTGATTGCAGCAAATTATAAATGATGACCGGTTTAAAAACATTGAGTTCAAAATTGCCGTTTGAACCGGCGATGGTAATGGTTTGATCATTGCCTATCACCTGTACGCAGACCATCGTTAAAGCTTCTGATTGAGTGGGATTTACTTTGCCCGGCATGATAGAAGAGCCAGGTTCATTAGCCGGTAATATCAGTTCACCCAATCCACAGCGCGGGCCGCACCCCAGCCAACGAATATCATTAGCAATTTTCATCAGCGCACAAGCTAAGGTTTTTAAAACACCGCTGGTCAACACCAATTCATCATGCGCGGCTAATGCAGCAAATTTATTGGGCGCAGAGACAAAAGGAATTTCTGTCAACCTAGCAATATGCGCTGCAACGCGGGTCGCAAATTCAGGATGCGTATTAAGTCCTGTACCCACCGCAGTACCACCCAGTGCTAATCGATATAAATATGGTAAAACATCGTTTAAAGCGGAAAGACAAGTATTCAATTGACTCACATAGCCGGAAAACTCCTGTCCCAAAGTCAAAGGCACCGCATCTTGTAGATGTGTGCGGCCAATTTTGATGATATCCGCAAACTCCGATTGTTTTTCCCTGAGTGCATTGCGTAGATGTGTGACGGAAGGAATCAATTGATTCACAATCATTTCAGTAGCGGCAATATTCATGGCTGTTGGAAAAACATCATTGGAAGATTGCGACATATTGACATCGTCATTCGGATGGATAGGTGATTTGCTGCCCATGACACCACCGGCAAGCTCAATTGCCCGGTTAGAAATCACTTCATTTATATTCATATTGGTTTGCGTGCCGCTGCCGGTTTGCCAGATTTTCAGCGGAAAATGATCGTATAATTCTCCATTAATCACTTCGTCAGCTGCTTTGATGATAAGCTCTGCTTTTTCTTTGGATAACTTTCCTAATTCTTCATTTGTTATGGCAGCTGCTTTTTTGAGAATACCCAACGCCCGGATCAATTCCGGCGGCATTTTTTCCCGCCCAATCGCAAAATTCTGCAAAGACCGCATCGTCTGCGCCCCCCCATACTGGTCCGCCGGGACCACGATCGTCCCAATACTATCACTCTCAATCCGCGTCAAATGATTACTCATAATTACCTCTAAAATTCCGTCAATACTTAAGTAGAAATGCCTATTTTGAAACTAGCAAATTACAAAAGTCCGCTGGTTGTTGAGCGAGCCCGTTGCCGCCTGGCCGCAACGGGCTCGCTCAACAACCTGATGAAAGTTTTGTGCTTCTCGTTATTATTTTTTTTGTTAATTTTTTATTTTTTTAAAAATTTAATTCAACAAAAAAAAGTAACGATCGGCATTGAACTTTCATTAGGTTGCATCGCTGATCCGATGACGCAGAGGACGGAGGTTTAAGCAGTGCCGGGTCATCTTTTTACAGGGATGTAAAAAGATGAAGCGCCCCATGGATGGGTTTAAGCGTCCCGGCACTGCTTAAACCGTAGTCCGACCAGCGGCAACGGATCAGCGATACAACCAGCGATTTCAGGATAATTTGCTCGTCCGATCTAATCGATTCGTGTCTCACTTTAACGTGACTGTAAGCGAACGTCCAGAGTATGCCTGCCCCGGAGAGGATTTGAACCTCTGACCTGTCCCTTAGGAGGGGACTGCGCTATCCATCTGTGCCACCGGGGCTTTAGTTACTTATCTTGTAGATGGGAACGTCCACTTTTGCCTGATATCAGGCAAAAGTGGACGTTCCCCATATGCTCGTTCAATTTCGATCAATGTGTGCAAATTATAACTGAATCTGATATGATTGTGTACTTTGCTTTTATGTCATTCTGAGAGAACTTTATGACGAGACGAATTGTAACTGTTGTCATTATCTTGTTTATTTTGTTTGGGCTGGTTTTTGGATTCCATTTTTTCCGGCAATTCATGATTAAAAAATATATCCATCAAATGTTAACTCAGGTCGTGACGATTTCCACAGCTAAAGCCGAAAAGCAATCTTGGATACCGGCCATTGATACTGTTGGGACATTAAGTGCGGTTAACGGTGTGGAAGTGAATTCACAAGTACCTGGTCAGGTCGTCAATATATTTTTTCATTCCGGGCAACAAGTCGCCACGGGCGATAACCTAGTACAGCTAGACGATTCTTTAGATCGCGAAAGTTTAAAAATGCAGCAAGCGCAATATAATCTTAATAGCCAGGACTATAAACGTAAACAGGAATTGGCGGCCAAAAAAGTCATTTCGCAAGATGAATTAGATCGGTCACGTACGCAAATGTTGCAATCTGAATCGTCAGTTGCCACAGCAAAAATCAATATAGAAAAAAAATTAATTAAAGCCCCTTTTGCCGGGCGCCTAGGTATCAGTGAAGTCAATTTGGGTCAATATGTTTCTCCTGGCCAGCCTTTGGTGAGCTTACAGCAAATGGACCCATTGTTTGTTGATTTTTCTTTACCAGAACAACAACTGAATCAAGTGTCTGTTGGACAAAAAGTAAATTTAAGTGTAGATGCTTTTCCCAATCAAGCTTTTGCCGGACAAATTACCGCCATCAATTCCAAAGCGGATGTCGCCACGCATATGATTAGTATAAGAGCCACGATTCCGAACAATAACAATCAACTGTATCCCGGCCTTTTTGCGGATGTTAAAGTGTTGTTATCGCAACCCGTCAATGTGGTTGCCGTCCCGCAAACTGCGGTGACTTATAGTTTACATGGCGATTCTGTGTATGTGATTGAAAATAAAGGCAAGGATGCGCAAGGCAATCCGATCTACATCGCGAATCAACGTTTTGTTACGGTGGGTGAGCGTAGAGATAACGTAGTCGCCATTACCTCCGGGGTGCAACCGGGAGAAGAAGTGGTGTCCTCAGGGCAATTAAAGCTGCAACCGGGCATGCGCGTCAATATCAATAACGCTGTACCTGTGGGATAAAAAGCGAATGTCGAAATTTACAGATATTTTTATCATTCGCCCGGTATTGGCTTTGGTGGTCAGTTTGCTGATCTTTATTTTTGGACTGCGGTCCATCGCCGATTTACAGGTGCGGCAGTTTCCGAAAATGGAAAATACCGTTATTACCGTAATCACCGCTTATCCTGGCGCTTCAGCCCAGTTGATTAAAGGATTTATTACCAATCCCCTGGAAAAAGCCATTGCCAGCGCAGACGGCGTTGATTATATGACCTCAGAAAGTGTGGACAATGTCAGCACGATTACCGCTTATATCAAATTGAATTTTAATTCTGACGCTGCATTTACCGATGTGATGAGTAAAGTAGAGCAAGTCAAAGGAGATTTACCCAAAGATGCTCAAGAACCGGTTATTCGTAAAGATACTGGCCAAACCACTGCATTGATGTATATCAGCTACAGTTCGGACAAAATGACGCCTGAACAAATTACCGACTATATCAGCCGGGCGGTACAACCGAAGTTAGAAACGGTTTCCGGTGTTTCGCAAGCGCAAATTTTGGGAGCAAAAATTTTTGCTATGCGTATTTGGCTTGATCCGAAACGGATGGCCGCGATGGGTGTTTCCACCCCCGCCGTCGTGCAAGCGTTAAGAGATAACAATTTTCAATCCGCAGCGGGAAAAACCAGTGGCGAATACGTGGTCATGCCGATTGACGCAGAAACCGGTATCGAAAATTTAAAAGGTTTTAAAAATTTAGTGATTAAAAACGATCGCTCAAATTTAGTGAGGTTGCAAGACGTTGCCACAGTGAATTTAGGATATGCCGATTACGATTCTTCGGTTATTTTTAATGGAAAGTCCGCCATATTTATCGGTATTACGCCAACCCCTTTAGCCAATCCTTTAACGGTTATCGACGACGTTAGAAAAATTTTGCCGGACTTGGCAAAAACTTATCCGCCTTCTTTACAAGGCAAAGTGGTTTATGACGGCACTATTTATATTAAAGCATCCCTCAAAGACGTTATGCTCACGATTATTGAAGCATCCATTATTGTCATCATCGTGATATTTTTATTTTTGGGATCGATACGCACCGTGCTCATTCCTATTGTCACCATTCCGGTGTCTTTAATCGGTGTTTGTGGATTAATGCTGATCTTGGGTTATTCCATCAATGTATTGACTTTATTGGCGTTGGTTTTAGCCATCGGTATGGTGGTGGATGATGCGATTGTCGTGGTAGAAAATATTTATCGGCATATCGAAGAAGGCGTGGCCCCTTTTCAAGCAGCCATTAACGGTGCAAGAGAAATTGCGATGCCGGTTATTTCGATGACGATTACTTTGGCAGCCGTTTATGCCCCCATCGGATTAATGGGCGGCATTACCGGCGCTTTATTTAAAGAATTTGCCTTTACTTTGGCAAGTTCCGTAGTTTTATCAGGCATCATCGCATTAACCTTATCGCCGATGATGTGTTCAAAGTTTTTGACTATTGATATTGGCAAAAACAAATTGGTGCATTATATCGACCAAACTTTTGAGAAATTAAAAAATTATTATCAGGGCAAATTAAGACAAGTTCTAAATTCCGGCCGGTGACTTTGGTGTTTGCCGGCATCATCTTGGTGAGCTGTATTTTTCTATATGGAACTTCACAGCAAGAATTAGCACCGGAAGAAGATCAAGGCGTCTTATTCGTGATGGGCCAAGCGCCGCAATACGCTAGCTTGAATTATTTGGAAAAATATACCAATGAAATCAATAAAGCGTATCAAACTTTTCCTGCGGTTAGTGATTATTTTACGATTAACGGCGCGGGCACGGTGAGTAGTGCAATTTCTGGGGTTATTTTAAAACCTTGGGATGATCGCAGTGCATCACAACGTCAAGTGAACACCGAATTGCAGCAAAAGCTGCGAGGCATTGCCGGTATCCGTTCTATCGTCTATCCGCTGCCGTCATTACCAGTGGGTGGAAGCCCGTTGCAAATTCAATTTGTGTTAACCACGATCGAACCATTTGAAACATTGTATCCTTTAGCCGTAGAAATGGAAAAGGCCGCGCGCGATAGTGGATTATTTTTAATGATCAACAGTTCTCTCAGTTTTGATAAACCGCAAATTCACATTGAGATCAATCGCGATAAAGCCGCACAAATGGGTATTAGTATGGCCAGCATTGGTAATACTTTGGCAAGTGCGTTAGGTGGCAATTACATCAATCGTTTTAGTATGGAAGGGCGTAGCTATGAAGTGATTCCTGAATTAGGTCAACAATTCAGGTTAACACCAGAGGCCATTAAACAAATTTATATTCCTACGGCAACGGGTAAATTGATCCCTTTGTCTACCTTGGTGACCGTGACCCAAAGAACACAACCTAATTCATTATCTGGTTTTCAACAATTAAATGCTGCCACCTTAAGCGGTATGTTGATGCCTGGACATACTATTTCCGAAGGTTTGAATTTTTTGCAAAAACAAGCTGCCAAAACTTTACCGAAAGACGTGAGTTACGATTATGCCGGTCAATCCAGACAATATTTACAGGAAGGTAGTGCACTGGTTTATACATTTCTCTTTTCATTAATTGTGATCTATCTCGTGTTGGCGGCACAATTTGAAAGTTTTAAAGATCCCCTCATTATATTAATTACTGTTCCGTTATCTATTTGCGGCGCGCTCATTCCTATTTGTATGGGTTTTGCTTCGATTAATGTTTACACGCAAATTGGTTTAATTACTTTAATTGGATTGATCAGTAAACACGGTATTTTGATGGTTGAATTTGCTAATCAGCTGCAACGTGAGGAAGGACTTTCTGTCCATGAGGCGATTACCAAGGCGGCGTCCATTCGTTTGCGTCCGATTTTGATGACGACTGCAGCTATGGTAATGGGTGTGGTGCCGTTACTGATTGCCACCGGAGCGGGGGCGGTTAGCCGTTTTGATATTGGTTTGGTGATTGCGTTTGGAATGATGATCGGCACTTTGTTTACCTTATTTGTTGTCCCAACGATGTATACTTTGCTGGCAAAAAAACATCAAAGACACATAATCCTAAATTAATCAGTTGCCACCTACTGCGAAAACCTATTGCACTGAATCTTGAGGGTTTTTTGGGAATTTTTTCCTTCACCGTACGGATTAGTACGGCTTCAGGAAAAAATTCCCAAAAAATCCTCAATCTTCAGCGCACTAGGTCTTCTCGCTACGGTGGCAACTGATTAATTTAGGATAATTGAAAATAATTATTAGTTTTTATAGGAAGTCAATCTATCTAAGAGCGCGGCTTCGCGATAACGGCGATTGGTATAAACGGTGTGGCTTTTCAATAGTAAGCTCGCTTCTGACCAATTTTGCGAAGTGAAGTAGTGCCACAGTAAATAGTGTTGGTATTTTTTCTTAAAATTTGGGCCATGTTGATAAGCGAAAGAAAAAATAACCGTTTGCGCTTCAGGAGGCAAGGCGAGAAAGCGAGTTTTACTGTGCTTATCATAACTTTGCACGAGTGGTTGTAATATTTTATTTTTTGCCACCCAACTTAACTCCAGCATTTCGGCATGGGAGATTTCCAAAGGATGCTTATATAAATACGCAATAGCCATTTCTTGTTTTAGGCCAATATAGGGTGTGAGTTTGCGTTTTAGCGGTTCGCTAATAGCCAATTGATGGAATTCTTTTAAATGCATTTGTCCAAGGTCTACGCCGTAGCCAATGGTAACACCACTACTGCTGCCTTTAATTCGGGGTACATAACCTTTTAAAGATTTTCCTTCCTCAAAATGGATAAAGCTTTCTATAATTTTAGTTTGCTCTACTGTAACGCCAGCGGCGTGAACATTATAAACCCAAAAAAGTGGGATGAAAAAAGCAAAGAAAACCAAATAATATGTCCAAAATGGACAATTTAAGTTTTTGTTATTTAATGTATTTTTCATGCTGTATTATATTAAAGTTTATTTATAATAAGCATTATTATAAAGACAAATCCTTAAGTAAGCATTAAATCTAGATATTTTATAACCATTCAGTAAGTTTAACCAGGCAAAATTGAACGTTTCTATCTACAAGGTGAGATAGTTACGCAATTTGATCTAAGAGCTTGGCTTCTTGATGGCGACGAGAACTGTATTGTTTTTGGCTTTTCAAGCTTTGACTGGCCTTAGCCCAATTACCAGCCGTAAAATAATTCCAAAACTGTTTAAATTCTTGCTTTTTTGTGAATCCGGGTCCGTATTGATAGGCAATTGAGAAAAGCACGGTCTGGGCCTGGGGGGGCAATTGAGTAAACATTTTTCCGGTCAATTGATGATATTCGGCTGCCAGGGGCTGTAAGATTTTGTTTCCTACTACTTTATCCAGTTGAGTTAATTCATCTGCGTTTAAGCTTAAGGGATGTACCCTTAAGAAGGCTACCGCTTTTTGTTTTTTAAGGCCTATATAGGCAAAGAGCTTGTCTTTTAACGACTTTTGGACGGGTAATTTTTGCAGCTCATTTTTGTTCATTTGTCCTAAATCGACTCCATCTCCAACGGTTACCCCGCTCTTGGTGGTTTTGGCAAGAGGAACATACCCATGGGACATTGAACCTTCTACCAGGCGAATAAAACTGGTGTCAATTTTGGTCTTTTCCATGCTCATATTTTTTGGATTGGCTGGAGCTTGCGTTCCTACAGGGGCTGCGGGAGCTTTCGGCTGCGATTTCTGCGCAGGTGCTGCTTGGGCCTGGGGAGCAATTTTAATTTCAGGGGTTGTCTTTTCTGCTAAAGTAATGGATTGTCCTTGAGCTGCTTCAACTGGACGTTTTTCTTTAGAAGAACGGCTTCTTTTATTATTTTTTTTGGCCAGTTTCACCGGTGGCGGGTGCAAGTGATTGTGGACGTTGCCTATAGCCACCCAGCTCATCGCCATCGCTCCTACCGCCAATAAATGAATAATATGTTTTTTCTTATTTTTCATAATGTTAGATAATTTGGTCATTATTTGCCCTGTTTTTAATTATAGGACTTGAACATTAAATGACCATTTTATTTAGTATAAAAAATACATAAATGACGGGCGCAAAATCAATTACTTATGCGTTTTTGTGCATGTGGTCCAATAAGTGGGCTTCTTGATTCCGACGGGATTTATATTTTTTCGAGCTTTTTAATACAGTGCTGGCCTGGCGCCAATTCTCAGCGACAAAATAATGCCATAACTTACTCGCTTTTTTATAAAAGCCGGGTCCATACTGGTATGCATATGAAAAAATGGCTGTTTGTGCTTCCGACGGTAAACTGGTGAATGATTTCCCGCTGTATTTTTGATATTCCTCTTCCAAGGGTTTTAATATCTTTTTAGCTGCAGCCGCATCTACTTCTTCCAATTCTTTTGAGGTAATAGAAAGCGGATGCTTTTTTAGGAAGGCGAGAGCATTTCTTTCCTTAAGGCCCACATAGGGGGCTAATTTTGATTTCAAGCTGCTGTCGAAGGGCAGGCTATTAAATTCATTTTTCCCCATTTGCCCTAAATCAAAACCTGTACCAATAGTGACGCCACTTTTACTTTTTTTAACGGCGGGTACATAACCCTTTAATTTGACGCCTTCCATTTTTTCTAAAAATTTACTGTCAATTTTTGTATTAGGAATAAAAAAGTCTAGGTTTTTAGCATGAACTGCCGTATTGATCACATCCTTAACAATAGGAAGATTTTTACTTTCTTTAATCGCGTCGATTATTTTGCCTACCAAATTAACGGATGGGATCGTTGATTGAACGGGTTCATAAGTTGTTGCCATATTTAACAACGGTTCTAATTTTTTAGCTAAAATAAGGGGATTTTGAACCGGTTTAGCTTCTACATTTTGTTCAGCCAGGGTTATAGGCTGCTCATTAGATTTAGCAAACTTGGTTTTCTCATTATGTGACTTTCTGTGGTTACCTATTTTGAAATGACTGTGCATTAACCAAGGAGCACCTAAACAACAAGCGATGAGGACTGAAGTGAGGCATCGATGATAAATTCTATTAACTTTTCTCTGTTTATGTATTTCTATTTTTTTACTCATAATTAATTCCTCCTTTCACTTTTACAGTGATCAATTATACGGAATGTACATTAAGAGAGGCTTAATAATGGGCATAATTAGGACAATTAGAGTACTAAATGTACGTTATTATCACTATGTGCTTGATTTATAAATAGAAATAAAAAAAGACCAGCCGTAACTATTTAGTAAATTTTAACCAGAAGACAAACGCAGAACGTTCAATTTTGGCTGATATTCAACGAAAAATTGGCTGAGCAAGCGGAGCATACACGCCAGTATGGCGAGCCGCATGCAGCAAGCGCCCCGTCCATGGATGGCGGGGCAGTAATTCGAGAGCACTGTGCTTTAGCCAGGATGGCGAGCTGCTTGAATTTGTGTTATTTGATTTTTCGTTGAATAGCAGCCAATCGTTGCCGTTCCCCTCTACAAGGTGAATAGTTACGGGACCAATCAGGAAAAGATTGATCTTTTGTGAGAAAGGGAAAAAAGAGGAGGGCTAATTAGTTTCGGCTACCGCCGTTTCCGCTAAACGCGCCAAATATTCGCAGTAAGCTAACAAATAGGTTAAATATAGCAATGTATAAGCTGATAGTAGCCATAATATAATTGCGTTCGCCATCGTGAATGATTTGACTGGTCGTGTAAAGAATAAAAGCGGAAGAAATTACTGCAAAGGCGCCTGAAATGATAAGTTGTAAAAGCGGTATATTAAAGAATAATGCGCCCAAGCTGGCGATAAAAGCCACAATAACGGCTGCAGTAATAAACCCGCCTAAATAGCTAAAATCTTTACGAGTTGTTAATACATAAGCCGACAAACCCAAGAAAACGAGGCCGGTAGATCCCAAAGCAGTACCGATGATTTGAGGCCCATTGGTAAAGTGATGAATATAAAAATTCAATACAGGGCCTAATGTGTACCCTAAAAATCCAGTGTAAGCGAAGATCGCTAATATGCCCCAGGCGCTGTTTCTTAGCCAAACGGTGAGAAAATAAAGACCGAACATCCCAGCAATTAAACCCAATGGGCCGATGGATGCAGCGTTAGTTAATAGGGCGAATGTGGCTGTGCCCGCGCTGAACAACAAAGTTAAGCTTAACAAGAAATACGTGTTGCGAAGCACGCGATTGATTTCAATAGTGGATTTAGCGTCACGAGCTAAACTTAAATTTTGGGATCGCATAGCATTACCTCTTTTTATGAGACTGGGGAGATTTTAACATATTTTGCAAACCATGTACATTATTTGGTAGTATTCTGCTTGCTTGGAGAGGTGGCAGAGCGGTCTAATGCGGCGGTCTTGAAAACCGTTGAGGGTATTCCCCTCCCAGGGTTCGAATCCCTGCCTCTCCGTTTTTTTAGCTTCCAATACGTTCCAAAATGATCCTGAAGTGCTTGTAATTATTATTTTTTTTGTATAAACTGGTTCCGATAATGTCTATTACGTACTCCTAAGATCCTGTAAAAAATAGGGTATTATTGGGGGTGTTTTTGGCCTTAAAATAGGATACCCCCATGGCGCTGACTGACACACAGATTCGGAAAGTAAAAACTCGAGAAAAACCGTTTAAATTGGCGGACGAGAAAGGTCTATTTTTGCTTGTTAACCCTAATGGTTCTAAATTGTGGCGGTTTAAATATCGGTTTGTGGAAAAAGAAAAATCACTGTCTATAGGTATGTATCCTGACGTTACTTTAGCTGACGCTAGGTCTAAACGAGATGAAGCCCGTCAACTCTTGGCTGACAATGTTGATCCTGGTATGGCGAAGCAATTAAAAAAGCGAGCAAGAAAACTTGGGCCTGAAAACAGCTTTGAGGCGGTTGCACGTGAGTGGCATATCAAGTTCTGTTCGAAATGGACTGCTGAACATGGAGCAAGGATTCTACACCGGTTGGAAAAGGACATATTTCCAGGAATTGGGCATCGTCCTATTGTTGAAATTACTGCCCCCGAATTACTGATTGTTTTGCGCCGTGTTGAAAAGCGTGGTTTTTTAGAAACTACCCACCGACTTCACCAGACTTGCGGGCAGATTTTCCGCTATGCCATCGCTACTGGCGGGGCGACCGAGATATTTCGGCGGACTTGCGTGGCGCAATACCACCAGTAAAAAAACGTCATTTTGCATCCATTACCGACCCGAAAGCGGTTGGTGGTTTACTGCGCGCAATCAAAGGTTACAATGGACATTTGGTAACACGCTGTGCATTACAATTGGCACCCTTAACTTTTGTGCGTGCAGGCGAATTGCGTAAAGCAGAATGGTCTGAATTTAATTTCGACACTGCTGAATGGCGAATTCCTCCTGAAAAAATGAAAATGCGTGCTGTACACATTGTACCGCTATCTACGCAAGCCGTCGCTGTTTTGCGTGAAATACAGATGCTCACCGGAGACGGCAAATATGTTTTTCCCAGCTTGCGCTCCTCCAGCCGACCTATGTCTGATAATGCTGTATTAGCTGGATTAAGACGCTTAGGTTACACTAAGGATGAAATGACTGGCCACGGATTCAGAAGTATGGCGTCTACCTTGTTAAACGAGCAAGGCTGGAACCGTGATGCTATCGAACGTCAACTTTCCCATTCCGAACGTAATCATATTCGCGCTGCTTATAATTATGCAGAATATTTACCGGAACGAAAAAAAATGATGCAGCATTGGGCGGATTATTTGGATCAATTAGCCTTTTCATTGAAGTAATCTACTGGGTTCGTATTAGCACCATCCCACTAAACCAATTTTCGACTGTGCTCAACTCTTTCCTGTAGCCAGGCGTCGATTTCAGCTTCTATCCAGCCAACGGCCCTGCCGCCGCCCAAATTAATGGGGCGAGGAAATGATCCTTCTGCAATGCGAGCATAGATAGTAGAGCGTGAAAGCCCAGTACGACTTTCAACTTGTTTGCGTCGAAGAATCCTCAGCGTACTATGGTTTTCTCTGGTCATTGTTCTCTCCTATTGGAATTAATACTTAGCAACATTAATCGCGCTAGCCGATTGAGTATCAATCCTGGGAAGACTCTGATTTTTCCATCCTTCGTTCTTTTGGTATTTCTATTTTTAACTAGAGTCATGGTTAAAATTGACCAAATTAAAAAAGTGGATTTTATATTCGCCATCGCTATTTTCTTTGATAATTTTTTAAATTAGAAATAATGTCAGTTTTAAAACCTTGGGTTTTAACTTCAGTGTTTTCATATTTTTTTATTTTTTCTAACAAATTGCTAAAGATGATTGAGGCCAATGTGGCATTGGGTTCGTTAGATGAAATATTTTTTGGATTTAATTTTATTTAGCTGGTAGAGAGACGCAATCACTTACGTCTCCCCCCATTTAGAACCGCATCGTGCGCTATTAACGCAATGGGCTCAAGATCATATCTTTCCCGTGTTTGTACTTTCAAAATAGTCGACAATGTACCTTCACTTGAGGTAAAGGATTTCTTGCCGTATACCGCTTAAATTTATCCCAATCAAAGGATTTGCGTTGACTGCGCCGATTTAGCCATTTAAACATGATTCGTTCGGCTGCTTTTAGAAATATTCCTACGCTCTTACTGTTGAAGCTCACGCCGTAATATTGGACATGGCCTCTTAGCTTCGCTCGAAATATTTTCCAAATTTCGCCTAATGTCTTTTGGTTCCGAATTTCGCGTGCCCATTTGGGCAAATCCAATTTTAAAAATATCGACCCTACTAATACCAATCAACAAGTTGTTTTATGTTTGGATAATGATGGAAAGAATCATCAAACGGATCAGCTTATTCATTTAGCGGTTGAAAAATTACAAGAACAAGGTAAATTAGTTATGATTGCTCAACCAAAACAAGAGGGGTGGGATTTCAATAACGTTTTGGTTCGGGAAGATCTTTTGGCAGTAAAGACAGGCTTGCAACAAGCCATCCCATATGTAGAATATCAAGACAAGACTAACCATGAAATTGGAGCGAATATAGGCAAGGGTAGATCAACGAGTATAAACAAAAATCCGCCACCAATAAAGGAAACTGCTAAAGTGGAGAAGTCATTGAGCTCTAAAAGTGAAGTTTATATCGAGATTTAAGATCTATCGATGTAATAATTAATAAAAATATATTCTGAATCGTTTTTGAGATTCAAAGAATTAGAGATGTAAAACTTTTTGGATCAACCCATTCTTTCCCTTTATGTGTAGAGATCGCAGTTTTGACGTCAGCGATGCTCAACTTAATAATTTTATTTTTTTGGATAAATTGTCAACGAGACATTTTTTCATTATAGGAATGTAATCGTCATGATAAATGGGGGTGACTAACTTAAGTAGTTCTCTACCTAAGTGCGTGAGGGTTAAATAAGAGACTTCCATAAAAATGGTATGTAAATTTTCAGATTCATACAAGAAAACCTTGTCTCCATAAATAAATATAGATTTATTAACACTATTTTGTAAAAAAATACCCTGCGGATACGAAAGAAAAGAATTTTGAATTAATCCTATTTCTTCCAAATATATTATATCGGAGCTGTCAATGTTAAATTTATTTAACAAATACTGCAAATCGATAAGCACTATTTGAAAAGTGTTAGGAATATTTCTTAAGAGTAAACTACATAAATTAGAAAATTTTTCAGCTTCTGATTTTTTTAATATCCTTAACGTATTTAATGCTCTTATAGAGTAAGAATCAGGATGTGCAACTTCTTCAGCAAGTATCTTACCCCAAAGTTTTTGCATATATTCGCTATTGGCAAATTTTGCATGCTCGAAAAAATTGGCTAGCCAATCTTCATCTACATTTTGATCAGATATTTCAGTATGATTGCTAATTTCATTAATAGCATGAAAAACTACTTCATCAGTATTAGATTGCTATCTAATAAATTGATCTCCTTTTGTTTTTAATGTTCGTGTAAGATACGAATTTTCTTTGGAAGACTTTACTCCATCTATTTTTACTTCTAGGCTAGGAGTTTTAAAAGTCATTGATTCTACATCTAAATGATTATCGATAATTTTATCTATAAAACGATTTGCTCTGCTGAACGCACTGCCCAACACAAAAAAACCTTTTATCGAGTCGAGTAATTTCGGTAATGCTTGAACTGCCTTACCAAGTCCTGAAATATCATTAATATTCATATTGTCGGCCAAATCTTTTTGTAATGCTTTAGTAATATTTAGTACAAGTTTAAAACAAAAAATGAATAAAAAAATTAATTTAATTTTTTTTGCATGGTATTGGATTTTAATGAGCTTGTCAATTAGTAGTCTATTCTTCTAGTCTATTCTTATACTGTGTATATATCGACAAAGTATCCATTTAAAAGTACCATCTTCAATTTTAAGGAGATCGTTATGGAAAAAAACATACCCAAGCAGGGGGAATTTTGCTGGAATGAATTGATGACACCAGATGCCCATAAAGCGAAGGAATTCTACCGATCGCTATTTGGTTGGGAGTTTCAGAGTAAGAAAGTAGATAAGGCCATCTATGAGATGATCAAGTCCGGGGAAAAACCAAGCGGCGGATTAATGCAGATGACATCTGATGAAGCTGGTAAAATACCAGCACATTGGTTAACGTATGTTTACGTAGATAATGTCGATATTTCGGTGACTAAAGCCCAAAAATTGGGTGCAAAAATCATTGTCCCAGGTACAGCAGTGGAAGATTTTGGCCGCTTTGCTATTCTCCAAGACCCGACGGGTGCGCACATTGGTTTATGGCAGTGCACAAAGTCATGTGGTTAATTTAACCCTAGGCCACAAAAAAGGCGTGTGTGGTGCAGTGAGAGAAAAGTGAGTAATGCAGCTGAGAATTGGGTATCGTTCATATAGGTTTTCATGCTCCCAGCATGAATGATCACAACTGTTCAGACTCATCTTGTATTGGAAGAGACTTGTATTCGACATTGAGGCACTAATTCGATAAAATTTAAAGCAGCTAGGAAAAAATCCAGGAAGCAAAATCAGCTTGCAAGTACAAGATGTGGTAACTACTATGCAAGTAGAATTATAGTGCGTATTCGAGCGAAGCTGATAAGTTTATTTGGGAAAAAATTTAAATACAGAAGGAAAAATATGCTTAACGAAACTCAATCGGACATGCTTGACGAACTTGGCGCTTTCACCATCTCCTCCGAAGAACTAAAGCTAGAAAAACTGTTAAGCCAAAAAGGCTCGACTGCCTTAGTGTATTCTGGTTTCTGGAAAGGGAGTCAGGTTGCTATAAAAAAATTTAACGCCTTCTCTACTGAGGAAGAGAAGGCAGAAATTTTAAAAGAAGCAAAAATTATGCTTAAGGGCTCAAAATCTTCCTATCTAATGTCGTTAAAAGCAATTTGTTTAGCACCCTACTATGCTATTGCCATGGAACTTATGCCCCAAGGTTCTTTACATGACTTGCTGCAATCAGACTGCCAGTTACCATTCACAATCCGTTACCAAATTGCATGCGATATTGGTTATGGATTACGTGATCTCCATGATAATGAGATTATACATCGAGATTTAAAAAGTCTTAATATCCTTCTCAATAATTACCGTGCTAGATTAACGGATTTTGGTTTAGCCAAAGAGACAGGATCGAATTTTATTCAAACTATACTCAAAACTGGTGGCATACCAAAGGGAACATTCCCCTGGATGGCGCCTGAATTATTTGAAAAAGGCAGTACATGGACAAAAGAAGCAGATATTTATAGTTTAGGTATAGTATTGTTAGAATTGGTCACCGGCAAGATTCCCAAACGAAACTTAATTTTTGGAGACGATGCATTCAGTATAGATCATCCAAAAATTTCAGATAATTGTCCAAAAGAAATAAAACCATTACTGTTGTCTTTTCAGACTGAACCCAAAAAACGTCTAAAAATGCATGAAATCATAGAAAAACTCGAATATCTATTAATGGTAGAACAAGAAGCTCAATCGTCTAGTACGCTTGCGCTAAAAACCGAGCAACCTGAGTCCAAAGATAAAATAATAGTAATTCCTGCTGAAAAAGAAAAAAAATATGATGAAATCAAGCAAGAATCGAAAAATGTGTATGAAAATGAAAAAAAGAAAAATGATAAAAAAGAATGTGCGACAACTTTTGCAGAAACCGCTGTGCCAGCAATAAATTCCTTAAAACCCTTAATGACAACCAGCAACTCGGAATTGAAAGAATCAGTTTTATCCGCTCATCTTCCTCGGAAAAAATCACCAAAACCGAAGGTCAGCCCTGAGCAATTGCAGTTGCAATATCGACTTGTTGTGGCTTGTAAAAGAGGCGGTGTAAAAGAAGTTCAGGCATTACTCCAACAAGGCGCGAAGCCAGATGTTGCCAATTATAAAGGTGAACAGCCTTTAGGAGCGGCGGTTTGGGGGATGTGTCCTGACGTTGTCGATGCCTTATTGAAAGACCCTGGAGGTGCTGGATTTTTCGCCGTTCATGTTACCCCGATGACTTGGGAAGCATGCGAAAAACATAACCTAAAATATTATAGAGAAATATTTATTGTGCATAAATTTGCCCCACAGACTTATGGTGATTGGCGTAACTTATTGTTCAAGATAAAAGAACATAATTCTTTCATTACGGAGTTTCACTTAAAGAAGGTTGATGGAAGATGGCTGGATGACAATCTTAGAACGTGGGAAAATTTGGAAAAAAATATACGGCGCGGAGCGTATGTGAAGGTGCCTGAAAAGGCGTGGGGTAACACAGAGAAGGGGTGTGCCAGTTTCAGAACACAAATTAAACAAAAAATAGAGTCGGCAATACAGCCAATGAAACAACACAGTCAGGCAGAACCTGTCAGTGAGAGTCAAATATATGATGAAACCCAGAAAGAACTGAATAATGTTTGTGAAAATGAAAAAAAGAAAAATGATAACAATCAATATCCCACAACTTTTGCAGAAACTACTGTGCCACCAATAAATCTCTTGAAATCCATAGTGACGACCAGCGATTCGGAGCAATTGCTCTTGCAAAATCGACTGATTGTGGCTTGCAAACATGGCGAAGAGAACATAGTCAAGATGTTACTCCAACAAGGCGCTAAAGCTGACACTGCTAACGATAAAGGTGAGCATCCGTTAGGAGCGGCAGTGTGGGGTATGTGTCCCGATGTCGTCAATGTCTTGTTGACACAAACAGGCGGTGTTGCCCTGATGACGTGGGAAGAGTGTGAAAAACATAATCTAAAACACTACCGGGACGTATTTATTGTACCTAAATTTGAATTTAATTATCTATGGCGTCAATTGTTAAGCAAAATGGATCGCAATCCTTTTATTAGGGCAGTTTACGTAAAGAAACATTCAAAGTCTTGGCAAAGCTTGAAAAAAGATTTGGAATCTAATAATGGATATCAGTCGAACTATCGGTATGAACTACGCAACCGTGGGACTGAAAAGGAGTATGTAGGTTTCAGAACACAGATTAGACTGGTAGTAGAGCATGGAGTAGAAGCTGGAAAGCAGCCAATCTTGCAAGATCAACTCGTTACGGCTTGTAAAGAAGGCAATGAAAACGTAGTTAAGCTGTTACTCAATCTAGGCGCACAACCAGATATTGCAAATGCCAATGACGAACACCCATTAGGAGCAGCAGTGTGGGGTATGTGTCCTGATATCGTTAACGCCTTATTAAAACAAACGGACGGCGTTGCGCCGATGACATGGGAAGAGTGTGGAAAGCATAATCTAGAATATTATAATGACGTGTTTATCATCTCGAAAAAATTTGATCCCCAGACTTTTTCGGAGTGGTTTGATTTATTACGAAAGATGTCTCCCAATCTGTTTATTCGCGCATTCCATTTAAAGAAAGTAGACGAGCAATTTCATTATATAGGTCGTCCTCCTTGGGAAGGATTGGAATCTTATGTGTCCCATATGATTAATACTGGAAGCATAAAAACAGATTGGCTAGGAAGAAGGAAGTGGTTTTCCGAGACAGAGGATGGATTTGTAAATTATAGAACTCAGATTAAGCAAGGAATTGAGGGCGCAAAAAAGCAACCAGTTAAATTAGCCCAAGAACAACAAACAGAAGAAAAACAGCAAAATCAACAGCATCGGTTAGAATTAAAATGCATCCAAGAAGATCTGAAATGCCAAACACTGGTGCAACCTCCGAAATCAATGCCGCCACTGCCACTGGTATCTCAAGCTACTTCACAAACATTGATGCCTCCGCCAAAGCCGAAGGTTAGTCCTAAGCAATTAGCCTTACAAGATCAACTAATTGCGGCCTGTAAACGAGGAGATGAAAAAGCGGTTGATGTGTTATTATTCGAACAAGGCGCGAAGCCGGATGTCGCCAACGCTAAAGGCGAGCAGCCGTTAGGAGCGGCGGTTTGGGGTATGTGTCCTGCTATCGTTGGCCTTCTATTGAAACGAGCGAACGATGTTGCACCAATGACTTGGGAAGAGTGCGAGACACATAATCTAATATATTATAAGGAAGTATTTATCATATCTAAATTTGACCCACAGAATTATCGTGAATGGGATCAGTTGTTACAAAAAATGGATCCTAGTCCGTTTATTCAAAAAACTCATTTAGTTCATGCTAAGTACGAGATAAAATCCGATATACCCGGGTCCAAGAAACCCAAAATTATTAAGGACGACACTTGGGAGAAATTGACGGGTGGGATAAGAGGTAACATATCGGAGTGTTATAAATTTTACAGCGATTTGGAAGTAGAGAGTCGATTTAACGTAGCGGAGCGATGCTCTAAAACGGAAAACTGTTTTATAGGTTTCAGACGTCAGATTAGAGAAAAAATAGAGTTCGCCATACAGCCAATGAAACAACAAAGCCGAGCGGAATCCACCAATGAGAGCCAAACATGTCGATTGATGTAATCCTAAAAAATATTACACAACCTTCATTTGTGCAAACGACAAAGATTTAAAAACGTGGCTTCAAATTTGTCAGCAGCACTATCTGTTATGTTTTTACGCAAGCTCCGGATAATGCAATCTGGCGTTGGCTAGGTGAATTGAAATAATTCTTCCACTCGCTCTTGTGCTTTTATTTTAGCGATTGCAAGCAATCCCTCATCGACTAAATGGCGGACCAGATAGCGGGTTTCAAGCTCCCAGGTTAGCATCGTTTTCCATAAAAACTTTTGCTGTTCTAGATCTACAAAATGATTAATGGGATCAGTCGCGCCTAAATTTTTCTCGATCTTGAGGCCAATCTTAATCAGCGTTCGAGCATATTTAGGGGCGGATAATGCTTTTTCCTGGGCACATTTTTCAATATATTCTAAATCTTCATCAGATAAGCTGATCGTATCCCCTCAAAATTCCCGCAGCCCTTATTGTCACCGCCACTTTAAATTTTTAAAGGGGCAGCTTTAGGATGTATTAGCAAAAGCAGAAAAAAGCGCTTTTGATTTTTGAAACTCCGCATCCGCAAATTCTTGTAATTGTTTCCGGTCAATACGATGCGGCAACAGCTCGTGCGGATCGACCTTTCTTTTTCTCAACAAATGAATTTGCATCAGCAAATAATGCACATAAATACGAGGGTTTAAGTTATTCCATTTTGCGCTCTGGATTAAACTATACCAGATCGCAGCAATCTCTGCGCTGTCTTGATGCCCCATAAATAACCATGAGTTGCGTCCAACCGCAAACAGGCGGATTTCATTTTCCACCCAGTTTGTGTCGGCCTCAACTTCACCATAATGCGTGTAACGTATCAAGTACGTCCATTGTTTTATGGTGTAATCGATAGCTTTCCCTAAACTGCTTTTCGGCAGCGTCTGGTTTTTCGTTTTCTGCAACCATTCGTAAAAATTTTCTAATATCGGCAACGAGGATTTTTCTCGTAGCTTCTTTCGCTCGTCGATTTCTAATTCTTCTTCTCGGGCTTCTTTTTCTATTTTATATAAAGCACCAAAGTATTGGATCGCTTCTTGCGCTTTACTTAACGGAGTTGTTGGAGGCAACGTTTTAATGATCTCTGCAAATTTTCTTCTCGCATGGGCCAGGCAACCAAAACCCACTACATCCGTTTTTTTACGCATTTGATTATATCCAAAATAGCCATCACTTTGTAATAATCCTTTAAACTTTTTTAAGTCCGTTTCGACCACTTCACCGCGGCAAGTTAAATCAAAACGAAATCGTACTAAGGGGCGTTCCGCCAACGGACTTAAGTAAACCCACATATAGGCTTTCTTTTCTGGTTGCAGCACTTTGACAGGTGTTTCATCCACTTGTAAATAAGAGGCCGATATTATTTCTTCTGCCATCGCTTCGTCTAATAGTCTCAACCCTTCGCCACTTTGCATGACCCAGTTCCCCAAGGTGTTATCCGGGATATCAATACCCGTGCTTTTCCAGATCTGAGATTGACGATATAAAGGTAAATAGTTATCGTATTTGCCGATCACTACTTCCGTAATTAAGCTGGCGCCAGCCAAGCCCTTGGGAATAGGGCTCAGCGGTTTTTCTGCAGAAGTGACGGTTTGACAATGCCGGCAAGTATAGTGGGGATGCACGTGTTCGACAACATAGAGCTGACGGGGGATGATCTCGAGCTGCTCGGAAACATCGTCCCGGATTTTATGTAATGCTTGGCCGCAATCACAGCACATTTTTTCCTCTGGTTTTAGATCATGGACTTTCTGTATGCGAGGCAACCGGCTAGTATCGATTTTTCTACCATTCGATTTTCGCCGTGTATAAGAAATGGTTTCAGTGGCTTCTTCGACCTCAGCTTCAGCTTCCGGTGTTTTTTCCGGCAGCGCTTCTTCCGCATTAAAAATCATTTCGACCTGTAGCACATTGGCCGATTCACTGCTTTTACCAAATTGTCTTTGGCGGAATAATTTGAACTGCTCTTCAAACCAGACAATTCTTCCTTCCGCTTGCTGTAAGCGATGATTTAGTTCTGCGTTTTCCTGTAATAATTTTTCTAATAACTTTTCTCTCTCAGCAGGCGATAATCCATGAGAAGTAGACAGTAATTCCGAGTTTTCTTCCATGATGATATTTTACTATTTTCAATTTAAAAATAAAGAATTATTAGCCATAAATTTAAAAAAAAGATTCGAAATTAATATCTTCCCAGGAAGTGATTGTCTGCCAATCTAATCCCAACAATAAACCTTGTAATTGTTTTTCTTGTAAAGCAATTTTTCCTGGCTGAGAGGAAAACTGAAAAGGAAATTTACCTTTTTCGAGCCGCTTGTACAAGAGTACGAACCCATTATAATGCCACACCAATAATTTTAATCGATTGCGGCGCTTATTATAAAAAACATATAGCCCGTCCTGGGGTTTAAGGCCAAAGTTTTCTATAACAGCGCGACACAATCCGTCGATTGAAGATCGAAAATCAATAGCACAGCTTCCCACCCAAATCGACGATGTCTTAATCTGCAGTGACATTTTTCAACTCTTGAATTAACTGCTTTATTGAAGACATATTGGTGACTTGTTGGAACCGGCATAAAATACCATTCGCCAATTGAATTTCGACAGCTTGTTTTCCAGTCTCCTCCTTTTCTTTCTTTACTGGCATCTCAATGAATGTCAGTGACGGACTGGTTTTTTTCTTACTCTGCCTTACCCACCGGGTAAATGTTGGAACCGACAATCCTTTTTGCTGGCAATATTGACTGTAATTTAATCGTGATTGTTTCCAATCCTGAATGTAACTTTGTTTCTCTTCCTTCGACCATTGTCTTTTTGCTACAATAGTTCCAGATTTTTGGTTTCCTGTTTCCATTTGTATCTCTCCTCTAGTTGTTTTTATTAGAACTCAGGTAGTTTATTTCTTGAATCAATCAGAAACTAGTGTGGGATTTTTTAGGGGATACGGTAAGTTTCCTCGATTGGTTTTATTGGCGAGGTGTAACCTGGGTGTAAGTGTGCCAAGAAAAATATAGTAATTTATGGTAATTTATAGAAAAATGTAGAAAATCAAAAATCCAAAAATAGCTTTAAATATAGATAGATAGAAGAATATAGGCAAGAATAGGAAACCCGATACGAGATCTCTTAATCAGCGGGTCGCTGGTTCGATCCCCAGCACGGCCCATCAATAAAATCAAACAGTTAAACAATCTTTCCAAAATCTTAAAAATTTCATGTAGAAGCAATGAAGAAGAAGGATTGTATAATCCTTTTTGGGCTTTAGCGAGAATCTTTCGTACTATATCCATTCTACGGCGGCGGTTGCTTTTCGTTGTCGGTTATTGCATTCTGAGATTATGGCAATAACCCTTGTTGAAGAAAGAAGATTTACTCGTTTTGGTACAGCGCTGTTCTAAAAATTTATCACCGCCTCCGAACGTTTTGCTTTCTCTACTCCTTGTCTAATCTGTGTTCTGTAACTTTCATACCTCGTTTCCGTGTCCATCATCGTGGGGTTCCATGCACCTTCATATTTCCTCCATACCATCCACCGTTTCAGAACTCCTAATGTCTGTATCATGTTCGCCCAATCCCCTTTAAAAACATTATCATTCTGCTCATCAACCTTCTCTAAATGAAACGCTCTGATAAATGGATTGGGATCGATCTTTAACAATAACTGATACCATTCGTCATAGGTCATTGGAAGAAACTTTGGCACGATAAATATTTCTTTATACTTCTCCAAATTATGTTTTTCGCATTCATCCCATGTTATCGGCGCAACTCCACCGGCATGTGTCAGCAAGGCATTAACGACACCAGGACACATACCCCAAACCGCCGCTCCTAACGGCTGCTCTCCTTTGGCATTGGGCATATCGGGTTTAGCGCCTCGTTTTAATAACGCCGTAACCGTTTTGTCATCTCCTTGTTTGCAAGCAGCAATCAGTTGATCTTGCAGTTTCAATTGCTCCGGGCTGGCCACTGGTTTTGGCGCGGGAATTAAGGTTTGGGGGATAACATGAGATACTTGGCGGTGACTCGCCGCAGATAATAATTCGGATTTCAGCAACTCCAGCTTTGGCCGTTTTGCAGACTCTATCCCTTGTTTAATCTGTGTTCTGATACCCACATACCCCTCTTCCGTCCACCGACGACGACCTTTCCACGTCCCGTCGAGAATTTCATAGCTTCCGTTTGTGATTTGCTTCCACCATACGCAACTTTTTAGACTGTCCCAACTCGCGGTATCCTTATCCATCCATACCCCAGCTGCCGTCTTCAAATGAAATCCTCTGATGAACGGATTGGGGTCCATTTTTTGTAACAACGTATTCCATTCTACAAACGTTTGCGGGTCAAATTTCGGCACGATAAACATTTCCTGATAAAATTTCTGATTATGTCGTTCGCATTCCCCCCAAGTCATCGGCGCGATGCCTTTGGCCTCTTTGAGTAATGCATTCACCACATCAGGACACATCCCCCAGACCGCCGCCCCTAATGGTTGTTTACCAAGGGAAAACCTACCTGGTGTACCCGCAACATCGGGTTTCGCACCTTGTGCTAATAACCGAGTAACTGTTTTTGCATCTCCTTGTTCGCAAGCTGCAATCAGTTCATCTTGCAACTTCAATTGCTCGGGGGTGGCTTGGGGTTTTGGTGGAGGTATCAAGGTTTGTGGGATAGCCTGCGATATCGACGGCAGCGGCGGCGTTGATTTTGGAGGTTGGATCGGCGACTCGTATTTCAGATCTTCTTGGGCTAATTTAATGGGCTGTTTTGCAGTCTCTATGCTTTGTTTAATCTGTGATCTAAAACTTACAAACCCCTTTTCAGTCAACGCCGATGTGTCTTTTGGAAACACCAACGCCTGCCACTCTCGGTTACCGCACGCGCCTGACTGTATTAGACTCACGTGTTCTTTCAAAAGATCCCAACTTGCAGTATATTCAACATGCCACTGCTCATCAGCTTTCTTTAAATGATAGGCCCGGATAAAGAGGTTGGGATCCATTTTCAGTAATAATTGATACCACCATCCATGAGTCTGCGGGTTAAATTTCGGTATGATAAACACTTCGTTATTATAATATTTTTTATTATGTTGCTCGCATTCCTGCCAGGTCATCGGCGCGATGCCTTTCGTCTCTTTGAGTAAGGCATTGACCACATCAGGACACATCCCCCAGACCGCCGCCCCTAATGGTTGTTTTCCATGGGAAAACCGACCAGGTGTACCCGCGACATCAGGTTTCGCACCTTGTTCTAATAATAGAGTAACTGTTTTTGCATCTCCTTGTTCGCAAGCCGCAATCAGTTGATCTTGCAAGGCCAATTGCGTAGGTCTAGCCGCGGATAATAATTGAGACTTCAGCACTTCCAACTGCTGCGTGCGCGTCTTCCACAAGGATTGGAGAGCTTTGAGTTCTGCGCACACTGGCTGGGGCTGGTTGTACAAATGGGAGGGCGGGCCCGTGCGCCACCCGCCCGTGCGCGCAGCGGCGTGTCTTAAAAAAGCATAAGTAAGTCCAAGACTATCTTTAGATGACATGGGGATAAACCAAAACCCCTTAATATATTTAGATTGGGCCTCGTCCCATATCTCTAATTCACGAGTGCGCACCAACTTCGACTCCCATTCTTGCGGGCCTGGCTCAAATGCACGGTCTGATCGGCAATATTCATTGACTATATGTGCGGGCAGTAACTTCTGTTCGCCACCGACTACTTTTTGCCAATGTTCAGACGCTCTTTGGTCATAATTCCATTTTGGAGCATTATTCACATACGTTTGTAACGCTCCGGTCAAGCCTTGCAAACTAAAATGCTTGCCATAGGCCGTGCCTTTGGTTTCTAATTCTTTTAACTGTTCTTTTTGGTCTTCTTGCGGTAAATATTTCTGAATCATCGTCCACATGTGATAATCCATCGCCCACAACGCATATTGAAACGCCGTAATCTGCTTAAATTCCCGGCCCGATAAATCAGTTACCGTTCCTGCGTGCAGTAATAGATTTTTGTCTTTTTGAATTAATGCTTCGGCTTTGTCTTGTTCACCTTCGGCCACATATTGCAGCAATTGGTTCAAGGTGGCTTGGATCCCGCGATCAAGTCGTGGGATGACAGGCTGAGGCGCAGGCATCAAAGTCTGCAAACTTCCCGACAACGACGGCAGAGGTGTCAGTTTTTTCAATTCCCGCTCTTTCTTGGGTGGCGTTGGCGATAGTTTATCTTTGAGTTCTCCTACCTGGCGGTGCTCTGATTCCTCTTTCATTGGCATTAATAAGCTGGCTTGCATTTCCGGGGGTAAATTATCCCAATCCGGCAACTTTGGGATGGGAGCATTGACCTTTATCTCTTTCATCTTCTCATTTTTTGAATCCGCGGTAGTTCTCGGCTTTGGTGGCTCTTTTACTAATGAAGGGAGCAATTGCGAGGTTTTTTGTTTTTCATCGCTGGTCCCCAGCGGTTTCAGCCGTTCCACCACTTGAACGGCGGTGGGCCGATTCGTTGGCGTTAAGTCCCAACACGATTCAATGATCAATTTTAATTCCACCGGGCAATCCACCGGAATTTCTTCTTTTTCACCGTCTTTAATCCAGCCCATCGCCTGTAACTGATTTTGCGCATCTTTAAACGGAATTTCACGCGTGGATAATTCCCATAATACCATCCCCAAACTCCAGATATCTGCCGCCGCCGTCACTTCTGCTTTACGCTTGAATAATTCTGGGGCCATCCATAATACCGTGCCTTTAGCAAGGCTCGACTGACTGCTGGTTTCCTGTTTCACTCTCGCTAAACCAAAATCCGCCAGCTTCGCCCGCAACCGGTCATCCAACAGAATATTTAAACTTTTCAAATCCCGGTGCAAAATAGAATAGGCGTGTAAATCTTTCAGCCCCCAAGCAGCATCCAGCGCGATTTGAAAACGAATCATCCACGGTAAATCCTGACCGTTATGTAATAAATGATACAGTGATCCTTTCGGCATCAATTCCATCACCAGCGAGTAATGCGGAGCTTCCAGACAAATCTTTTTCAGTGGCACTATGTATTTAGATTCCACTCCCAACTGAAACATGATCTGGGCTTCCTGGCGTAATTCCTTGATAGCCTTCTCGGTCAAATGTTGCGCTTTTAGCTGTTTAATCGCCACCGGTTGTTCATTCCACACCCCTTCGTACACCGAACCGTATGCACCTTCACCGAGTAATTTGCCCAGCTTTAAGGCCTTGGCCGGAATCGTAACGTTAATACGAATGCCGCCCTGCGAATCCAGTTGCGCCAAAACGGGCTTGGTGGGCGAGACAATTTTTTGATCGGCTTTCGACAAGACGATTGGCGGCTTTTGAGTGTGCTGCTCTGGCGGCGTCTGTGTGAGCAGCGAACTGTCTTGTAGAAATGGAAATAGATTTGACTGCGATTGATCCTCTTGGGGTAACTTCATGGTAAACTCCTGTTATCTAATTCCGGATAAAAAAATATTTCAATAGGGACACGGAAATTATCAAGTAAAAACAGCCGCTCTGCAACTGAAAAACATTAATAGGTATCTATTAAAAAGATTATTAGGCAAAAAGTGTCAAAACAATTTTTTCAGGGCTTTTTGTTTAACGACTATTTTAATGACACCCAAAAAAGATGAAAATACGACCATGCGGGTTACAAGAAGTCCGTAAATAGCCAAATATGCATCGTTATTTAGAAGAAAATAAATTAGGATTTACTTATCAAGATATTTTAAAATATGAGTCCAAGATACTAAGCGATTTGTTTGACATCTTTAAACAAGAAATTTATCAAGAAAATAAAAAACAGAATTCTCGTTGTTCTTCAGTAAAAAGACTATGTTATCCTCGGATAAAATGGAGTTAGTTGGATCAACTTGGTGAAGGCGCGTACGGTTCAGTGTACGAAGGGGTGTGGTCACTTGGGGTGTGATTTTTTCTGTGGGGCGCTAAGATAACCTCATATTGACTGCATGATATTCCCAATAATTTCCCCAATGCCCATTAGCAATCATCGCTCTTAATCCAATTAAATGATCTGCATTTTCCAACTTCCACCAAGCTCCCGGTATTTTAATCCGTTGCTGAATCAGTGATTTATTCGCACTTTCTATTTCACCGGAGCCTATCGGTAAACCCGATTCAATCGCACTTTTGTAATCAAATTGTTGCGGTCGATTTTCGACATAAGTGATAAAGTCTTTATAGGCTTTTCTTTATAGTGGTCTGCTTCGACATGCGGCTTCAGCTCCTCAACCACTTCATGAATTCTGCTCTCTTTAATTTTATTAATCGCCGTTTCTAACCACAGTTGTTTACTTCGATCATTTTCTTCCCGATTAAAATCAGTATCCGGATTTTTTCGGTTAATGTAACCCTGGGCTGCCGGCCTTAAATATTCCATCAAATGGTAAAAATCAATCAAATAACGGCTTTTACCGTGGGTCACCTGACGATATTGGTCTTCAATCCAGAGTGCACCATCGCCCACGACATGCAACGGCGTATCCGAAGTAGCGCCCAGGCTTTTAAGACAATGTTTAATGCGTTCACCAGAATCATTTTTGTCTCCCGTGGTGGCTTCGAATTTCACCGGAGCCGATTTTTTCTCGATCACAAGTCGCCCACTTTAATCAGTCGAGCCATGGATAATTTCGCTTCTCTATAAACACATTGCTTGTTTTTTCGATGATCTATCGCACGGGATTGTTCTTCTTCTACCGGGGCGAGATGTTCAATCACTGGAATCAATGTACCGTCTGTTTCCGACAGAATTTGACTGTCTTTAGATAGCGAAGCAGGTTTTTTAGCACTCCCTTCGTATTGTTTCGCTTGCAGGGCATGGGTCAGGGTAATTTCTCGAATAGCCGTGTGATTGATCGAAAGGCCGTAGTGTTCCTGGAGTTTTCTTTGAGCTTTTGTAAACGATTCGTCTACTCCAAAATCGACAATAATCCTTTGTAATTTCAGCGAATAATCTCGATGTTCCAGTCGAATCAGTTTCCTGAATGGGCGAATCTCGTGGTTGGTGCGTTTATTTCGATAAAGCGTTTCTTCTGCTGTTAATTCACCCAGGACAGTATGCCACATTATTTTTTTTTACCCGATTGATGCAAATCGGGATTTCTATGGCTCACTTCCTGAACCGCCTGCTGCTTATTGTTTAGCCAATTTTGAAAGATGCATTTTTGCAATTTAGGGCCTGCCTGAAGAATTAATTCTTCAATGTCATCCAAAGCATCCGGTGTTTCAGCCCCGGCTTCTGCAATCGTCAGCAATTTTTCTATTTGCTCTCGTAAACCCGGTTGATTGTCAATTCGTTCCGAAAAATTGCGCGTATCCTTGTGTTTGTCGCTCATAGCTTGCTCCTAACGTGGTGATTAAAATGAGGGACGCAATTTATTATAAGTGATTATTTTTATACAATAAAGACTTTGATTTAGCCTGAACAACATTTTACAGAGGATAGTATTATGGCATTATTAGACCCTAAAAAACGTTCCAAACGAGTACCGATTTCTTTCAGGTTTGAAGAACAGTTGATAGATGAAGTCAGCGCCTACTGCAAATGGCTTGGCATTGCTCGACTTCAAGATTTTTTCGAGCAGGCGGCTGACTATATTTTGAAAAATGATAAAGACTGGAGACAAGAAAAGACAATACCAAAAGCAACTATCGCTGCAAAGAAAATGTCAAAAAATTAATCTAGATCACGCATCACCAAGACATCACACTCCGAAACTTCTGAAAAATTATTGCAAAAACTATAGATTTTAGCCATTTCAAAGATTACAATCTTAATTTTTTGGGTATTCTTGATTATGAGAATACAAATTTTAAACAAATTTTTCAGGAGGAAAAATGACAACCTTATTTTTCAAGATAGCAAAAAATCTTTTATTATTATCTTTATTGATTAGTTCAAGTACTTCGTGGGCCACCACATGGACATTTAATCTTCTAAATTCTGGAGACTCAGTTAAGAATCCAATTACTATCACTGATGCATCAATTTTGGCTAATGATCAACCTAATGGATACCCTGTTGGTTCACCTGAATGCACTTTTACAAAACCATTTTCCAATGTACAAGTAACAACTGGACAAGAAACTTTTTTAACTTATGAAACACCACCTAATATTCCCACATCCTGTTTTCAGAGTTATGGGATGCAAGCTATATTAAATATACAAGGAGTTGACGGCAAAGGAAATAATGGTAGTTGTACTTTATACAAAGACCAAATAAGAGATCCATCAGCGTCTGTCTATGCAGGAGCTATTAAAATCATCGAAACAAACAATCGCTTTTATTGTGAATTTCCTGTAAGTATGGCAAAAAAGTAGCTTAAACAAAACATCAGTCATTGTGTTATAAATTGGAAATTTTCAACCGAGCGTTAGTATTGCAAGCCAAAAATTCCAAATAAATGACGATTTTTATTCGTTAGAAAAGCAACTGATTGATGAAATCACTGCATAGCGTCAATATCTCGGCATTGCTTGTTGGCCTCAAGATTTTTTCGAGTAGACTCCTGATACCGCCGCAAAGAAAATGTCTAAAATTAACCTGCATCGTACCCCACAGAAAAAATCACACCCGTCACTTGATCAAAAGAAATAATGAAATCCATATAAAATCTCATGTGATTCTGTATTTAATTTTTTTGAGAAATAAATTTTTTCCACCCACTAAATTTAATTAATTTTAATGTATTTTTCAAAATATTTTACTTTATTCTCAGATATTCAGTTTTATTTTTACGTTGAGATCAGATAAAAAAAGAGCTTGATTTTAAAAAAATTGTCATGGATAAAAATCTAGTAATTTCACAATAATGTTATAGAGAGGTGATAAAATTTCAACTTTTCATCATGAGGACTAATTCTCAACTTGCAGTTCTATTTAGGATGCGGTAGGGTCTTTAATGGATAGCAAAGTTATTTTTAAAAATAATGGAGCTAAAAGTCAATGGCACTACCTTAAGCTTAAACAGAGTTCTAACTCATTGATTTAAGATGAAATCAATTGCTTGATTCAGTATAATTACGCTTTAAAAAATCTGAGACAAGGAAATTGACAAATGGATTCTAGACAAGATTCAGTTATTAGGCATATTAAAAAATATAAAAGAGACTTAGTCAACGGCAACTATGGTATTTCGCTAACTGACATTTTGCAGCACGATCCTTGCCAACAAATTTTAAGCGAATGTCGTGAATTTCGCGATCGAATATACACGCCAATAAAAACAATTTTTACATTTATCAGACAAGTGTTGAACGCTGATAAATCGTGCAAAAATGTAGTCGCCACGATTGCGGCAGAAGAATTAAAAGAAAACAGAAAGAAAATCAGCGAAAACACAGGGCCTTATTGCAAGGCAAGACAGCGGATTCCAGAAAAATCTGTAGAAGAATTAGTCAAAACAACTGGCCAAATTGCTGCAACAAAATCATTATCGGGATGGAAACCTTATGGAAGAAACTTAATTGTTTTTGATGGGTCTACTGCAAAAATGCAGGATACCCTTGCCAACCAGCAAGTATTTCCGCAAAGCAGAAGTCAAAAAGAGGGTGTTGGATTTCCTATTACAAGATTTGTTGTGATATTATCACTGACCATCGGGACAGTTTTAAATTATGCAATAGGAGCTTACAGTGGAAAAGGCACTGGAGAATCTTCGTTATTACGATCCATTTTTTGTAGCATTAACAAGGGTGATATCGCGCTTGGAGATCGCTATTTCCCTAGTTTTTTTTTAATTTGCGATCTCAAAGCAGTTGGCGCAGATGGTATTTTTCGTGGGCAGGTCCAAAGGCATTATGATTTCCGCACTGGAATCAGGTTGGGAAAAGATGATCATGTTGCGACATGGGAAAAGCCACAGAAACCAGAGTGGATGACCGATGAAGAGTATGCAGTCTATCCATCACAAATACAGGTTCGTGAATTTAAAGTGAATGGAAATGTTTATGTCACTACGTTTTTAAATTCTAGAAAATATCATAAACAAGAATTATCAAAGCTATATGAGCGCAGATGGGAGGTGGAGATTAGCCTTAAAAACATCAAGGATACGATGGATATGGATTTTTTAACCTGCAAGAGACCTGATATGGTTAAAAAAGAAATTGGGATTCATTTCTTGGCGTATAATTTTATACGCATTATGATGGCTGAAGCATGCGCAAAACATCAAGCACTTCCTAACAAAATTAGTTTTAAAGGTTCTGTTCAATTAATCAGAGCATTTATGCCGCATTTTATAAATTCCAGCGAAGAGAAAAACAAAAGTAAACGTTTAGGGAATTCCATCTTTTAAAGTTTAAAAATTTCGTCGAAACTATATTTTTGAAATTAAATTTAAGGAGATATAGTGATGAAGTTAGAATCAGAGCGCCAGATACATTGGCAAAAATTAATTGAAGCACAGGCTCAAAGTGGCTTGTCCCGCCGGGAGTTTTGCGAACGCAATCAAATTGTATTGTCGCAGTTTAGTTATCATTGTTTAGCTTTGAAGAAAAGGCAGCAGAAAAAGTTAGCGGGTATGGGTGATGTTATTCCCGTTCATTTGCGTCCAGAACCGATGGCGTCAAGGAATAATGAACTCAAAGTGTTACTGCCTAATGGACTCCAGTTGCTATTGCCTTATAGCGAATACAGTCAACTGAAACGCTGGATGGAGGTAATACGATCATGCTGATTCCAAACGATGTGAAGATTTATTTTTATCTATCCCCCGTCGACATGCGAAAATCCATCGATACACTGTGTATATTGATTGCCGATGTTTTAAAGATGAATCCCGCTTGTGGTCATCTCTTTTTGTTTCGTAGCCGCAGCGGCAATAAAATTAAAGCCCTATACTATCAGCCTAATTGTTTTACTTTGTGGTATCGGCGATTGGAAAAAGGCCGATTTGTTTTCCCCAGGAATCAAGACGGACAAATAGAAATGACCCCGGAACATTTCCACTGGCTGTTGGCCAGTGATAAATTTTCCAGGTTGGAAGTGAGTGAAGCAAAGTTCGAAAATTATATTTAAAAAAATAAAAAAAGTGAAAAAAATAGCTGAAATTTACGTTGAAATTTGTTAGGATAGCACTGTGAAAATAGATATTAAAAAATTGCCAGATTCTCTGGAATTATTGCAAAAAATTGTTATTGATTTGCAGATTGAATTAACGAGCTATAAAGAAAAATATGCTCGCTTGATAGAAGACCTGCGCCTTGCCCGGCAACAACGTTTTGCCCCTTCATCCGAAAAAAATATATGGCAACCCGATATGTTTGATGAAGCGGGTGTTGAACTGACCGATGAACTGAAAGCCCAAATCGAAGAGTCGACCGAAACTAAAAATAAGGAACCTAAAAATCGTCCGGTGCGCCGATCCCTCCCGAAAGATTTTCCAAGGGAGCGGATCGTGTACGATATTCCAGAATCCGAAAAAATTTGTGCTTGTGGCGCTCACTTAGTCCAGATTGGAGAAGAGATGAGCGAGCAACTTAAATATATACCGGCGACATTGTCCGTGGTTCAACATGTGCGGCCTAAATATGCCTGCAAGCCTTGTCAAGAGAACGTAAAGATTGCCGCTATGCCGGTGTTATTGTTGCCTAAAAGTATCGCCACGCCCGAACTGATCGCCCACACGATCGTGACCAAATACACAGACCACGTCCCGCTATACCGGCAGGAAGCGATCTGGCAGCGCTTGGAGGTAGACCTTGTGCGCAGTAGCCTGTGTGCCTGGGTACTCAAAACGGCTGAACTTTGCGCGCCGCTGGTGCGCTGCTCACGGCAGTTGATCCTCCAAAGTGGTTACATCCAAGCGGATGAAACGACCTTACAGGTCTTAGAAGAAGTGGGTCGATCTAATACGAATAAATCCTATATGTGGGTTTATCGAGGCGGTGACCGGGATAAACCGAGTTTAGTCTTTATGTATGAAGAAACACGGGGCGGTTACCATGCCCGAGAGTTTTTAAGTGGATTTAAAGGCTATTTGCAGAGCGATGCTTACTCGGGTTATCACTGGGTAGAGAAGACTGAAGATATTTGTTCCGTGAAATGCTTTGCGCATGCTCGACGTTATTTTGCTGATTGCGCTAAATTATCGAAGAAACCGGGTTTAGCTGCCAAAGCACTGGAATTTTTTAGAAGGTTATATGCGCTTGAAAAGCGAGCGCGGGAAGCCGATCTTTCTGCCCAAGGCAGATATGAGCTGAGAGAAAAACAAGCGCCACCCATCTTGGCTGAATTTAAGCAATGGTTGGAAGAGTATCTACCCAAGGTCCCGCCGCGACAGAAGTTAGGCCAGGCGATTCAATACGCCCTGAACAACTGGAAAGAACTGAATCATTACCTGAAAGATGGTCGAATCGAGATCGATAATAATTTAGTGGAGAATGCCATACGACCTTTTGCCATTGGTAGGAAAAACTGGTTATTTTGCGGCAGTCCCCGAGGCGCTCAGGCGGGCGCTATTTTGTATTCGCTGCTGGAAACTTGCAAGGCTAATGGGATCGAGCCTTATCGCTATTTTGTTGCCATGCTTCATCGCATCCGCTTATGCACCACTGATGAAGATTATCGCCAACTACTTCCGCAATTTATCCAACTTTAATTTAAATCGGATATGGCGTTTACCAAACGCTTACAAACAAAATGATGTGTGATTATTTATTACAATTAATTGTAAAGAAGTAAACGTTTAGGGAATTCCATCTTTTAAAGTTTAAAAATTTCGTCGAAACTATATTTTTGAAATTAAATTTAAGGAGATATAGTGATGAAGTTAGAATCAGAGCGCCAGATACATTGGCAAAAATTAATTGAAGCACAGGCTCAAAGTGGCTTGTCCCGCCGGGAGTTTTGCGAACGCAATCAAATTGTATTGTCGCAGTTTAGTTATCATTGTTTAGCTTTGAAGAAAAGGCAGCAGAAAAAGTTAGCGGGTATGGGTGATGTTATTCCCGTTCATTTGCGTCCAGAACCGATGGCGTCAAGGAATAATGAACTCAAAGTGTTACTGCCTAATGGACTCCAGTTGCTATTGCCTTATAGCGAATACAGTCAACTGAAACGCTGGATGGAGGTAATACGATCATGCTGATTCCAAACGGTGTGAAGATTTATTTTTATCTATCCCCCGTCGACATGCGAAAATCCATCGATACACTGTGTATATTGATTGCCGATGTTTTAAAGATGAATCCCGCTTGTGGTCATCTCTTTTTGTTTCGTAGCCGCAGCGGCAATAAAATTAAAGCCCTATACTATCAGCCTAATTGTTTTAATTTGTGGTATCGGCGATTGGAAAAAGGCCGATTTGTTTTCCCCAGGAATCAAGACGGACAAATAGAAATGACCCCGGAACATTTCCACTGGCTGTTGGCCAGTGATAAATTTTCCAGGTTGGAAGTGAGTGAAGCAAAGTTCGAAAATTATATTTAAAAAAATAAAAAAAGTGAAAAAAATAGCTGAAATTTACGTTGAAATTTGTTAGGATAGCACTGTGAAAATAGATATTAAAAAATTGCCAGATTCTCTGGAATTATTGCAAAAAATTGTTATTGATTTGCAGATTGAATTAACGAGCTATAAAGAAAAATATGCTCGCTTGATAGAAGACCTGCGCCTTGCCCGGCAACAACGTTTTGCCCCTTCATCCGAAAAAAATATATGGCAACCCGATATGTTTGATGAAGCGGGTGTTGAACTGACCGATGAACTGAAAGCCCAAATCGAAGAGTCGACCGAAACTAAAAATAAGGAACCTAAAAATCGTCCGGTGCGCCGATCCCTCCCGAAAGATTTTCCAAGGGAGCGGATCGTGTACGATATTCCAGAATCCGAAAAAATTTGTGCTTGTGGCGCTCACTTAGTCCAGATTGGAGAAGAGATGAGCGAGCAACTTAAATATATACCGGCGACATTGTCCGTGGTTCAACATGTGCGGCCTAAATATGCCTGCAAGCCTTGTCAAGAGAACGTAAAGATTGCCGCTATGCCGGTGTTATTGTTGCCTAAAAGTATCGCCACGCCCGAACTGATCGCCCACACGATCGTGACCAAATACACAGACCACGTCCCGCTATACCGGCAGGAAGCGATCTGGCAGCGCTTGGAGGTAGACCTTGTGCGCAGTAGCCTGTGTGCCTGGGTACTCAAAACGGCTGAACTTTGCGCGCCGCTGGTGCGCTGCTCACGGCAGTTGATCCTCCAAAGTGGTTACATCCAAGCGGATGAAACGACCTTACAGGTCTTAGAAGAAGTGGGTCGATCTAATACGAATAAATCCTATATGTGGGTTTATCGAGGCGGTGACCGGGATAAACCGAGTTTAGTCTTTATGTATGAAGAAACACGGGGCGGTTACCATGCCCGAGAGTTTTTAAGTGGATTTAAAGGCTATTTGCAGAGCGATGCTTACTCGGGTTATCACTGGGTAGAGAAGACTGAAGATATTTGTTCCGTGAAATGCTTTGCGCATGCTCGACGTTATTTTGCTGATTGCGCTAAATTATCGAAGAAACCGGGTTTAGCTGCCAAAGCACTGGAATTTTTTAGAAGGTTATATGCGCTTGAAAAGCGAGCGCGGGAAGCCGATCTTTCTGCCCAAGGCAGATATGAGCTGAGAGAAAAACAAGCGCCACCCATCTTGGCTGAATTTAAGCAATGGTTGGAAGAATATCTACCCAAGGTCCCGCCGCGACAGAAGTTAGGCCAGGCGATTCAATACGCCCTGAACAACTGGAAAGAACTGAATCATTACCTGAAAGATGGTCGAATCGAGATCGATAATAATTTAGTGGAGAATGCCATACGACCTTTTGCCATTGGTAGGAAAAACTGGTTATTTTGCGGCAGTCCCCGAGGCGCTCAGGCGGGCGCTATTTTGTATTCGCTGCTGGAAACTTGCAAGGCTAATGGGATCGAGCCTTATCGCTATTTTGTTGCCATGCTTCATCGCATCCGCTTATGCACCACTGATGAAGATTATCGCCAACTACTTCCGCAATTTATCCAACTTTAATTTAAATCGGATATGGCGTTTACCAAACGCTTACGTAAAGAATAAAATTGGAAATCGAGCTGGTAGGATAGAGCCACGCGCAATTAAACGAAGACCAAAGGCATTTCCGTTATTAAAAAAATCTCGCGATGTGGAAAAAAACAAACTAATGCGTAAAGTTAAAAAAATAAAATCAGAGGATGTGATGGCTTAAGGTAGTGCCATTGTCCTAGTAGTAAGTTAATATAATATCAAAAATTTCCTCTAAAATTAAAATATTTTCTATTAATTCCTAAGTAATCGACTACTTTAACAGATAAATTTGGTAAAAAACCATATCGCGATAACGTCGATACAAGTTGTTTTTCCAGAAATTTATTCTCATATTCTTTATTGTATTCAGTGCTAGTCCAGTTCATTTCTCTTAAACCTTCTTTTTTTACTATATAATTCGCAGATTGACATAATGAATTTACAATAGGAAATATAAAATCAACAAATCTAATTTTACGATGCATTACAAGGTTACACAGTTGTTGCTTGCACTTTTCAACAAAGTCAACCATTAATTCGTTATTAGTACTTTGGTAAATGTACATATCGCCGCATGAAATTAGTATTATCATCAGGACGAGCCAGGAATCACTAAAAAATTCTTTTACTTTGTAAAGATTTATTACTTTCTTAGGTTTTTCTAAAGGATATAAAATTTGAGTTTCTAAAACATTTTCGCTGGTTGCTATTTTTTGATATAGATGGGTTAATACTGGTAGGGCAAAATCGCGTAAATAATACTCGTGAATTAATGGAGAAAATTCAAGGTTGGATAATCCAGCATGGAACTCTTTTAATATCTTAAATAGCTTAGTTTCCTCTAAACAGAAAAAGTTAGGTAAATTTTCTTCATCGAAATGCATAACTTTATTACCAAAAACTTCGGTGAGTGTGTGTTTTTCTATATTTGATAATACGATTTTTTTTCCGTTTTTTTCCACTTTGTGGATAATATTGTCTGGAATTAACTCGATTAAATCCTTGGCGGTTTCGGTCACTGCTTCTATAATTCCAGTAGTCAATTTTTTGGATCGTAGTTCACCTGTTAATATCTTCGGAAGAATTTTATGTCGGAAAATATATTTAAATTCCTGAAGTTCTTCTTTTGGAATAACAGTGATATCGCGCATGTTTCTATGCTGTCTGCTTAAATAAAAATTATAGGCTTGAATGTTTTCAAAAAGATCTAAAATAAATATCAGTAATTGGGTATGCCGATAAAATACTTCTTCTGGGCTTTCTGGTTCAGTTGAAAAAATAATAATGAGATTTTTTAGAGGCTTTAAACAAGCGTTGAAAAAATCACGATTGAGTTTAAAATAATGAATAGTCGGATTGTTAACTGCGATATAAATCTTTTTTACATCTTCTATATGTTTAATTGGATCTGTAGTTTTTTTATGTATTTTTTTAAACTTTTTATTTTGTCTGATTTTTATATGCGCGTTTGATGGATTATGGATTTTGATAGGGGTTATCAATTTTTTTTCTAATTTTATTTCCTCTTGCTTTAATTGTTCCGATACAGTTTTTTTTAACCGATTTAATAATTCATCGCGTTCTTCTTTGCTAAGGGAGGCGTTGTTAGTTAAAATTTCATGTGCTTTAGTAGTCAATTTACAGCCACGAGAAATGAGTCGTTTAGCAAAAGCTTCTGGAGGATTGGGTAATTTTAGAATTTTACAAATGGCATTTTCACCCTTTGCATCATTACTACTGGTTTTTAAATTATCGAAATTAAGTATAGAACCGGCTAGTTTGATTTGTCCTGTGGCGCAGGCTAATATTAGCGCATTCTCGTCATTTCTATTTAAGACATTAATTTGACGGGGATCATTTTTTTGTAAAATTTCTAAAACATATTGACTGGTGTTATCTAGCTTTGAACGGATAAGATAAAGCAGTAAGGTTTCCTGTTCTTCACCCCATTTCTCGGCTAATGGTTCTAAATTGCCCATTAAATAATTTATTACAAAAGCTTTGACTGTTTTATCGCAAGCATTTCTTTGAATTATTAATTCTAGTTTGCGATGTAAATGTTGAGATAATGGATTTAAGATCTCTGAGAATTGATGACATTTAGCGATTAATAAAGCTGTAGTTTTACCTTTAGCATCAGTAATTTGGGGTTCGAGACTCGTTAGTTCTAACAAAAAATGGACAACTGATGTTTGATTTCTTTCTGCTGCTGCCATGAGAGGGGTGAAACTGTCTTCGCCGTAAGCATTGCAATCAACGATCTGGGCCAATTTATGGCATTCAGTCAGATTTCCTGTGCTACACGCTTTTATAAAATCTTCTAATTTCTTAATTTTCTCTTTCTGTTCTTGAGGATTTTTATTTTCTTTCTCCAAAGATTTGAGTTCATCTTGTTTAACAACGCCGAGGTTACTTTTCTCTTCTTGTCTCGAACGTTCTATAATATTTCGTTGTGGTTTGTACTTCATTCTACTAAAGAAACTAGATGACCGAACAAAATAGACAAGTAATGCTAAAAATACTAGGCCCATGCCTATGATCGTTTGCGGAATTGATGGAAAAAAATGTTTCCTGTCAAAATATAATATATTTTTTAAATATTTTTTATCGGATTTAAATGCAACTTGCCAAGGTGTTTGACCTTCACTATCTTTGGCAGAAATATTCGCATGAAAATCTAAGAGAATTTTAATGCGGTCTATAACATATAGTTGAAACTGATCATCTCGCAATTTTCCTGAAACAAAACTATTGGTGATCTCACATAAATAATGTAGTAGTGTTGTATCCTTGCCAGCAACAGGGAAATATTGATTAATATCAGCGCCATGGGTGATAAATAAGGACATAATACTACGAATATAATCGAGCGAAAATGGTGAGAGAATTGCAAGCCCCATAAGGGTAGATGGCATGTTTTTCAATTTATAATCTTTATGAAAGCCGAGTGGAATTTTTCTTATCTTCACCAACAATTCCATGGTTTGACAAGGAACTCCAATCAAAATACCAAATTGCTGGATGGTTTTAACATATGGAATTGGAGTGGTTTGTGGTCTTAAATAAAGAGTGCTATTCATTTCTAATATATAGCGCATAATAAGCATTCTTTCTTTTTCCGATATAGCCTCAGCAGATGTTGATAATAGCATGGATAATGATGGAATTATTGTACCATGCATACTCTGAAATTGAGCGATAGTGTCAAATTCTTTCGCTGTTAAAGGTGGATTTAAGTTTTTAATAGATTTTAATAAAGTTAAAATTAACTTTGCGCGATTATTAACCAATGCGAGAGATAAAAAGTATCTTTTTCCTTTTCAAATGTAATTGTTTCTGCTGCTAACGCCGGCACCCTTTTCAGAATTTTTTTTACCATTCGGATAATTTGATTTGATTCTGGTACACCTTGATTAAGGGCTGGTTTGATGATGTGATCAAATTCTTCTTCGGTTATATTTTGATTTTGGTTTTTTGGAATGGGGGTAAGCAAAGGTATTAAATAGTCTTTGCCCGTGTCTCGAGCATTATCTAAAGGTAAATAACCTTGACTATCTTTAATATTAATATCCGCTTGGTATTTAATTAATAATTTAACTCTGTCTGTAACATATTCCTGGAATTTTACTTCGGGGATAAAAATATTTATTGCTCGACAGAAGTCAGCTAAAACTGTACTTGCTCCTATTCCTTGATGAAAAATTAACTCATTAATGTCAGCACCGTTATTGATTAATAATTGAACTAACTTATCAGTCTCATCTAGAGAGCGTTGAGAGGTTATTGCCAAGCCAATAGGACTAGAGGTTGCAAGTGGTCCATCTAACAGATAGTCTGGATCGAATCCGGCTGGCATTTCTGAAATATTTAGAAATAGTTCAATGATATCTAAAGGAGAAATCTTATGTATTGCATATTGCAATGCAGACATCATGTAGCCAGAAGATTTCGTGGATAAGATTTGACTGGTATGCATTTGTAATAATAATTTAGTAATTTCAACATTATTTTTTAATGGCCCATCTTTTTCTATTGTATAAAGAAGGGGAAATTTAAAATTAGGCGAAGCAATTAAATCAAAATCTTTGCCTTTAATTTGTGGATTATATTGTTGAATTGATTTAATACATTGTATTACTAACTTAGGTTTCCCATTTTCAAAAGCATGATGTAATAGTGTTGTGTTGGTCCCATTGTAATTGAAAAACATACTAGCCATAGGAGCTGTAGATGATGGTTGTGAGAAATTTTCTATTTTTTCAAGCAATTCATCAGATTCAGGATTTAGATTAGAATCTAATGCCAAGTCTATTAATTTTTCTAAATTCACTATACTTTCGGTATCAGAATGATATTTTGTGTCATTGTCAAAAAAACTTTGCATATATGTGGATAAATTTAAATCTCCATAAAGAGGAGTTGTACGATTAAAAATCGTAGAATGACTTCGTCCTATTATAAATAGTATGCATGTATAAATATATTTCATTGTTATAACCTATGTTACATTCAACTGTTGATCTTTAGAGATTTTATGTAAAAACTGTTTTATCCAGTCAATATCTTTTTTTAGATTTAATGAACTTGATATTCGGTAATCATTTTCCAAAATTAAATATTCAATGTGACTATAACCGAATAATGCTTCTAATATTTTTTCTATTTCGGCTTCACCATCACCAAAATGTGTGCAGACATTTTGTGTAATCAAGCCATCTTTAAGATGGGCTTGCGAAGAAAAATAAATATTTAAATCTTTTAATAATTGAAAAGTGGAATTTTTAGCCACTAAAGGATTAAAAGAATCAAAAATCAAACGAAAATTAGAAGCGCTCACTTCTTGAACCAAATTTAGGGATAAAGATGAATCTAGATCATTTTCATTACCAATTAATAATTGACGAGCTTGAGCTTGTTGGCATGTCCAACGGAGAATCTCAGCGGTTTTTTTTAGAATTTCCATATTCATTATTGCGCTTCGACGAAAACTCGGAAAAAAAACTAAAGGTGCTGAAAGCTTTTCAGCGGCATCTAATATAGATAAAATTAGTTTTTTTAATTTTTTTTCATCTTCTTTTGAAGCCATTAGTCCTAATCCAATATCGTTCATGATATTGCCGGCGATGGCAATTATTTGAACTGAATATTCAAGACTGCTTTCATATATTTGTTGTTGACGGATGCTATCTAAAACAGGAGTTCGTCCAGGCCCTCCAAAATCAATTTGTAGATAACTGATTTGATGGGTCTTGCACAATGATACAGCTTCATGTCCATGTACAGGCAAACGCCAATCAGCTAATGCTAATTTAAAAGGTATGTTCATGAGTTTATAGATTCTTTAACTGTTTGAAATTAATCTAGTGTCCTTTACAGGTATTAACCCCTGACTTCCGACAACGAAAGATTGGCCATGCCTGCCTTTACCACGGGTTAACATCAATTCTAATGTCGCCTGATGGAAATTATTAGGCGTCATATAATTTGAATAATTAAAATCAGTAGGTCGACGTTTACGAATTCCTGGTGTGTCAACCATCTTTTCTGGAAGTAATTCCATTATATTTACTTTTCCATTTGGATTTTCTTGGGCAACGGAATAAATTAAATTAGATGCCCCAGCTTTTGTTGCTGCATATCCAGAACGAAAAGGACCAAAATTGTATACTACTTCTGAGGAAATATGCACAAATAAACTCGGAGAAGATTTTTCTAAAACAGGCAAGGTTAACGACAAGCACAACCATAAGCCATATAAATTAACATAAAGTTGTTGTTGCCATTCATTTTCATTGATTTCTAGAAACGGTTGGCGTTTTTCTCCATAAAAAATAGCTGAATAGAATACCGCATCTAATTTGTCGAATTCACTTAACATGTTTGAAATTTGTGAACGGCTGGTTTCAATTTTAGTTAAGTCTAACGGACGCCATAATAATCGGGCTGATTGAGGAAGTTTATAGCTAGGGGGATTGCGGCTCATTACAATCACTTGCGCTTTTTCTTCAGCAAGTGAATCCGCAATTCCTCGGCCTATACCACAAGAGCCGCCAATAACTAATACGTTACAATGTTTTAAACGATGTATATCCATAATTGAGCTTCCCTTTAAAACTGAATATTTAATTTCAATACTCTTTGGTCATTAATTTTTCTGACCCCATTTAACGATAAATTTTGAATAAATTTTGCAGCGGAATTTAAATTGAGAGTATGCGTAACAAGTTTTGAATAGTAATCTGCATGTTGTCTTAATTGGTTTATGGACATTTCGATATGTTGATTTGAAACCCCGCGATGTCCAAAGAGAATTAAATTTTTATTTAAGACGGAGATCATTTTATATGCCCCTTTTTTAGGGATACCACCGCAGTTTTCACCTCGAATAGCTGTTAAATTAAGTCCTGGTAAGCAAGGTAATTCAGCATTATTGGGTAGCCCTCCCAATATATCGATATGCCCATCGTTAGAAACTTTTAAAAGCGCATCTGAGACACAAGCTAATGTGTTAACACGTGGGGTGGCAATCAATGCGTACCGCAAAGGGGGAAATGAATTAAAAGGTACGTTATGAAAAGCAATGTCATTAAATAATATATCTAGATCACCGTGAATATGGTGAGAAAAACTCCATTGTAGGCTTTCTGATGTATGGTGGACAAAAATAGTGGCTATTTTCTTGGCAAAATGCAATTTTATAAACAATATGGCAAGGTGTCCAATAATTCCATCACCATAAATAATTAGAGTTCCATTATCATGTAGTTTAAATAGTTCAAATGCATAGATGACAGCAGCAAGAGGTTCAATGAGGCAACTTAAAGAATCGGGAAAATTTTCCGGACAAGGAATGATTAAATTATCAATAACATAGTTTTTAGGAAGACTAATATATTCTTGAAATAGTCCATCAAAAGTGTGGCCTAATAGCAGATTTGGATTAGTAGGGTGAGTGGGATTGATTATAACTTTATCACCTATTTTAAAATTTTGATGATAACTTTTGTCTATTCCAACGATTTCTGTTAATCCTTCATGACCGATTATTAATGCGGAATCATTCCGTTGTTTTTGGAAAATTTGAATATCTGTTCCACACAATCCAGCATATAGGACTTTCAATAAAATATTTTCAGATGTCACTTTAGGAGTGGGAACTTGACGTAGCGTTATATCAGAATTATACCTGATAATGGCCTGATGATGTTTTTTTATCAATTTGTGCATATTAATTTTTGATTCCGCATTAGTCTGAAATACTGAGCTGCTCCAATGAGATTATTGACTTCATCTTTAGTAGCTATTGATATTCTATTACTGATAAAATTTGGTGCAAAAGCGCTTGTTAAATAAATTCCATTTTCATGGAAATGACTTAATAATGTATTTAAGTAAAAAATGCCTAAATTGAGGACGACACCGCCACAAAGAATAATACGATCAATTTCAGGATCAAGCGTTAAAGAACAACGGATAATATCAGCAATGTTAACGGTAGCTAGGTGAAGCAAATTACTTGCAAATGCATCTTTTTTTAGGAGTGCTTGATAAAAAGCCTGCTCATGGGTAAGCCCCATTTTTCTAAAGATGGCAAGTTGAGAAGATTCCCATAACAATGGATTGTCAAGTGACAACACTTTAACAAGCTCACAAATACCTCGTCCAGAAGCAAAGGCCGCTAAGTGATTGGGTTGACCACAATCACAAAATAATTTTAAAGGACGTCCATCATGGATCAAATTCACGGGCAGATGACCAATTTCTCCTTGTAATCCATAATCGTCTGAAGGTATTCTTTGATTTTTAACCTCCCAAATTTTACAGGCAATGCCGCTGCTGATAGTAATTAGCATAATCTTTCGTAAATTTTCTTTAAGTCCTTTAACATAATGGAGAAGTCCAGCAGTGACATCATTCACTAAATGCCAATTAAATTCATGGGCTTTATTTTTCAATTCTTTTAGCAAATTAAAAGGTTTGAATGTCTTGCCCCATAAAGGCCCTGATGCATAAACCATTCCAGTGTTGCTGTTTAACGCTGCACCTAAAGCAATCGAAACTTCGTTGCTGTTAAAATGTGAATAGGATCTGGCAGTTGAAATCAGATATTCTATCAAATTATTTTGAGGATCTGTATTAAATGATGGATTCTCACTTCGAAAATTAAAAGCAGATTGTTTTGATACTGCTTCTAACTTGTTGTCTTGCGTGGAAATGGCTGAACGAAAATATGTCCCTCCTATATCGAAAACAATTACTGCGTCAGTGAGAGGATTCTGCATCTGCTAAGTTCCTTTTTAATTGATTATATTGTGATAAAAAAGCAATTTTTTACAATTCTATATGAAATTGCTGAATTAAACAAATACAAAAATAACCGCTAATTTTAAAAATTTAGAGTTATCTGTAAAGTCTCTCACAATTAAAGTCAGGGTGATCACTTAATCTACTTTAAATAAATTGGTATTCGCGTGGTCAAAAAAGATTCAAAATTTTATACCCTAATTTCCTGAAGGTTTTTCATAAATAATTAATTTTAATTTTCTTTGGTTAACAACTATGATATGTTGTTCGAGGTTTTGGGTTATTACATTAACTCATGAGAAGGAGCGCAAAGTTATGTATGGAGGAAAAGTGAATACTGGGGTTTTTGACGAGGATAAAAATCCTCTTGAAAGTTTTAGTCGTTTAATTACAAAATTGGATATTGATTATAATATTGTAAATATAAAGAACATTTTTGATATAAGAAATGGTTATCTGGCTAATCTTGTGCTGGTTAAATCAAATCGTTGTTTTGTGATAATTGATCATAATGTTTATCATGATCGAAAATTTATCATCGAAAGTTATTTCGGTCATTACAAAATTGAGTTACATGTGCTTGTCTTACAAGTTTCGGAAGAAAAAAAAGAATTTGAATGGGTGAAAGAAATCATTAACTTTGTCGATTGTCATCAAATTGCCAGACGTGATGAGCCGATATTTGCAATAGGTGGGGGAGTGCTAACCGACATGGTTGGGTTTGCCGCGAGCATTTATCGCCGCGGGATTCCTCATGTAAAAATTCCGACTACTTTAATTGGCATCGTCGATGCGGCTATTGGAGTGAAAACGGGCATTAATTTTAATCATAAGAAAAATCGAATAGGGACTTATTATCCACCTTTGATTGTAATAATTGATGTTCACTTTTTAAAAACATTAGAAGTAAGGCATATGAGTAATGGATTGGCGGAAATATTAAAAATAGCTTTGATTAAAGACAAATTTTTATACATGCTAATGAGTAAAAATGTTCATGATCTTTTAGATCACCGGTTTTATTTAACGGATCAGGGAGAAAAAATAATCCAATTGGCAATACAAGAATGATTGAGGAACTACAACCCAATATAACTGAACTGGAATTAGCAAGAATAGTAGATTATGGTCATACATTCAGTCCGGTAATAGAAATGAAGGCGCTGCCGGAGCTATTGCATGGCGAAGCTGTGAACATAGATATGTCGTATTCTTTGATTTTGTCTCATTTAAGGAATTATTTAAATTTTGATAATTTATTCATGATTTTTAATTTGATGAAATCACTGAAGTTGCCTCTTACTCATTTCTGTTGTAATCTAGACACCCTTTGGCAGAGCTTAAGGGACGCCACAGTGCATCGAGGCGGTTTACAACGATTTCCTTTAGTGTCTGAAATAGGCCAAGTTGAATTTGTAAATAACATCACCAGAACTGAGTTAGAGCATATGCTTGAATTTATGCGGTCTCTAAATTTGGCAGAAACAGCCGTACTTGAGGCTTAAAATCAGTTATAGTGGTAAACTGCTTTCTCAGGAGGAGAAAATGAGCAATAAAAAAGAAATTAATTCCTTGACGGGGTTACGAGGGATTGCTTCGACCGCCGTTATGTTTTATCATTTCAATGCCAGCCATTTAATGTCCGGATATTCAGCAAATATGATGGGGCATGGCTATTTAATGGTGGATTTGTTTTTGATTTTGTCGGGATTCATACTAGCGCTTACTTATGGGAAACGTTTTTCAGATACCATTCAATGGTATGACTGTAAAGTGTTTTTCGTTCGTCGAATCGCTCGTATTTACCCTATTTATTTTTTGATGACTATTACAGCGGGTTTGTTAATAGCAACAAGATGGATGGATCATTGGCCAGGCCCGCCTATTTGGATGTCTGGATTAATCAATTTTACCATGCTCCAGAGTGTCCTACACGTCCCAAGTTTAGATACACCGGCGTGGTCTGTTAGTGCAGAATGGATTGCTAATTTATTCTTTCCTGTATTGGCATTTATTTGTTTGCGGAGAAATGTTTTAATCGCTTTGTTACTTGCTGTATTTTCTTTTATAACACTTTACGTTTTGATCCAATTACCTGTATTAATGCATGAACCTAAGCGTGCTGGCCTTTTGGACATTTGGAATTATGAAACTATTTTTCCCGCCATTCGTTGTTTTGTTGATTTTATTATTGGTATCGTTATTTTTAGAATATGGCAATACGAATTCGTTCAAAAGTTATTTTCGTTGGTGTGGGTAGCGCCCCTGTTTTTGTTACTGACTCTTTTCTTTATGACTATTAAAAATGCAGATTTTGTCATTATGACGTTATTTGCGTTTTTTATTTTATCGTTGATTTCGCAAAATAATCCTGTTTCATTTGTAATAGGAAGTAAGCCAATCCATCGATTAGGAGAGATATCCTTTTCAGTTTATTTAATTCACAATCAAATGAATTATTTTATGCTTGCCTTGGCTCGTTACTTAGAAAGTAAAGGCATGAGCTTTACAATGTCTAATGCTTTCTCAATTGTGATTTTTGTGATATTAGTTGTTTTCTTAGCTGATCTATTTTATCGATTTATTGAAAAGCCGGCTAGGAATGCGATTAACAATTTTGTAGTGGTTAAACAGACTGTACCGTCGTACAGTGCTTTAGATCGAAGTTAATAAGGAGTTTTTTTATGAAAAAAGTATTTGATGAAACAGTATCGCTAGTCGTTAATAGCGCCATCAAGGCTCAAAATGTGGTTGGAGCGAGTATCTTAGTAGCAAAAGAGGGTAAAGTTATATACACACTACAAGCTGGATTTTCTGATCGAGAAAGGGAAAAAAAAGTAGATGAAACCACTATTTTTCGTTTGGCTAGTATGACAAAACCCATTGTCAGTGCGGCAGCTTTAGCAATGGTTGAGGCTGGTTTGCTAGATTTAGATAGCCCCATTACAGATTGGCTTCCTGATTTTAAACCTAAAACAATAGAGGGCGGATCTGCCATTATTACCGTTCGCCAACTTTTAAATCACACTGCTGGTTTTACCTATGGATTTTTATCTTCGGATAATGAGCCGTATCGCTCTGCTGGTGTTTCAGATGGTATGGATGAATCGGTATTGTCCTTGGAAGAAAATTTAAAGCGTTTAGCTAAAGTACCATTGTCTTATAACCCCGGAACCAGTTGGTGTTATTCTGTAGCAACCGATGTTTTAGGTGCTGTTTTGGAAAAAGCGGCTAAAAAATCACTACCCGACATTGTCCAACAATATGTGACAGGTCCTCTTGAAATGAAAGATACTGCTTTTTTGATTAAAGACATGTCAAAGTTGGCCGTGGCTTATGCTGATAATCGTGAGAAAGATGGGCCCGCGCGTTTAATGGAAATAAAAGATCAAGTCTTATTAGAAGGATGCGGTCCGGTAAATTATGCCCCTGGACGCATTACCAATCCAAAAGCCTATCCGTCTGGAGGTGCTGGTATGGCGGGTACGGCAGCGGATTATTTAAAATTTCTCGAAACCATTCGCAATGGCGGTCATCCGATTTTGAAGCTTGAATCCGTGAAATTGTTGACCCACGATTCAGTGAAGGATTTTGATGTACCTGCCGCAGGCCCTGGTTATGGATTCGGTTTAGGATTTGCAGTAGTGCGTGATTCTAAAACAGCAGGAACTCCCAGAAATAATGGTAGTTATGAATGGGGTGGTGTTTACGGCACTAAAATGTTTGTTGATCCTAAAGAGCAATTAACCGTTATCATGTTAACTAATACCGGCCTTGAAGGCTTAACCGGCAAATTTTCTGGTAATGTAACCAGTGCTGTTTATGCTGCCTTGAACAAGTTAGAATCAGAGAAAGAGCAAAAAAAAAATTTCACCTCAACAACTGAATCTACTCATTCACCGCGCTTAGTTGGAGGTCAAAATCCAAAAAAAAATCAGGAAAAAAATCAAACTGCAGAATCAGAAACGGATAAAAGTTTCATTGTGTAATCATTGACCTTAAGTAGTATGCAAACCAATATAAAAACAATGATACCCATGGTGATTTTAACCATGGGTTCCATTGTTTTTGTGACCGCTGAAATCTTGCCTGTTGGTATTTTGAGTGAAATAAGTAACAGCTTTTCAGCTCCAATTGGTAAAGTTGGGTTAATGGTGACAGGATACGCATGGGCAGTTGCAATATCGGCCGTTTTCATCACCCGTTTATTATCTAACATGGATCGGCGAAACTTGTTATTGATTATTACCCTGTTGTTTTTTCTTGCCAACTTATTCGTTGCTATAACACCATCATTAAATGGATTATATATTGCTAGAATTGTTGCTGCTTTTAGCCATGGGGTTTTTTGGTCGATCATTGGGCCTTTATGCGTTAGGTTGTCGGTTAGCACTAACAAGGCAAAAGCCACCGGGTTGGTTTTTGGAGGAATTGCAATCGCCAGTGTTATCGCAGTTCCCCTCGGTGTTTTGCTTACCCAGTGGGTAGGGTGGCGTATGGCGTTTTTGGCTTTGGCGATAGTTAGCCTAGCTATTGCAATTGCTGTTTGGTTGTTCTTTCCTCGATTACCGAGTGAAAATCGAACCTCGTTAAAGCAAATCGGTCAGCTTTTATTCCATCCGTTTCTGCAACGTTTATATCCGGCTACTATCCTAGCTTTAACCGGTCACTTTTGTGCTTTCACTTATATCGCTTTTATTCTAGAAAAAATGATACAAATTCCACATCAGAGTTTAGCTTTTTATTTGTTTTTATTTGGTATATCCGGTTTTATAGCAAATTTAATAGTTGGGATAATCCCTGATCAGTATCTACGTATGACCTCACAATGGGATATGTGGATCATGGCCATTGTCATTGTGCTCTGTACGCTGATACCAAAAAGTTCGTTTTGGATGGCGGCAATAGTTATGGTGATTTGGGGGGCAGGAATAGCCGTATTAACAGTGACATTACAGTCGCTGATATTAACTTTGCCGACTCACTTAATGGATATTGCATCTGCTGTACATGTTTCATGCTTTAATATCGGCATTGGCTCTGGTGCTCTAATTGGAGGAATAATAGCAGATAGTTATGGCTCAGCCCAATTCATTTCATGGGCAAGTGGGACAGTTTTAATTATTGCAGGATTTATTTTAATGACCGCACCGTATTTAAAAAATTCATTAAAAGGAGAGCAATATGTCAACACCCACTAAAGTAGGCATGGTAGGTGCGGGTTACATGGTAAAGCTACACAGCCTTGCGATGCATAATTTAGCAAGGTTAACAGATAATCCAGAAGATCAATTTGAGTTAGTTCGACTCGTGGATTGTAATGCTGAGCTTGCTAAGCATGAAGCTAAACGATGGGGATGGATTGAGTCTTCTGATGATTGGCAAAGTATAACACGAGATAAAAATATTGAAGTAGTGATTGTAGCTACCTCAAATGATAGTCACCACGAAATTTGTTTGGATGCATTTCTTCATGGAAAACATGTTTTTTGTGAAAAACCGTTAGCCTTGAATCATGATCAAGCTGTAGCAATGGCTTGTAAAGCTAAAGCATCAGGTAAAGTGAACATGGTCAATTTTACTTATCGATGTTGGCCGGCGATTTTGCAAGCGCAAAAATTAATTGAAGAAGGAAGAATTGGCAAAGTTAGATATTTTGAAGGACATTTTTTCCAAGATCATAACAACGATCATACCATTCCTTTACATTGGCGGTTTCAAAAATCTAAAGCTGGTGCTGGAGCTTTGGGTGATGTTGGTTCTCATATTATAGATTTGGCACGTTTTTTGGTTGGAGATATAGTCAGTGTGGTAGCGCTTCAGCAGTGTTTTGTTAAAGAGCGGCGTTTACATAATTCTTCTGAAAAAGGTCAGGTAGATGTCGATGACTTATCAGCGGCGATGGTTTTATTTGAAAATGGTGCTACAGGTACAATCAAAGCCAGTTGGGCTTTACCCGGCTTTAAAAATGATCTTTATTTTTTAGTGGTTGGAGATCATGGTGCTATTCGTTTTAGTTGGGAAAGAAGTAATGAATTACAGATATTCGATAGTAAAGATTTACCGCAATTCTCTGGTTATCGCAGTGTGTTAATCGGCCGTGCGCATCCCGGCGCTGAGTTGTTTTGGTTTCCTGTTTTAGGGGGTGAATTAGGTTTAGGAGTGACCGCACAGGGCATGGGCTATGGGGATGCTTTTACTTTAAGTTTTCGTCACTTAGCCAATGCTTTAAAATTGAATCAATCTTTTTCGCCTAATTTTGTCGATGGTCTGCGTTGCTGTGAAATTATTGATGCAATTTTAATGTCAGCTAAAGAAAGGCGATGGGTGAATATTGAGAGAGTTTTGGTTTAGAGGAGAAAAAATGAAAGGGGTTTTATTTGATTTTAACGGAGTATTATTTGAAGATTCAGAATTTCATGAACAAGCTTGGAAAGAAATATCGGCGCAAATACGTGGATTTGACTTAACACCAGAGGAGCAAATTAACTATATCCATGGTAGACAAAATCGTTTTGTTTTTGAATATTTATTTAATAGGTCGATTTCCAATGATGAGTTATTGCATTGGGAGCAACAAAAAGAGCATCGTTACCGTGAGATTTGTTTACAAAATCGTAGCAAAATTTGTTTGTCAAGCGGCGCGATTAAGATTTTTGAACAACTCAACAAATTTAGATTGCCGTTTACCATTGTTACTTCTTCGAACAAAGAAAATCTGAAATTTTTTTTCCAAATATTTGAACTGCAAAATTGGTTTAAGTTTGAAAAAATTGTTTATGATGATGGTATGGTAAAAGGAAAACCCGACCCGGATCCTTATATTAAGGGTAGTCAAAAACTAGGCCTTTTACCTTCAGAGTGTGTTGTTGTTGAGGATTCTCTTTCCGGAATAACATCTGCTAAGCGGGCAGGCATAGGTCTAATTATAGGATATGGGCCACTTTCTAAACATGTGGAGCTTTTAAAATTTGGCGCAGACAAAGTTATTGCATCTTTTCATCCATTAAATTTAAATTTTATTTTGGTGAAGTCCACCGATAATAGCCAACGTTGTTTTTACGCAAGACCTATTAAAAAAACTGATAGCTTCGTTTCATATATCCACTGTAAATTATAGTCTGTTATGAAAGAACAAATTTGTTATCAGCAGGTGAGTAATTATAAAGGTTTTGTTAGCTTTATTTGTTTAGTAGGCGCTTTAGGTGGATTGTTATTTGGTTTAGACCAAGGTTTCACCGCCAATGCTTTAATCAGCATAAAAGGGGTTTATCATTTAAACACAAAAGGCGCTGAGCAATACTCAGCAATTTTGGCTTTAGGTGGGGTTCTGGGGGCGCTACTTTCAGGAATGTTTACAAGAACTTTGGGTCGTAAAAAAAGTTTAATTCTTGCAGGATTGATCTTTACATTAGGATCGATTATTTCAGCGTTCTTACCTCCATTTGCGGTTTTTCGGACCTGCCGGTTTTTTTTGGGGTTTGGAGTAGGAATTGCTTCATTCACCACTCCTCTATATCTATCTGAAATTGCACCAACCTCTATTCGTGGTTCTATGGGTACTTTATTTGAGTTAATGATCACTATAGGTATTTTCTTAATTTCTGCAACTAATGTGTATATTGCCTATTTTTTCGTGAATCCGCAGATATCTTTGCCTTTGATGTTTTTGGTTATCGCTTTCTTTGCAGTTTTAATGCTGGTCGGTAGTATCGTCCTCCCAGAAAGTCCACGTTGGTTGATGCTCAAAAACCGTAAAACCCAAGCTGGTAAAGTGCTGCAAAGAATTTTTAATACACAGCAGGAAGTAAATTTAGAAATTGAAGAAATTGAACAAGTGCTTGAAGAAAGCCAAGGAAACTTCTTTAAATTAATTTTTCAAAAACATTTTATCAAAATACTGTTCATTGGTATTTTCTTGCAAATATTCCAACAATTAGTCGGTATAAATATGATCATTTATTATGCTCCGACTATTTTCGGGTACGCCGGAATGAAAGGTTTGTTAGCCATGATGACCGTGCCAACTGTCAACATGCTATTTTCTTTTCCTGCAATATCATTAATTGAAAAGTGGGGTAGGAAAAAATTATTGTACGCCGGTGCAGTGATTATGTTAATCAGTATGGTAACGATAGGCTTTACCTTCTATATTATAGTAATCTCTAAAATAGTATTATTAATTGCTGTCATTATTTATATCTTCGGTTTTGCTTTTTCTTGGGGGCCAGTTGCTTGGATTGTTTGCTCGGAAATTTTCCCCTTAAAAGGCCGCGAAGTCGGCATAACCATTACTACCATGATAAACTGGATATTTGCTGGTTTGGTTATGCGCTATGCATTAAGCTTTATGGACACTTTTGGAAAACCTTCATTATTTTATTTATTCTCAGCCTTTTGCGTTTTAGCTATTATATTCGTCGCTCTGTTTTTACCTGAAACTAAGGGTATAACATTAGAAGAGATAGAAGAAAAATTAAAAAGTAAAAAGCTTCCGTAATTTTTTCAAAGAGGAATCAGATCGTAAATTTTCAAAGTGCATTTTTTTTATTTACGTCTGCAAGTGGCTTTGTTGAATAAATCATTTTAAAAAATGATTTATTCAATTTTTTTGGAGCTTAGCCAGTTTCATGTGTAAGTTCCTAGAGTTTCTGTTGGAGAAAAAGTAGAAGCAACATGAAGCATTAATTCGTTCTTTTTAAACTTAACTTGATATTGCACAATAAATCGATCTACCAAAGGATATTCTTTTCTTGGTATGCCAGATAGTTATTGTGTTCCATAATGAATCGACTTTAGCAAATTTGAATAAAGCATTTTCTTGGTAAGCGTTTGGTAAACGCCATATCCGATTTAAATTAAAGTTGGATAAATTGCGGAAGTAGTTGGCGATAATCTTCATCAGTGGTGCATAAGCGGATGCGATGAAGCATGGCAACAAAATAGCGATAAGGCTCGATCCCATTAGCCTTGCAAGTTTCCAGCAGCGAATACAAAATAGCGCCCGCCTGAGCGCCTCGGGGACTGCCGCAAAATAACCAGTTTTTCCTACCAATGGCAAAAGGTCGTATGGCATTCTCCACTAAATTATTATCGATCTCGATTCGACCATCTTTCAGGTAATGATTCAGTTCTTTCCAGTTGTTCAGGGCGTATTGAATCGCCTGGCCTAACTTCTGTCGCGGCGGGACCTTGGGTAGATACTCTTCCAACCATTGCTTAAATTCAGCCAAGATGGGTGGCGCTTGTTTTTCTCTCAGCTCATATCTGCCTTGGGCAGAAAGATCGGCTTCCCGCGCTCGCTTTTCAAGCGCATATAACCTTCTAAAAAATTCCAGTGCTTTGGCAGCTAAACCCGGTTTCTTCGATAATTTAGCGCAATCAGCAAAATAACGTCGAGCATGCGCAAAGCATTTCACGGAACAAATATCTTCAGTCTTCTCTACCCAGTGATAACCCGAGTAAGCATCGCTCTGCAAATAGCCTTTAAATCCACTTAAAAACTCTCGGGCATGGTAACCGCCCCGTGTTTCTTCATACATAAAGACTAAACTCGGTTTATCCCGGTCACCGCCTCGATAAACCCACATATAGGATTTATTCGTATTAGATCGACCCACTTCTTCTAAGACCTGTAAGGTCGTTTCATCCGCTTGGATGTAACCACTTTGGAGGATCAACTGCCGTGAGCAGCGCACCAGCGGCGCGAAAAGTTCAGCCGTTTTGAGTACCCAGGCACACAGGCTACTGCGCACAAGGTCTACCTCCAAGCGCTGCCAGATCGCTTCCTGCCGGTATAGCGGGACGTGGTCTGTGTATTTGGTCACGATCGTGTGGGCGATCAGTTCGGGCGTGGCGATACTTTTAGGCAACAATAACACCGGCATAGCGGCAATCTTTACGTTCTCTTGACAAGGCTTGCAGGCATATTTAGGCCGCACATGTTGAACCACGGACAATGTCGCCGGTATATATTTAAGTTGCTCGCTCATCTCTTCTCCAATCTGGACTAAGTGAGCGCCACAAGCACAAATTTTTTCGGATTCTGGAATATCGTACACGATCCGCTCCCTTGGAAAATCTTTCGGGAGGGATCGGCGCACCGGACGATTTTTAGGTTCCTTATTTTTAGTTTCGGTCGACTCTTCGATTTGGGCTTTCAGTTCATCGGTCAGTTCAACACCCGCTTCATCAAACATATCGGGTTGCCATATATTTTTTTCGGATGAAGGGGCAAAACGTTGTTGCCGGGCAAGGCGCAGGTCTTCTATCAAGCGAGCATATTTTTCTTTATAGCTCGTTAATTCAATCTGCAAATCAATAACAATTTTTTGCAATAATTCCAGAGAATCTGGCAATTTTTTAATATCTATTTTCACAGTGCTATCCTAACAAATTTCAACGTAAATTTCAGCTATTTTTTTCACTTTTTTTATTTTTTTAAATATAATTTTCGAACTTTGCTTCACTCACTTCCAACCTGGAAAATTTATCACTGGCCAACAGCCAGTGGAAATGTTCCGGGGTCATTTCTATTTGTCCGTCTTGATTCCTGGGGAAAACAAATCGGCCTTTTTCCAATCGCCGATACCACAAAGTAAAACAATTAGGCTGATAGTATAGGGCTTTAATTTTATTGCCGCTGCGGCTACGAAACAAAAAGAGATGACCACAAGCGGGATTCATCTTTAAAACATCGGCAATCAATATACACAGTGTATCGATGGATTTTCGCATGTCGACGGGGGATAGATAAAAATAAATCTTCACATCGTTTGGAATCAGCATGATCGTATTACCTCCATCCAGCGTTTCAGTTGACTGTATTCGCTATAAGGCAATAGCAACTGGAGTCCATTAGGCAGTAACACTTTGAGTTCATTATTCCTTGACGCCATCGGTTCTGGACGCAAATGAACGGGAATAACATCACCCATACCCGCTAACTTTTTCTGCTGCCTTTTCTTCAAAGCTAAACAATGATAACTAAACTGCGACAATACAATTTGATTGCGTTCGCAAAACTCCCGGCGGGACAAGCCACTTTGAGCCTGTGCTTCAATTAATTTTTGCCAATGTATCTGGCGCTCTGATTCTAACTTCATCACTATATCTCCTTAAATTTAATTTCAAAAATATAGTTTCGACGAAATTTTTAAACTTTAAAAGATGGAATTCCCTAAACGTTTACTTTTCTTGAAAATGATTTATTCAACAAAGCCACAGCCAATTGTAAACAGGCCCTAATAGCGGAGCCCGTTTGGGAGAAGTGGATGTGTCAACTGGGGTAAAGGGAAATCCTTATCCAATATTAAAATCTATCTCAAATAACGTTGAAGTCAGCGGATATTCAGCGATCTACAATGATCCGTAATTCTCGCTGACTAACAAAAAGGGGGCATAACAAAAAATTAAACAGGCCAACTATAGAATCTTTGTAGGACACGGGTCTGAAATGATCGTTAGAGATAAAATTGCAATGGTAGGAGAGGTTGTTTATAGTTCTTAATGTAAAGAGAAGAAGGCGGTTCGAGTGATTTTCAAGCACCAAATTTTTTGGGGTATTTTTTGGGGTATCTTTAGTAATTTCAAAAAATAATTTGTTTATAAATCAACTATTAAGATATGGAATTAAATTCCCTGCCTCCCGTTATTTTGTATATTAAAATCAAAAATTTGCTTGCTACTCCAAAAAAGGCGTGTCAAGTTAAAAGATAAAGATTTTAAACAGGCTGCACAAGGCTGGTGTCAGAGGCGACAAAAAAATTAAAAACTACATTAAAAACAAGGAAATTAGCCTTCAAAATAGGTCATGTCAGGCAAGATAGATAATATTTTAGAAGCTATTCGTGTCACCCATTAGCCCCCGTCCGTCAACAGGCAAATAAAATCCGACAGCCTTATTTTTGTTTTTAAAGCTGGACTGTAAAAAAACTCAGTATTTATACTTGTTAAGCCCCTGATGAACGCATCCGAGTTTTCATGTTAGGGTGTGGCATGGCTGCCTGCCTTTCGGCTCCACACACTTCGGCTCACGGCATAGGCGTCTCAGTATAACTTATTTTACCATACTGAGGATGAGGCTATGACCAATCAGACATCTCGGTTTTTAACCAAACACTCACTCGGGTTACATAGCCTCAGCCAACTCTTTTTATTTAACAAAATGATTTTTTAATATCAAAGCTCACTTCATCCCGCATCACATAAAAGCTTGCCCTTGCCAATTTATGCGCAATGGCTTTGATCGCGACAATACGATGCGTTTTCTTTGTTGAATGAGCTGGCTTCGTTTCCGGAGCAGATCCCGAGTCCCGCGTTCAGCTGGGGATAGATATAACCTCACGGAAATTTCATTTTTTTGATCCATTTATTTATCGCACCTGCGCCAATTGGTTAAAACGTGAAGGCTATATAAATGATGTGACGCCTTACCATGCCTTCTTTGTGCGTGACCCCCAAAAAAAGTAATAACTGAGGCGCTGATTTATGCCCGGTTGAGAGGGTCAGACCTATTTTTTCTGTAATTGGATTCTTTTTTAGCCTAAGCGGGCGCGATACCACTGGATTGTTTTAAATTGCAATAGTACAGGAGATTATTTATAGTTATTTATTGTCGTTTATAATTGAATTAAAAGAACCCAATGGGGATATTAGAAGAAAAAGAATTTCCTACAAAGCCTGGGGTTTATCAAATGATAAATTCACAAGGACAGGTGATTTATGTGGGGAAGGCTCGAAATCTGAAGAAGAGGGTCAGCAGTTATTTTCAGAAACGGCAGCTCGATCCAAAAACCAGCGTCATGTTGTCGCAAGTCGTCGATATACAAATTACACTGACCAGCAGCGCTAATGAAGCGCTATTGCTGGAAGACAATTTAGTTAAACAATTTAAACCGCGTTACAATATTTTGTTGCGGGATGACAAATCTTATCCTTATTTGTTTTTATCCAGTGAAGAAAATTTTCCACGCTTAGATTTTCATCGCGGCGCTAAAAGAAAAGCCGGGCATTACTATGGTCCCTATCCCAGTGCAGGCGCTGTGCGTGACAATTTAGCGTTAATTCAAAAACTTTTTAAGCTGAGACAATGCAATGATAATTTTTTCTCGCATCGTTCACGGCCTTGTTTACAGTATCAAATCCAACGATGCACTGCGCCATGTGTTAACTACGTTACTGTTGCAGATTACGGTCAGCAGGTTGAACATGCGCGGCTATTTTTAGCAGGAAAAAACGAACAAATCATTGCTGATTTAGCTGATAAAATGGAAAAGGCGGCAGATGAGCGATCGTATGAACGGGCCGCCTATTTTCGCGATCAAATTGCCACCTTGCGAAAAATTCAAGAACAACAAAGTATGGTCAGTGATGACGGGCACATTGATATTTTAGGTATCTCGGCTTCAATGAATGAAATCGCTATCGCCGTTTTGTTTGTGCGCCATGGACGTTTGATTGGCCATAAGACCTTCTTTCCAGCGATTCCCGCTGAACACAGCGTGAATCGCTTCCTTACTAAATCCTACGCATCGGGAAACCCGATGCTCGGAATGAAGGGGGGGAATCGCGATTCTCCCCCTTGCGAACCCCCATCGCGAGAAGTAAGGGCTTTTAAAATTAGAGAAGCGCTATCGGCGTTTATACCGCAGTATTATCTCAATCCCATGCATAATGAAGAACCCATTGAGCGGATTATTACCACCCATCGTTTACCGGACAAAGAATGGATTCAAAATGCTTTAGAAGAAAGTTTACAACGCAAAATCACGATTACGGATCGAAAAATAAGTCAGTTTAAACAATGGCAAAATATGGCGGATAATAATGCAGAATTTGCTTTGCGCCAACATTTGGTGCAGAAAAATAAGATAGCAGCGCAATTAGAAGAACTGCAAAAAGCTTTAGGATTACCCAATCCCATTTCACGAATGGAATGTTTCGATATCAGTCATACCGGTGGGGAATCCGCTATTGCTTCCTGTGTTGTTTTTAATGACCAAGGGCCTTTAAACAGCGATTATCGTTATTTTAATATTCGTGATATTACGCCGGGAGATGATTACGCAGCGTTACGACAAAGTTTGTCGCGGCATTACACACGTTTAAAATCTGAAGAAAAGCCATTGCCGGATTTGTTGATCATTGATGGCGGGCAAGGTCAACTTGCTGAAGCGTTGTTGGTATTAGAAGAATTACAAGTCAGCGGCCTGAATGTTATGGCGGTTTCGAAAGGGCCGACCAGAAAGCCTGGGCTGGAAAAATTATGGCTTGCCGGCCATAAAAAACCACTGCAATTACCCGAGAATCATCTGGCTTTACATGTTATCCAAATGATCCGCGATGAAGCCCATCGCTTTGCCATCACTGCCCACCGCAAAAAACGTGCTAAAATCAGTGTCGCTTCGCCGTTGGAATCTATAGAGGGCATAGGCCCCAAACGCCGTCGTGATCTTTTACGTCATTTTGGTGGTTTGCAGGGCTTGCAAGAAGCGAGTGTGACAGAAATCATGCGGGTTTCCGGCATTAGCGAAGCATTAGCTCAACGAATTTTTGATCATTTCCATTAGGGCCTGTTTACATTTCTACTATGCCGGGCATAAACTGTTGATTTTCTGCGCTCCGCTGCTCATTTACTGGCATGTAAACTGCGCTGCGGTGCTCGAAAATCAACAGTTTCTGCTCCGGCCTAGCGAAATGTAAACAGGCCAAGGATAACAAATGAACTTGCCAACCATTTTAACGTGTTTACGTATTTTTATGATCCCCTTGGTGGTCATTTTTTATTATTTGCCTGCACCCTTGGGGGCCGCGCATTGCCGCAATTTTATTTGTCACTGCTTGCATTACCGACTGGTTAGATGGATTTTTAGCACGCCGTTTTGCGCAATCTACACAATTAGGCGCTTTTCTCGATCCTATTGCTGACAAACTATTGGTCGCTATCGTATTGGTGATTGTGGTCGGAGAAAAACTGATCCCTGCTTTAGCGATTCCAGCTGCGGTCATTGTTGGGCGAGAGGTTGCTATTTCCGGATTACGTGAATGGATGGCGGAAATGGGAAAACGAACCAGCTTGGCAGTTACTTTTGTCGCTAAAATAAAAACCACGCTGCAAATGATTGCGCTAATTTTACTATTATGGTTTACACCCCATGACCCGCGCTGGGTGTTATGGATAGGCACAACTTTACTATGGATTGCCGCCGCGCTTACTTTATGGTCAATGACGATCTATCTAAAATTAGCCTGGCCGGACTTCAAACAGTCCGCTTGACAGCCACCCTTTTTAACAGGAATAATGTTCGGTCTAAAAGCGGGAATAGCTCAGTTGGTAGAGCACAACCTTGCCAAGGTTGGGGTCGCGAGTTCGAGTCTCGTTTCCCGCTCCTTAAGCTGAAGTCGCTGAGTCTTTTGGCTGGGTGGCAGAGTGGTTATGCAGCGGCCTGCAAAGCCGTGGACGCCGGTTCGATTCCGACCCCAGCCTTGTATTTTTAAGTTGATACGGGAATGATTTCGGGATGCCTCTCATCTAAAGCCCGGGTGGCGGAACAGGTAGACGCAAGGGACTTAAAATCCCTCGGGATCAAAATCCCGTGCCGGTTCGATTCCGGCCTCGGGCACTTCTTCAAATAGCGTATGGAAAAATTACAAGTTTTAGAGTTACGAAAAAAATTAGTGAACTTAGCCTTAACGATGGCTGGGACCCAGTTGATTACCGTAGGTGGTGGGTTTTTATGTATGATCATGCTTGCCCAATTGGGTAAGCAATTTTGGCCGCCAGCGCCTTGATGATCAGCACCCAGGTTTCCATTATTGTAATGGGCATGTCCATTTTATTTTCTTTAAGTGTGTTAATTGGACATGCTTATGGATCCAAAAACTATATCGCAGTAGGTTATTTTGTGCGCCAGGGCTGGATGCTGGCAATTCTCACTGGTATTCCGATTATTGTTATATTTTCGAATGTTTCCTCTATACTTCTGTTTTTTGGTCAGTCTCCGGCCATAACCGAGCTCGTGGCGGAGTATTTCAAAGGCTATGTATGGGCGGTTCATTCCCATATTAATCACAATTTGTAATCAACAATTATGTTATGGCATTCACCAACAGAAAATGGTGGTTATCAGCAGTGTGCTTGGGGTAGGAGTTTTATTGGTTTCCGCCTATAGCCTGATCTTTGGTAAATTGGGTATGCCCGTTTTGGGTGTAAGAGGGCAGGGTTATGCGATGGCGGCGCAAGCTTGGTTTGGTTTTATATTTTTAAGCACGTACTTTACCATCATAAAACCATACATATGTTTGACATATTTAATTTTCGCGTCAAACAAGATTGGAGCTATCTTCGCCGTATGTTTAAAGTCGGTTGGCCTATTTCTTTACAAATGAGTGGGGGAGTACTTTCATTGCTCGTCGTTTCGATGATGGTAGGTTGGTTGGGCGTTAATGCATTGGCCGCCTATCAAGTGACCAGTCAGTTTATGTTTATCGTGGTCATTCCTATCTTTGCGTTATCACAAGCCGGCGGTATTCTCATTGGGCAAGCTCTTGGCGGAAAGCAATTTTGGGAAATTAAAATATTGGGTAAATCTGCCATTCAATTGGGTTTTGTCATTAGCGGAATAGCCGCTTTAATATTTTTATTGTTTCCTAGATGGTTGGCTGCAGTTTATATGGATGTACATAGCCCACAGAACGCGCTAACCCTGCATTATGTTGTTTGGTTATTTACCATTGTCGCTTTTTCTTTATTGTTCGATTCATGCCGGAATATCGTTACTGGACTATTGCGCGGTTTGTTTGATACCCGCTATCCCATGTTTGTTGGGTTGATCGTTTTATGGGGTATAGGAATACCAGCCAGTTATCTACTGGCCTTTGTATTTAAGGCTGGGGTTGTTGGTATTGCTTTGGGTGGCTTACTGGGTTTTTTGACGGGTGTTATGCTGATGGTCTTGCGTTGGAAAAAGATGACGCATAAATACGCTATTCAAACGTAAGAATCACCGTCCCTTCCGCAACTCGGTCACCTGTTTTACAAAAAATGGATTTAATCTTTCCGGATCGCGCAGCGGTAATAACATGTTCCATTTTCATGGCTTCAATGACCAATAATTTTTCTTCTGGATTTACGGTTTGCTTGTCGCTGACATAAATTTCAATGATTTTTCCAGTCATAGGGGCAGTTAATTCTTTAAAATTGATCTGTTTGTTGGTTAAAAGCGTAGATTTTTTAGAAAAAAGATACCTATCACCTTCATAAAATATTGAGATCTGATCTTTCTCTCTAAAAACTAATGCGGTTAATTTTTGTGAATCTGTATAGACAGTCATTCGATTGTTTTCTTCTATAATTTGATTATCTAGCTGACTATAGTTGATTTTTATCATTTTTTCTTTATAAAAAAATACCACAAGCTCATTGGGTTCTGTTGTCGATAATCGCCAATGATCTTTGTACAGCCAAGGAGAATGCGTATCTTCATGCTGAATGCTATAAAAAGCTTCATCTTTTGCTTTCCAACGCAAAAAAGCAATGCTGGCTAAAGTGATCACTTCCGGGCTTAGATTTTGTTCTATTTTTATTAATGCGGTTAAATGTTTTTGAATAAATTCTGTAGATAGCCCGGCATTAACAAAATCTGGATGATTAAGGATTTTATACAGTAAACCTAAATTAGTTTGTACACCTACGATCGCCGTGTTTTGCAAAAATTGTTTTAAATGGGCAATGGCGCTTTGCCGGTCTTTTCCCCAAGCAATAATTTTAGCGATTAAGGGATCATAAAAAGGGGATATTTTATCTTTTTCGTCAAAGCCGCTGTCAATCCTTATGTTATCCATATTTTCGGGAATGTGAAAATAATTGAGCGTTCCGGATGAGGGTAGAAAATGGTCTTGTGTATTTTCTGCGTATAAACGCGCTTCAATGGCGTGGCCATTGAGACTTAATTTTTTCGCCAATGGTTTAATAGATTCGCCAAGTGCGATACGCAATTGCCATTCGACTAAATCAAGGCCGGTAACCATTTCGGTCACCGGATGTTCTACCTGCAACCGTGTATTCATCTCCATAAAATAAATGTTTTCATCTTTATCGACTAAAAATTCAATGGTCCCAACGTTGATGTAGTGAATGGCGTTGCCTGCTTTAAGCGAAATTTTTTCCATATTTTTAAGCGTTCGCGGTGTTAAATGCGGTGCTGGTGCTTCTTCAATAATTTTTTGATGCCGTCTTTGAATAGAACAATCGCGATTGAAAATATAAAGCCCATTACCCAATTGATCAAACATAATTTGCGCTTCAACGTGACGTGACTCAGGCAGGTATTTTTCTAAAAAAACAGTGCTATCACCAAAACTAGCCTCTGCTTCACGTTTTGCACTTTCAATAGCCGCTTGCAATTGTCCTTGGTTTTCAATTAAACGCATGCCTTTGCCGCCACCACCGGCCGCTGCTTTAACTAACAAGGGAAATTCTAATTTTTCTGCGGTATTTTCATGGTTACCTGGCACAATAGGGACGTTAGCTTTTTCCATAATTTGTTTAGCTAAAATTTTATCGCCCATGGCGCGGATGGCTGCAGCAGGTGGCCCAATAAAGATAATATGTTCTTGGTTGCAAAGCTCTACAAAGTCAGGATTTTCTGAGAGGAATCCATAACCCGGATGGATAGCTTCGGCGCCGCTTTGTTTAGCGATGGTGATAATTTTTTCGCCATTTAAATAAGTTTCGTTGTGTTCTACACCTTTTAGTGGATAGGCCTCATCAGCGCTTTTGACATATTTTGCGTGTCGATCAAGGTCAGAATAAATGGCAACAACTTGAATACCCAATCGTTTAGCGGTTTTGGCAATGCGGCAAGCAATTTCTCCACGATTTGCAATCAATATTTTTTTAAACATTCAATCGGTCACATCCTTAGAATTCCAAATTGGGTGTCATTAATAGGCGCATTCTGGGCTGTAGATAGGCAAAGTCCGAGTATGCGCCTAGTGTCGAGAGGAGAAATTACCCCGTCATCCCAAAGTCGAGCGGTGGAATAAAAAGCGTCGCTTTGGAGTTGATATTGTTTTCGAATCATATCCATGTATTCTTCTTTTTGTTTTGCATCAAACGTTGAATGTTTTCTGGTTAACTGTTCTTCTTTAATTTGCGTCAGCACTTGTGCGGCTTGTTCACCGCCCATCACGCTGATTTTGGCGTTAGGCCACATAAATAAAAAGCGTGGATTATAAGCCCTTCCACACATGGCGTAATTTCCAGCACCGTAACTGCCGCCAATCACCACAGTAAATTTTGGCACAGCTGCATTAGCAACGGCGGTTACCATCTTGGCGCCATGCTTGGCAATACCTTCGTTTTCATATTTTTTTCCAACCATAAAACCGGTAATGTTTTGTAAAAAAATCATGGGAATTTTACGCTTACAACATAATTCAATAAAATGAGTCCCTTTTAGCGCAGATTCAGAAAAAAGGATGCCATTATTAGCAATAATACCGGTCAAATAACCGTGTAGGTATCCAAAGCCGCAGACTAGGGTATTGCCATATAAAGGCTTAAATTCTTCTAATTCTGAATTGTCTATCAAACGCGCAATGATTTCGCGGATATCAAATGGTTGGCGGCTATTCAGATTTACAATGCCGAGTAATTCTTGTGGATCATAAGCCGGTCCTCGTGCAGCAACGCTGGTTAAATTTATTTTTTTAGGCCGATTTAAATGCGCTACAATTTGACGTGCAAGTGTCAAAGCATGTGCATCATCAGTAGCATAGTAATCCGTCACCCCGGAAATGCGGCAATGCACATCGGCTCCGCCCAATTCTTCCGCAGTAACTATTTCACCGGTTGCGGCTTTTACTAAAGGCGGGCCGCCTAAAAAAATAGCGCCTTGATTTTGCACAATAATCGATTGATCAGCCATAGCCGGGACGTAAGCGCCACCCGCTGTGCAGGATCCCATCACCACAGCAATTTGCGGGATATTTTGTGCTGATAGCTGTGCTTGATTAAAGAAAATGCGGCCAAAATGTTCGCGATCTGGAAATACCTCATCTTGTTTGGGGAGAAAAGCGCCACCGGAATCTACCAAATAGAGACAAGGTAAGTGATTTTCTTTTGCTATTTCTTGCGCGCGTAAATGTTTTTTTACGGTGATGGGATAATAGGCTCCCCCTTTGACAGTGGCGTCATTGGCAAAAATCATGCAGTTTTGTCCCATTACTTGACCGATACCGGTTACGATACCGCCACATTGCACTTCATCTTCATACAATTGGTCACCCGCTAAGGTGAGATAACTCAAGAAATGGCGACTGTGTATCCAGCAGCAGGCTAATCCGCTCCCGCACTAACAATTTACCTTGTCCGGTATGTCTTTTTTTATAAGAATCTGCACCTCCGGCTTGATGAAAATGTGTTTTTTCTTCGAGTTTTTTGAGATGTTCGCGCATCGCCGTTTGATTGGCAATGTATTGGAGGTCATTTGTGTCGAGTTGTGAACTTATTTTACTCATAATGGTCATTTATTTCTATGGCAATGGCTGTTGCTTCTCCGCCGCCGATACACATGCTGGCGATACCTTTTTTTAGGCGTTTTTGCTGTAGCGCGTGAATCAGCGTGACTAAAATACGGGCGCCGCTGGCGCCTGATGGGATGACCCAAAATGCATCCGCCGCCGCAAATATTAATTCGATTGGCTGGGATATTTAATTCTTGCATAGTGACTAAAGTCACTAACGCGAACGCTTCGTTAATTTCAAATAAATCAACTTGATGCAAATCCCAGCCGATTTTTTTTAGCAGACCTTGGATAGCGTAAATAGGAGCGGTAGCAAACCAAGCAGGATCTTCCGCATAAGTAAAATGACCCGAGATCGCCGCAATCGAAGGTAATTTTTGCTGCTGTGCATGGGTTGCTGTGGTTAACAACAAAACTGCAGCGCCATCCGCCAGAGAACTCGCATTGGCTGCGGTAATCGTGCCGTTTTCTTTGAAAATCGGCGGCAAGTGTGGAATTTTTTCGGGGTTAATACTAAATGGCCCTTGATCTTGATCAATCCAACGTGTGCCTTGTTTGTCTTTAACTGCAACAGGGACTATTTCATCTTTAAACCAACCATTTTCAATGGCTTTCCTTGCTTTTAATATAGAATCTAATGCGAATTGGTCCTGGCGTTGGCGACCAATTTGGTACTTTTCAGCGCATTTTTCCGCAAAATAACCCATTTGTTTGCCTTTGTCATAGGCGTCTTCGAGTCCATCATACAGTATATGATCATAAATATGTTGGTGACCAAGCCGGTAACCTTGGCGTGCGCCAATCAATAAATAAGGTGCGCGGCTCATATTTTCCATGCCGCCGGCCACCATCAGACGGTAACTGCCTGCTTGTAAGCTGTCATGCGCCATGATTGTACTTTGCATGCCTGAACCACACACTTTATTGATGGTGGTGCAGGGTGTGTGGTTGGACAAACCTGCGTTCAAAGCAGCCTGACGTGCAGGCGCTTGTCCAATCCCTGCCGATAAGACACAACCGAGATTAACTCCATCAATTAAAGATTGAGAGTTGGGTATAGTTTCTATACATCCTTTAATGGCAGTTGCCGCTAATTCGGGAGCAGCATTATCCACGAAATACCCATTAAAATTTCCCATGGGCGTTCTTTTGGCTGCTAGAATGACAATTTTTTCCATCACAGTTCCTGGGTTTCTCTGAACAACTCCCGTCCTATGATCACTCTGCGAATTTCAGAAGTGCCTGCGCCGATTTCATATAATTTGGCGTCGCGTAGAAATCGTTCCACCGGAAAATCCTGAGTGTATCCATTGCCGCCAAAACATTGAATGGCTTGTAAAGTGATTTTCGTGGCTTGTTCTGAAACAAACAGTATAGCGGCGGCGGCGTCCTTGTTGCTACAAATCTGCTGATCGCAAGTTTTGGCGATCGCATATAAATAAGCACGCGAGGCGCTAAGATGTGTATACATATCTGCAACCTTAGCTTGTATTAATTGAAATTCACCAATGGATTGTTGAAACTGTTTGCGATCATGAATATAAGGAAGGACATTGTCTAAACAAGCTTGCATGATGCCCAAAGGACCACCTGCCAAAACCACTCTTTCATAATCCAAGCCGCTCATCAAAATGGAAATGCCTTTGTTCAATTCACCCAAAACCTGTTCTTTCGGAACCAAACAATGTTCAAATACCAATTCAGAAGTATCAGAGCCGCGCATCCCCAATTTATTTAATTTTTGCGCGCTTTTAAAACCGGGCATGTTTTTTTCAATAATAAAAGCGGTTATGCCTTGTGAATCGGCATTGGGATTGGTTTTGGCGTATACGATCAGCACATCAGCCTCGGGCCCGTTAGTGATCCACATTTTATTACCCTGAAGTACAAACCCATTTTCTTGTTGAGTGGCTTGTAATTGCATGTTGAGCACATCAGACCCGGCTTGATTTTCGCTCATTGCAAGAGCACCTACGTGTTCTCCAGATAAAAGTTTGGGTAGATAACGTTTTTTTTGTTGTGGCGTGCCGAAGCGATGCAGTTGATTGACGCATAAGTTAGAATGAGCGCCGTAACTTAGGCCCACTGAAGCGGAACAGCGGCTGATTTCTTCCATTGCAATCACATGTTCCAGGTATCCCATAGCTGCGCCGCCATATTCGGCGTCAACCGTAAGCCCCAAAAGACCGAGTTCACCTAATTTAGGCCATAAATCACGAGGAAAATGGTTGGATTTATCGATTTCTTCCGCTTTTGGTAGAATCTCCTTAAGAGCAAACTGGCGAACAGAATGCCGTAGCAATAAAGTCGTTTCACCCAAAAGGAAATTCATATCTGAAACCATGTTACTATATCCACATCCGGTACTGAATGACCAAATCGTACCTGATGCCGGTGACGCAAGCAACATAAGGAGTAACTATTCCCCTTGTAGAGGGGAACGTCTAATTTTGGCTGTTATTCAACGAAAAATCAAATAACACAAATTCAAGCAGCTCACCATCCTGGCTAAGGCGTAGCGCTCTCGAACTACTGCCCCGCCATCCATGGACGGGGCGCTCGCCGCATGCGGCTCGCCATACTGGCGTGTATGCTCCGCTTGCTCGGCCAATTTTTCGTTGAATAGCAGCCAAAATTGGACGTTCTGCGTTTGTCTGGTTAAAATTTACTGAATAGTTACCATAAGGAAAAATGCCATGTCTGATAAACATTCGCGATTAGGTTGGGTTTATAACCTTGATGATTACAAAAAACTATTTGCGTTAAGTGAAGCCGATTTGCAGAAGAGTATTTTGGAATTTCCGGGTTATTTGTCGAGCTGTAATGCAGAAATCACCGCATTAGGCGGAAAAATCATCAGTCTTGATCCCCTGTATCAGTTATCCCCAGAGCGCTTGGCGGAACTAATTGACCAGTTATTTAAGTTTAAACTCAGTGATTGGCGTAGATATTTGCAGAAACGGCAACGGTTAAATACCTGGCGGAAAAATGCGGAAAAATTTTTAGCCGATTATGCGCTGGGCAAACAACAAGGCCGTTATCAAACGCCCTCAACCTTTTCTACAGAAAAAGTGTATGATCTATTATTAAGCGCAGATTATTTGTTTAAGAATGGAAATAAGGTCGACCAAAGCATGGATCAACTTTGTCATATGGCCACAGAAGTGCGTATTTTTCCTTTACCAGATCTGGAACACATTTCTTCGGAATTAGGCCCGTTGATGTTATCTTTTCAGCAGCGTAATTTTGGTGTAGAGGTGCGCGCTATTTCTTATCCGCAACGGGACGATGGCAAAGCCATGCTGCGAATTTGGGCGAAAGAATGTAAGGTGAGTTTATGATTTATCGGGGCATCAGGAATTTCTTGTTTTTATTAGATGCGGAAACAGCACATGATCTGACCCTGAAAGTATTAAAATTTCTTTTCTTATTAAAGATAAAACCCTGGAAGACTATACCGCACCAACCGCTAAAAGTTTTTGGGATTACCTTTCCTAATCCTGTTGGTTTAGCCGCTGGTTTTGATAAAAGTGGAAATTATATCGACGCCTTACAAAATTTAGGATTTGGTTTTATTGAAATCGGTACGGTCACTCCCAGACCTCAATCTGGAAACCCGCGGCCCCGTTTATTTCGCATCCCCAATGCCAACGCGATTATTAACCGCATGGGGTTTAATAATCCCGGTGTGGATGTGCTGATCAGCAATCTGCAAAAGCGAAAATCCCTGGGCGTAATGAGGCGCCAATATTGGCAAGAATGCGGATACACCGCTTGAACAGGCCGCAGAAGATTATTGCCTATGTTTACGTAAAGTTTATCCTTATGTGAATTACATCACGATTAATATTTCTTCACCGAATACCCCAGGCCTTAGAAATCTACAATTGGGGGATTATTTAGCCGGATTATTAACGCGTTTAGATGAAACCCAAGAAGAAATGATCGCACAAAGCTATCGAAAAATTCCTTATTATTAAAAATTGCGCCGGATTTGGATTTTTCAGCTTTACCCGAAATGGTGGAAATTATTTTAGCGCATAAAATTGATGGCGTGATTGCGACCAATACCACACTGAATCATGATGCTGTCAAGCATTGGCCGCATGGTAATGAATCCGGCGGATTGAGTGGAGAGCCTTTATTTACAAGGTCAACCGAATTGTTGAAGCAATTAAATAATCTATTAAAAGGAAGATTACCACTCATAGGTGTGGGTGGTATTCAATCCGCATTTGATGCGCAGGAAAAACTAGAAGCCGGCGCCAGTTAGTACAAATCTATACCGGTCTCATTTATCAAGGCCCAAAATTAATTCGTGATATCGTCGCATAGTCATTGCCGGTGTCAATTGCCGGAGTCATTGCCGGTGTCACTTCTGACATTAATTTATTAAATTATTTTAAATCAAGAACTTGCATTTTGAAAAGGTTATGTCTGACACCGGCAATTTTGACACCGGCAATTTTACGTCATCTTCAGTAAGAATTCCCGCATAAAAAATAAGCTAATTTAGGTTAAAAAACACTCTATTATTTCTGGAGCATTGACAAATAAAATTTTTTGTGAAATTCAAAGGAAAAGCGCAAAAACATCGTCTACATTTACTTTTATATCATTTTCCACCGAGGAGATTTTAATGTTCACAAAATCGCTTGAAATGACATTAAATCAGGCATTTATGCAAGCGCGGGAAAAGCGCCATGAATTTATCACCGTTGAACATTTGCTTTTCGCCTTGCTGGACAACCCAGAAGCCAGCACGACATTAATCGCCTGCGGTGCGAATTTGGATCGTTTACGCGCCGGATTAGGAATTTTTATCGATGAAACTACCCCTCACATTCCCTTAAATGCCCAGCGCGATATTCAACCTACTTTAAGTTTTCAAAGAGTATTACAGCGCGCTATTTATCAGGTGCAAAGTGCCGGTGGGCAGGAGGTAGGCGGTAATCATGCATTAATTGCTTTATTTGGTGAGGCAGACAGTCAGGCCGTTTATTTTCTGAGCCAAGAAAACATTAATCGCATCGATATTATCAATTACACCACACAGGGAATTTCTAAAAATCATCCTCAAGAGACTGAAAAAAGTCAATTCTTTAACGATAATCCACCGCCGGAAATCAACTTACCGCATGAACCGGCTAGTGAAGACAGCCTGATTGAAACCTATGCCATTAATTTGAATGATTTGGCGAGCAGCGGCAAATTGAATCCGTTAATTGGCCGTGAGCCAGAAATCGAACGCAGTTTACAAATTTTATGCCGCCGCAGTAAAAATAATCCTTTATTTGTTGGTGAAGCGGGAGTGGGCAAAACAGCTATCGCAGAAGGATTAGCCCAGCGCATTGTCAATGGCAATGTGCCCAGTCCTTTAATGTATTCCACCATATATTCATTAGATTTAGGAATGTTGTTGGCCGGTACGAAATACCGTGGAGATTTTGAAAAACGATTTAAAGCCGTATTAAAGGCTTTGAGCCGCCAAACCGGCGCCATTGTGTTTATTGATGAAATTCATAATCTAGTGGGAGCAGGGTCTGCTACCGGTGGCACCATGGATGCTTCCAATCTGATTAAGCCATTATTAAGTTCAGGCGAATTACAATGCATGGGTGCGACAACATATGAAGAGTTTCGTAATTATTTTGCCAAAGATCATGCATTGTTACGCCGTTTCCAAAAAATCGATATGCCGAGCCAACGCCGGAACAAACCATTGAAATTTTGAAGGGCTTAAAATCCCGATTTGAACAATATCATCAAATTCAATACACGCCGATGGCGCTTCAACGCGCTGTCGAATTATCAGCTCGTTACATGACAGATCGCCATTTACCGGATAAAGCAATCGATGTGATCGATGAAGCAGGTGCATTCCAGCGATTACAACCGCCGAATAAACAACAGAAGCTAATTGATGTTGCCGAAATTGAATCCATTATTTCAAAAATGGCGAATATCCCATTCATCAATTGACTAATTCGGATAAACGATTATTGAAAAATTTACCAGATCGTTTAAGGAAGATGGTGTTTGGTCAAGAAAAAGCCATTGAATTGTTATCCGAAGCCGTAAAATTGTCCCGTTCTGGATTACGTGATGTGAATAAACCGATGGGTGCATTTTTACTGACAGGGCCAACTGGCGTTGGTAAAACTGAAGTGACTCGTCAATTGGCTAAAGAATTGGGTGTGGAACTAATCCGTTTTGATATGTCGGAATATATGGAACGCCATGCGGTATCACGATTAATCGGGGCGCCTCCTGGATATGTCGGTTATGATCAAGAAGC
>CAVPCA010000045.1:0-17335 GCA_963702315.1 uncultured Pseudomonadota bacterium
ACCGCACAGGGTGGTAAACTAAGACTTTATTCAACCAACACCCAAGAGGAGGGGACGATGAAACTCTATGCAGGAATTGATCTTCATTCAACTAACAATTATCAAGTGTTAATCGATGAAACAGGGAAAGTTGTTTACGATAAACGACTGCCGAACGATATTGATTTGGTGCTGCGTGAATACCAGCAGTTTGAAAAGATTGATAGTGTCGTTGTGGAATCTACTTATAATTGGTATTGGCTAGTCGATGGGCTAAAGGCAGCGGGTTATCAAGTGAAATTAGCGAACCCCAACGCCATCCAACAATACAATGGGATTAAACGCACGAATGATAAAAGTGATGCCCGCTGGTTGGCCGATATAAATCGATTAGGGATTTTAAAAGAAGGTTATATCTATCCCTCAGCTGAACGCGGGACTCGGGATCTGCTCCGGAAACGAAGCCAGCTCATTCAACAACGCACCCTGCATATTTTAAGTTTAGAAACGATTATTGAACGTCAAACCAGTATTCGCTTAAACGCGGAACGAATAAAAGGCTTAAGTATTGAAGATTTGAAAACATATCTAAAAAACGCAGATATTGTGCTGGCAGCAAAAAGTAATTTATTGACGATGCAATGTATAGATCAGCAAATCCAAGAAGTTGAAAAGCGAGTCTATCAAAAAGTTAAGCTAAGGCCTGACTTTCAAAAGCTACTGGAAATCGATGGTATTGGCAAAATATTAGCGTTAACGATTATGCTCGAGACTGGGGAAATATCTCGTTTTGCCAACGTTGGAAACTATGCCTCTTATTGTCGTCTTGTGGATAGTAAACGAGAGAGTAATGGCAAGAAGAAAGGCGAAGGCAATAAAAAGAATGGCAATAAATATTTATGCTGGGCCTTCATAGAGGCCGCGCATTTTGCAATTCGCTACAATGAGACCATTAAAAGTTATTACCAACGTAAATTAAAGAAAACGCATCGTATTGTCGCGATCAAAGCCATTGCGCATAAATTGGCAAGAGCAAGCTTTTATGTGATGCGGGATGAAGTGAGCTTTGATATTAAAAAATCATTTTGTTAAATAAAAGGAGTTGGATGAGGCTATGTAACCCGAGTGAGTGTTTGGTTAAAAGCCGAGATGCCTGATTGGTCATAGCCTCATCCTCAGTATTGTAAAATAAGTTATACTGAGACGCCTATGCCGTGAGCCCTAAGTGTGTGGAGCCGAAAGGCAGCCATAATATCTGTAACAACAACAGTTGGACACGGCATGGCACTAATAGTTTTCTGGGACGCGAAGCGTCAAGGGTTAGCTGCCTAATAGGGAGTTATACCTAAATCCAGATGGGTGACTGGTGCGGATCAGTAATCCACACCCTAACATGAAAACTCGGATGCGTTCCTCAGGGGCTTAACAAGTATAAATACTGAGTTTTTTTACAGTCCAGCTTTAAAAACAAAAATAAGGCTGTCGGATTTTATTTGCCTGTTGACGGACGGGGGCTAATGGGTGACACGCATAAGAATTTAATAATCCCGGCATAATAGCATGCCTGCTATGAAAAGCCAGGCCAAGAGATAAAATCCTTTCAAACCTTTGACTTTTAGTTCGGCTGCGGGTTAACAGGCTGGAAAACCCCGTGTTCGAGAAATTGAAGGGTTTGTTGGATGACCGTAAGATTTTTTGGCATAAAAGCATGATCAACCGGTAAAATAATGTGATCTTTATAGCCATCGATGAAAGTGCTGGACACGGGGACTTTGCCGTCATTCGGCGACGGCAGCCAGAATTGCACGAAAAACCAGTCGAAAAATTTATAGCGGTCGCCGGCGATAATGCCTAACTCGTAATTCACTTTACCCAATTGATGGGCTATGCCCAATCCATCCGTGGCGAGTTGTAAAGCGGCAGGCCCGTTGTATTTGAGATATAACCAAAAATTTCTGACTTTATCGATAATGGGAGTGCCACGATATGGCGGGCCTAAAGCCACTACCCGGCCCAAATTTTGGGGGCGGTATTTTTTGATAAGTTCATGGATAATAATGGCGCCCATCGAATGGGCGACGAAATGTAATTTGCGGTTTGGATCGTAAGGACAAAGTTTGAAAATCTCTTTAGCAACAATATCAACCAGGATTTCAATCGGATAAGTGGTGGAAGGATAACTTAAATTAATAACCTGATACCCGGCTTCAGTTAACCCCTCGGCCATCCGTAGCATGATGGCCCGGGTTCGGCTCAAGCCGTGCAATAAGACGACGTCTTCATTGTGTATCTGCAGCAGCAATCTCCTTCATACTCAAACGGACGCGGTTTTGGCGATCGATTTCAATCACTTTCACCCGCACGGTTTGTCCTTCCGTCAAATAATCCCGCACATCGTTTACACGCTCTTCAGTGATTTGCGAAATATGCAACAAACCTTGATGGCCTGGTAAAAACTCCACAAAGGCGCCAAAATCAGCCAATTTGACTACTGTGCCTGCGTAAACTTTACCAACTTCAGCCTCTGCCGTAATTTCTTCGATGCGGCGTTGCACTTCTTGGCCGCTGGCTGCATTAACCGAAGCGATTTTAATCACACCGTCATCGCTAATATCAATCGTGGTTCCAGTGGACTCGGTTAAGCTACGAATGGTTACACCACCTTTACCAATCACTTCACGAACCTTGTCCGGATGAATTTTCATGGTGGTGATGCGTGGCGCATAGGTTGATAACTCTGGACGGTGTTTATCAATCAATTTGTTCATGATGCCCAGAATGTGCAAACGCCCTTGTTTGGCTTGTTCTAAAGCGCGCTGCATAATTTCACGGGTGATGCCCATGATTTTGATATCCATTTGTAATGCGGTCACACCCAATAAAGTACCGGCGACTTTGAAATCCATATCGCCTAAGTGATCTTCATCGCCCAAAATATCGCTTAAAATAGCGAATTTATTACCCTCTTTGATCAATCCCATGGCAATGCCGGCTACCGGCGCTTTAATGGGCACACCGGCATCCATCAACGCTAAGCTGCTGCCGCAAACGCTGGCCATTGAGCTTGAACCATTGGATTCGGTAATTTCAGAAACGACACGGATCACATAAGGAAACACAGTCATCGACGGAATAACCGCCACCAGAGCACGTCGCGCTAAACGGCCATGACCGATTTCACGGCGTTTCGGGCCGCTTAATTGACCGATTTCTCCCACACAAAATGGCGGGAAATTGTAGTGGAAAATAAAGGTTTCTTTGCGATCACCTTCTAAATCATCTAATGTTTGCGCATCGCGTTCCGTTCCCAAAGTGGCAATGACCAGCGCCTGGGTTTCACCACGGGTGAATAAAGCAGAACCATGGGTGCGCGCTAAAATGGAAGTTTCAACGACGATCGGTCTTATAGTGACGGTATCACGCCCATCAATGCGGCGCTCACCATTTAAAATGCGTTGTCTCACAATGTTCGCTTCTAAATTTTCGACAAGATGCGAAATGCGCCAGGCAGGCGGATTGTCGGTTTTGGCTGGATCAATCAACTTAGCCAACGCTTCGGTGCGAATCGCAGCCAAGCGATTTTGGCGCGCGCCTTTTTCTTGGATTCGATAGGCAGTTTCCAAATCGCTCTGGATTAAACCGGCGATTTTATCTTCCAGCGCCTGGTCTTTCGGCGGCGGCTGCCAATCCCAAGGTTTAGCGCCCGCTTCAGCAACAAATTCTTGAATAGCGCGAATGGCGATTTGCATTTGCTCATGGCCATACATCACCGCGCCCAACATGATTTCTTCGGATAACTGATCGGCTTCGGATTCCACCATAATCACTGCTTCTTGAGTTCCGGCAACCACTAAATTTAATTGCGATTGTTCGAGTTCAGCAAACGATGGATTTAAAAGATACGCACCGTCTTTGTAACCCACGCGGGCAGCGCCCACTGGTCCATTGAAAGGCACACCCGACAAGCCCAAAGCCGCAGCCGCGCCTAAAATAGCGGGAATATCGGTGGGTTCGTGTGGATCCACTGACATCACAGTCGCCACAATCTGCACTTCCTGGGTAAACCTTTCCGGAAATAACGGACGGAAAGGCGGGTGTCACTGATGACGTATTTTTGTAACAGATTGTTATTATTTAACTTTTTTTCAAAAACTGTTATGCCTGGCACGCATAAGAATTTACAAAACGCCAGACTCAAATCTGACTTTTAATTTAGCTGCGAAATTCGCATCCTATTGGGCGAAAAGGCGGGGAGCATACACAGGTATGTGAGCATTTTGAGCACGGTCTTTCTACTTTAGTTACAAAAATTATTAAAATTAACAATAACTTATAGAAATTCATGCCGGACACCGCCTAACTCTGTTAATAGCTGTCAGATCTAACTTTAAGTTATTGTCTATAGACATTATATTAAACTTGATACTTATAGGCGTTAAGATATATGGGTGCTGTACAATTGGCAAAATGCACACATTGTGCCATAATAAGTTTATGACTGAGCAAAAAAAATATGACTTTTCAGCCGAGAAGAATCAGCAGCTGATAAAAGAACGGGGTATTAGTTTTGAAGAAGTTATCGCAGCGATTGGTGAAGGCGCAGTATTAGATATATTGCCACATCCTAACCCTGCGAAATATCCCAACCAAAAAGTGTACGTTCTCAACATGAATAATTATGTTTGCTTGGTGCCTTTCGTTAAAAAGGATGAAAATACAGTTTTTTTAAAGACGATTTTCCCTCATCGAAAATTAACCAAACAATATTTAAAAAGAGGTCTTTATGAAAAAGAAAAAAAATGATGTTTTTAATAGTAAATTAGATCAAGAGGAGCAGGAAATCAGCGATGCTTTTGATCAAGCTATCACTAAAGGTAAGTTAAAAAGTGTAGATAATTTAAAAGAAGAACTTGCTTTTGCGAAAGAAGCCGCGGCAAATTATTTTCGTAAAGATAAACGGGTTAATATCCGTATTTCCGGCAATGACTTAGCACGGCTAAAACGAAAGGCAGCCTTTAAAGGCTTACCTTATCAAACCTTTATCGCTAGTGTATTACACGAATACGCTGCCGGGCATTTTAATGATCCGGCATGGCATGAATAACCGAAGGGCGGGTGTCACTGAGGACGTCTTTTTATAACCATTTGTTATTTTTGAATTTTTTTTCAAAAACTGTTATGCCACGCATAAGAATTAGTTCGGCTGCGGGTTAACAGGCTGGAAAACCCCGTGTTCGAGAAATTGAAGGGTTTGTTGGATGACCGTAAGATTTTTTGGCATAAAAGCATGATCAACCGGTAAAATAATGTGATCTTTATAGCCATCGATGAAAGTGCTGGACACGGGGACTTTGCCGTCATTCGGCGACGGCAGCCAGAATTGCACGAAAAACCAGTCGAAAAATTTATAGCGGTCGCCGGCGATAATGCCTAACTCGTAATTCACTTTACCCAATTGATGGGCTATGCCCAATCCATCCGTGGCGAGTTGTAAAGCGGCAGGCCCGTTGTATTTGAGATATAACCAAAAATTTCTGACTTTATCGATAATGGGAGTGCCACGATATGGCGGGCCTAAAGCCACTACCCGGCCCAAATTTTGGGGGCGGTATTTTTTGATAAGTTCATGGATAATAATGGCGCCCATCGAATGGGCGACGAAATGTAATTTGCGGTTTGGATCGTAAGGACAAAGTTTGAAAATCTCTTTAGCAACAATATCAACCAGGATTTCAATCGGATAAGTGGTGGAAGGATAACTTAAATTAATAACCTGATACCCGGCTTCAGTTAACCCCTCGGCCATCCGTAGCATGATGGCCCGGGTTCGGCTCAAGCCGTGCAATAAGACGACGTCTTCATTGTGTATCTGCAGCAGCAATCTCCTTCATACTCAAACGGACGCGGTTTTGGCGATCGATTTCAATCACTTTCACCCGCACGGTTTGTCCTTCCGTCAAATAATCCCGCACATCGTTTACACGCTCTTCAGTGATTTGCGAAATATGCAACAAACCTTGATGGCCTGGTAAAAACTCCACAAAGGCGCCAAAATCAGCCAATTTGACTACTGTGCCTGCGTAAACTTTACCAACTTCAGCCTCTGCCGTAATTTCTTCGATGCGGCGTTGCACTTCTTGGCCGCTGGCTGCATTAACCGAAGCGATTTTAATCACACCGTCATCGCTAATATCAATCGTGGTTCCAGTGGACTCGGTTAAGCTACGAATGGTTACACCACCTTTACCAATCACTTCACGAACCTTGTCCGGATGAATTTTCATGGTGGTGATGCGTGGCGCATAGGTTGATAACTCTGGACGGTGTTTATCAATCAATTTGTTCATGATGCCCAGAATGTGCAAACGCCCTTGTTTGGCTTGTTCTAAAGCGCGCTGCATAATTTCACGGGTGATGCCCATGATTTTGATATCCATTTGTAATGCGGTCACACCCAATAAAGTACCGGCGACTTTGAAATCCATATCGCCTAAGTGATCTTCATCGCCCAAAATATCGCTTAAAATAGCGAATTTATTACCCTCTTTGATCAATCCCATGGCAATGCCGGCTACCGGCGCTTTAATGGGCACACCGGCATCCATCAACGCTAAGCTGCTGCCGCAAACGCTGGCCATTGAGCTTGAACCATTGGATTCGGTAATTTCAGAAACGACACGGATCACATAAGGAAACACAGTCATCGACGGAATAACCGCCACCAGAGCACGTCGCGCTAAACGGCCATGACCGATTTCACGGCGTTTCGGGCCGCTTAATTGACCGATTTCTCCCACACAAAATGGCGGGAAATTGTAGTGGAAAATAAAGGTTTCTTTGCGATCACCTTCTAAATCATCTAATGTTTGCGCATCGCGTTCCGTTCCCAAAGTGGCAATGACCAGCGCCTGGGTTTCACCACGGGTGAATAAAGCAGAACCATGGGTGCGCGCTAAAATGGAAGTTTCAACGACGATCGGTCTTATAGTGACGGTATCACGCCCATCAATGCGGCGCTCACCATTTAAAATGCGTTGTCTCACAATGTTCGCTTCTAAATTTTCGACAAGATGCGAAATGCGCCAGGCAGGCGGATTGTCGGTTTTGGCTGGATCAATCAACTTAGCCAACGCTTCGGTGCGAATCGCAGCCAAGCGATTTTGGCGCGCGCCTTTTTCTTGGATTCGATAGGCAGTTTCCAAATCGCTCTGGATTAAACCGGCGATTTTATCTTCCAGCGCCTGGTCTTTCGGCGGCGGCTGCCAATCCCAAGGTTTAGCGCCCGCTTCAGCAACAAATTCTTGAATAGCGCGAATGGCGATTTGCATTTGCTCATGGCCATACATCACCGCGCCCAACATGATTTCTTCGGATAACTGATCGGCTTCGGATTCCACCATAATCACTGCTTCTTGAGTTCCGGCAACCACTAAATTTAATTGCGATTGTTCGAGTTCAGCAAACGATGGATTTAAAAGATACGCACCGTCTTTGTAACCCACGCGGGCAGCGCCCACTGGTCCATTGAAAGGCACACCCGACAAGCCCAAAGCCGCAGCCGCGCCTAAAATAGCGGGAATATCGGTGGGTTCGTGTGGATCCACTGACATCACAGTCGCCACAATCTGCACTTCCTGGGTAAACCTTTCCGGAAATAACGGACGCAACGGCCGGTCGATTAACCGGGAAATCAGGGTTTCCTTTTCCGTAGGACGGCCTTCACGTTTAAAATAACCGCCCGGCACCCGGCCAATGGCGTAACTCTTTTCTTGGTAATAACAACTTAACGGCAAAAAGTCCCCGCCTTCATTCGGGGTTTTTTGCGCAACAGCGGTTACCAACAACACGGTGTCATCCATACTAATTAAGACGGCGCCGTCAGCTTGTCTAGCTATGCGACCCGTTTCCAGGGTGACCTGATGATCACCAAATTTAAATTGCTTTTTTACTACTTTCACAGATTATTTTTCCTTTTAGCCACGTAGACCTAAACTTTGCACCAGCTTTCGATAACGATTGATATCTTTGCGTTTGACATAGTCCAACAAAGTGCGACGCAAACTGACTAAACGCAGCAAACCGCGGCGAGAACTGTAATCGTGTTTATGCGTGCTAAAGTGATCGGTTAGGGTTTTGATGCGGGCGGTTAATAAAGCCACTTGCACTTCGGGAGAACCCGTATCCCCAGGTGCACTTTGAAATTCTTCGATAATTTTAGATTTTTCTGCAGCATCTAATGACATAAAGTTATTTCCTCGTCGTTTTTAGTTATCACGTTTCTTATTCACCACATCCGCTGTCATTGACAGACACGGTAAATACGAAGATTAAGGACGTGGATTATATCTTATACCAGCTCAGGACTCAACAAGTGATGTAAGCGTTGGCGCAAGGCGGGGCCGATATCCGGGCGGCGCAGCGCAAAAACAATGGTTGCTTCTAAAAAACCTAATTTATTACCGCAATCATAGCGTTTTCCTTCGAAGGGAAATGCTTTAACCGGTTCTTTCTGCAGCAATTGAGCGATCGCATCAGTGAGTTGAACTTCATCTTGGCAACCGGCGGAAATATTCTCCAACAACGGAAAAATTTGTGGCGTCAAAATATATCTGCCCACTACGCCCCAATGAGAAGGCGCTTGTGCAGGTTTGGGTTTTTCAACAATACCTTTGATCACATTGCCGGTATTGCGCTTGACCGGCAAATCCAAGGATACAATACCGTATTGATCGGTGTCTTTGGGCGGCACAGGTTCGATGGCAATAATGCTGCCAGGATCTTTGAGATAAATTCGCATCATCTCATTGAGACAACCATGCGGCGGCAAATCAATAATATCGTCGGCCAATAAAACCGCGAACGGCGCATCGCCTATCACTTGCTTGGCCTGCAAGACCGCGTCGCCTAATCCGCGCGGATTAGATTGCCGAATATAAACCACACTCACGTAATCCGGCAGTATGTTTTTCACCAAATCCAGTTCGGCAAATTTTCCTTGTTGCGCAAGACGGCTTTCAAACTCATAATGCCGGTCAAAATAATCTTCGATCGCGTATTTATTGTTGCTGGTGATAAACACAAATTGTTCAATACCAGCGGCTAACGCTTCTTCCACCACATATTGCACCAGCGGCTTGTCTACAATAGGTAACATTTCTTTGGGACCGGACTTAGTGATGGGTAAAAAACGAGTGCCTAATCCAGCTACCGGCAAAACCGCCGTTTTGATGGGCTTAACCACGGGCTTTTTCCCCACGGTGCTGCGCCGTCCATTGCATTAATCCAGCGGTAGAACTGTCGTAATCCGCCTTGGAATGCGCTGCAGATAAATCCGCAAAAATTTGTTGGGCGATCAGCTTGCCGCGTTCTACACCCCATTGATCAAAGGCGTTAACACCCCAAATGACGCTGTTTACAAAGACACGGTGTTCATACATGGCCAATAACGCACCCAACGCAAACGGTGTGGTTTTAGGCATTAAAATCGTATGGCTGGGATTATTGCCGGGAATTACTTTTTCCGGCTGCGGATGTTCGTAACCCATCATTAATACTTGGCTTTGCGCAAAACAATTTGCAGCTAAAGGCATATTATCTAACGGAGCGATAAAATCAATCGGCACCAAGCGCGTGCCTTGCATCAGCAATTGATGAAAACTATGCTGGGTATTGGAACCGCCGCCGCCCCAAATAATAAATCCAGTTTCCATCTCCACCGGTTGGCCGTCCTGGTTAACCCGTTTACCCAAGCTTTCCATATAGACTTGTTGCAGGTGATCTGACAACAAATGCATTTTCCTGCCGTAAGGAATAATCGCCCGAGTGGGCGCGCCAAAAAAATTGTTATACCAAACGTCTAACAGTCCTAAAATAACCGGGAAATTGGCTTTAAGGTCTGCTTGACCGAAATGTTGATCCATGGCGTAACCGCCGCCTAGAAAATCATTGAAATTTTCCATACCAACGGCTGCAGCGACAATCAAACTCATCGCTGACCAAACCGAGTATCGCCCACCGACCCAATCCCAAACCGGTAATACTTTTTCTGCGGCAATCCCGAATTCAACGGCTTTTTCAGCTTTGGCGGTAACCGCTAGCATTTGTAAAGCCACTGCTTGACGTGATGCTTTTTCCAGCCATGCTTTGGCAATGGCGGCATTGGCCAGCGTCTCTGCTGTACTAAACGACTTCGAAGCCACAATCACTATCGTTGTGGCAGGATTGCAATCAGCCAAAGTTTTATTGACATACTCAGCATCTTGATACGAAAAAAAGATGTAGTTTAACGCTTTGCTAACATAATCTTCTAAACCATGGAACACCATTAATTGCCCAAGGTCGGAACCACCAATGCCAATATGAATTAAAGTGTCGATGGGCTGGCCGCTGAAACCCAAATAACGCCTACTTCGAACTTTATTAACAATATCCGCCATACTGGCCAGCGTTGCGCGTACCGCAGGAATAACATCTTGTCCATTCACCAAAATGGGTTGCGTGCCGCCATAACGAAGCGCGGTGTGTAAAGCGGGGCGTTTTTCGCTTAAATTAACAATATCTCCAGCTAACAAAGCGGCTATATGATTACGGAGTTGACACTTCTCCGCCAGCTGATAAAGTAAATCCATCGTTGCGGAAGTGATGCGATTTTTGGAATAATCCAAAAACATACCCACCGCTTCCAACGAAAATTGTTGATAGCGGTTAGCGTTTTCGGTAAACCAATCGCGCATATGCACACCCGCGATATCACGCTGGTGTTTTTGTAAGTTTTGCCACTGGGCGGAGTGAGTTAAATGGTTCATGGCGGGCATTGTAACATCTTATTCGGGATAGGGAGAACTATGGGTAGATATTTTTCATTATGTGCACATTTTGTTGTGTTGTTTTTAATCACCACCTGCGCCATCGCCGGGATCGAGCCGATTAAAATCGTCGCCGCAGAAAATTTCTATGGGCAAATTGCCGAGCAAATCGGCGGAAAAGAGGTTCAAGTCACGAGTATTTTGAAAAACCCGCAACAAGATCCTCACCTTTTCAGCAGCACACCCTCCACCGCCAAAGCAATTGCGAAAGCCAATATCATTATTTATAACGGCCTTGATTATGATCCCTGGATTAATAATCTGATACAAAATAACGAGAGCCATTCTCAACTCAAAATCAATATGGGTGAGCTTTTACAAAAAAAAACCGGAGAAAATCCACACATTTGGTATGATCCCCATACGATGGCAGTATTGGCTAAAACATTGCATGTTCAATTACAAAAATTAGCGCCTGCTGATCAACAACAATTTGATCAAAACCTTTCTCGTTTTGAAGAAAGTTATCAGCAATTGATGCGGCAAATAGCAGTATTCCGGCAGCAATTCGCTAATACCCCGGTGATCGCCACTGAGCCTGTATTTAATGAGATGGCAAAAGCGTTGGGACTTAAAATGTTGGGCCAAGGTTTTCAATTAAGCGTGATGAACGACACCGAGCCTAGTGTCAGTGACACCAAACAATTTGAAGATTTACTCACGCAACATCAGGTAAAGGCGTTGATTTACAATAAGCAAACGGTTAATCCACTTACCGAACGGATGAAAAATTTAGCGCTGCAATCTGGTGTGCCGATTATTGGGGTTAGCGAAACTGAACCGGAAGGACAGGATTATTTTACTTGGATGGGCCAAGCGATTCATGAACTGACGTCGGCTTTAAAATGAATATCATCGAATTGAGTGCTTTAACACTGCGATTGGGCGCAAACGTAATTCTGGATCAATTTTCCACGCATATCCGCGCTGGAGAATTTATCGGTGTGTTTGGCCCCAATGGCGCAGGCAAAAGCACATTGTTTCGAATTATTTTGGGGCTGCAGAAAATTGACAGCGGTTCTGTGATCGTTTTGGGAAATCCACCTAAAAAAGGCAATCCGCACATTGGTTATTTACCACAAGTCAGACAAACTTTACCGGCGCATCAATTAACGGCTCGTGCTTATATTGCAGCGTGCTCGCAAAAAAAGCAGCCCTCTTTAGTAGAAGAAGTTGTAGAATTAACCGATTTAAAAGCCATCGCTGATCGTCCGTATCGATATTTATCCGGAGGGGAACGGCAAAGAGTCGCTTTAGCGGAAGCATTGCTGAATCAACCCGAGATTCTGTTGTTAGATGAACCGTTAAGCGGATTAGATCCCGGCCAGCAGGAAAAAATGGTGCAATTAGTAAAATCCATTCAACTGCGTACGCATTTAACGGTTTTATTTACTGCGCATGAAATGAATCCGCTGCTGACCGCCATGGATCGGTTGATTTACTTGGCGCAAGGCAAAGCGATTGTAGGTACTGTGGATGAGGTCGTCAATAGTGAACAACTGAGCCGGCTTTACCATTCACCCATTGAAGTGATTCGTCAGGGCAATTATTTAATTGTGGTCCATCAAAAATCAGGTGCTCATCTCCATGACCTCAATCATTCTAGCTGTTAAACAACTTTTGGCTTATGACTTCATGCAGCATGCTTTTTTGGCAGGAACTTTGGCTGCACTGACTTGTGCTGTTATCGGTTTTTTTGTGGTGTTGCGCAGTCAAAATTTCGCGAGTCATGCGCTGAGCCATATTAGTTTTGCCGGCGCAGCTGGCGCTGGTCTTATTGGTCTTTCACCACCTCTCGGACAACTTGTGCTCACTGTGCTGGCGGCAATTACCATGGGTGGTTTAGGGGAAAGAGTTTCCAAAAGCGATATTGCGATCGGCATGGTGCTTTCTTTTTCCTTAGGTTTAGGGGTTTTATTTTTATTTTTTTATACGAATTATGCGGGACACGCCATGTCTATTTTGTTTGGTGATTTACTCGGCGTTTCCACCGGTTTGTTGAAAATCATGCTGATTTATTCAATCGTAAGTTTAGCGGGTTTATTTATTCTGGCGCGCCCGTTACTATTTGCCACCTTAGAACCAGAACTAGCGGAAGCCAAAGGTATTTCTTTACGGCTTATTTCCATTCTTTTTCTGATTTTAGTCGCCATTGCTGTTACAGAAGCCAGCCAAGTGGTGGGTGTTTTGTTGGTATTCACTTTATTAATTGGGCCTGCGGCCAGTGCTTTATCGTTGACCCGCTCTGTTTTATCCGGGATGATTGTTTCGATCGTTATCGGTTTGGCTATTGTGTGGATTGGGATTATCATCACCTATCTGACCAATTGGCCGGCCTCTTTTTGGATTAGCGCATTAAGTTTTCTCATTTATTTACTTTCCAAATTAATTGGCGGAGTCAAATAAAGCTCTGCTATAATTTTTTTATCTTTATATAAGGAATTTATTTATGACCAATGAACCTAGACCGGCACATCTTCGCAAGGCATTAACGGTTGCCGTGATTCTGATTCTTTTATCCGTGGTTGGATTTTATTTGCTGTTACCCTTTCTCGGCATCGCCATCATCATGAGCACCGGCGCTTGGGGCATTGTGGTAGCGACCATCGCTCTATTCAGCATTGCGGTGTTGCTATTTTTTATCTTGCCGGGGTTACTGATCGCTTTAATTACGCTGTTTGCTTTAGGATGGGCCATCTTATCGATCTTGCTATTCCCATTTTTATTTCCATTGGTTACTCCTGTATTTATTTTGCTGATCTTTATCGCCTATTTTATGGGACGCAGCAAAAGAAAATCGGATGATGTATAAAACTTTAGGAATCTTTAGGAATCTTTAGGAATCGAACGGGGCTTGCCCTGGGTGTCTATAGCAACAAATGTAAAAATTCCTTCAGTGACTTGACGATTTTGCAAATCATTGGGTGAGATTGCCCAGACTTCTATTTTGATTTGAATTGAAGTATTGCCAATTCTTTGCAGGCTGACATAACAACTTAATAAATCACCAATTTTCACCGGTGCAATAAATGACATTTTATCAATCGCCACCGTAACCGCGCGCCCCTTAGTGTATTTGAGCGCATAACTAGCGCCCGCCAAGTCCATTTGCGAAACCACCCAACCCCCAAATATATCGCCAGTAGCGTTGATATCGCCGGCATAGCAATCGTACGGATTTCAAGCTCACCTTCAGGTTTTTTATTCGGATCAATATTTTTCGCCATGTCCATAACCTTAGCAGAACATAAGACATTAAAGCAAATTACCCATGTCCGCTGGTCGAACTACGGTTTAACCTAAATTCCGCAGTTGCCTCCGTGACGAGAAGACCTAGTGCGCTGAAGATTGAGGCTTTTTTGGGGATTTTTTCCTGAAGCCGTACTCATCCGTACGGTGAAGGAAAAAATTCACAAAAAAGCCTCAAGATTCAGTGCAATAGGCCTTCGCAGTAGGAGGCAACTGCGGAATTTAGGTTTAAGCATTGCCGGGATGCCCCGCCGCTCGTCAACGTTTTTTTTCAAAGTAGCAAAATAAGGGAGACCCATCAAACTCTGTGGATTTCCAATCTATCCCGTAGCAATAGTCAAAGCCATGACCACCTTGCCAACGATTAGGCGCTCCTCCTCCTTTAAAAGCAACATAATTATTGGCTGTCGTTTGCGTATTGAAGTAATTATTAGGATCTGAAAAGTGATATGAACTATAGTTACAGTGAGCTACCGGTACTCCACCACCGGTACCTGGATAACTTTGAGCATTGGTAAAATGGGCTACAACATATCCCTGCCATGTAGGAGGTGGATTTCCGATCACTTCCATTTGAGTTATTTGAAAATCGCCAGAAAAAGGGCCACATACGAGGTGTCCATTTTCATTTCTGCAAAGGAGTGTATCACTGCAGGCATGAAGCTGTTGTGCAACTGCATCTATAAAAGGGGAAAATACTTAAAACTGAAAATAAAATAATGTATTTTTTCATAATATACTCATTTTTCTTTTATTACCTGATATAAAAATTATAGAGATAAAAAGATAACTGTGCAAAAAAAATACTTTCATAAGGCGGTGTCAGAGCTGAGGTGTATTCTATTTGAAGCGCGACAGTGTAATGGTCACTTAACCAGTTCAGTTATGGGAGTTTTTAAGAAATTTTCTAAGGAGAAATTTGAATTTCCAACTTCAATAATTTTGCTGGGATTAAACTGTTTAACAAACTTTAAATGGATTAAAATTTCTCTTTTAAACATGGACTTATAAAATTACTCAACGTATTGAGTAATTTTAAGTATTTAAGCTACTGCCCCATTTTTCCGCGAAACAAATATCTTTGCGGTTGCGGCGGCCGGCGTAGGGTTTGTCGGGGCCTTTGAGTTTGCCGATGCCTAGTAACGCTATCACGCGTATGCCTTCGGGGATGCCGAGTAAAGCTTTTACTTTGTCTTCGAAAAAACCTTCCATGGGGGCGGTGTCGTAACCTAAGACTTCCGCCATCCATAACATGGTGGTGAATGCAATCATGGTGTGGCGGTTTACCCAAACGGCATAGTCGGGCGCAATGCCCATGGCGTTACCGGCGGGGGCGCTAAATACTTTTCCAGCAATCTCTTTCATTTTTTGATTTTGTTCATCGCTAAAACCATGTTTGGCGGCTTCAGTGATGATATCTTCTAAACTTTGGCCGCGCGGCGCATTTAAATCGCCGCAAAAAACGATAACGGCGCTGGCTTCTTCTACCTTGGGTTGATTCATGGCTGCTGCCCGCAAGCGTTTTCTTTGTTCTGGGTCACGCACCACAATCATCCGCCAAGGTTGTAGATTGTAGCCGCTGGGCGCCTCCATTCCCGCGGTGATAATCGCGGAAAGCACATCATCGGGAATCGGTGAACCATCAAAGCTCGGGGTTGCACGGCGAGCAACAACAGCGTCGGTGAGTAACCGTTCTTAGGGAACGGATCTTGAAAGAAAAGGTTTCATGTTCACTCCTTTATATAATGAATTTTGCAGCTGAATTATCTAAAAACCAGATTAATTCTCCACGACTGGGCTGTATGAGTTGCGCAGGAATTTCTGCTGGATTATGTGGCCCACGCAAAGTTTGCTGAACGGCTTTAGCTTTGTTGGCGCCTTCCACTAAAAATGCAATGGATTCTGCTTGATTAATAATGACTGGTGTTAAGGTCACTCGATCCATTTTTAATTCAGGCACATACACTGGCGCCACCCATTTCTCTTGCTCATTTAAAACGGTAGTATGCGGAAAAAGCGAAGCGGTATGTGCATTGTCTCCCAAACCCAACAGTATTAAATCAAAAATCGGGGCACGCTGATTAAAAAAATTATGTAAAGTTTTTTCATAAGCAGCAGCAGATGCAGCGGCGGATTGCAAAATAGGAACCGGAAATATTTGATCTTTGGGGATAGGCACTGCATTTAACCAAGCCTGAAAAGCACAATGCGCATTATTTTGCGCACTATCGGATGGCACAAAACGTTCATCACCCCAAAAAATAAATAATTTTTCCCAAGGGATTTTAGGCGCATAATGCGGGCCTTTCAATAATTCATACAGCGGGATGGGAGAATTGCCACCGGATATAGCAACGACAAATTGATTTTTTTGACTAATGGCTGTTTGCGCTTGTTGCAAAAAAAAATCAGCTGTAGCGGTATAAAGCGCTTGTTTAGTGGGATAAATTTGTAAAGTTGGATTAACCATCGCTATTCATTCCCAAAAGCCATGCAGTGCGGCCAAGCGCCATCATCACTTTGAATTAATTTATCCGCGGCGGCTGGGCCCTCACGCCCTTTAGCATAATTGGGGAAATCTTTAGGTGGATGTTTTTGCCAATTTTCAATAATCGGCATTAAAATAGCCCACGATGCTTCCACTTGATCAACGCGCATAAATAAAGTTTGTTCACCACGAATAATATCCACCAGCAAAGTTTCGTAAGCTTCCGGTGAAGGTTTTTTAAAACTTTCCTGATAACGAAAATTCATATTCACGGTTTTTAAAGCAATCTCCGAACCTGGTTTTTTGGCTTGCACGGTTAAAATAATGCCTTCATCGGGTTGGATGTTGATAATTAATTGTGATGGTTGACAATCTGCACTGGCTGCGGAAGAAAATATTTTGTGCGGCACTTTACAAAATTGAATATTTATTTCGGAATAACGTTTGGACAACGCCTTTCCCGTACGTAAATAAAAAGGCACACCTTGCCAACGCCAATTATCGATAAATAATCGGAGTGCGACATAAGTTTCGGTATTCGAATCCGGTGCAACTCCCGGTTCTTGACGATAACCATCATATTGTCCACGCACAGCAACTTGCTCAATTTCTCCAGCATTGATCTGGCGCACTGCGCGTAAAACATCAATTTTTTTGTTACGGATTTCATCAGTGGCTAATGACATTGGCGTTTCCATTGCCACCAAACACAATAATTGCATCAAATGATTCTGGATCATGTTAAAGGCAGTGT
>CAVPCA010000046.1:0-19045 GCA_963702315.1 uncultured Pseudomonadota bacterium
CGTTTAGGGAATTCCATCTTTTAAAGTTTAAAAATTTCGTCGAAACTATATTTTTGAAATTAAATTTAAGGAGATATAGTGATGAAGTTAGAATCAGAGCGCCAGATACATTGGCAAAAATTAATTGAAGCACAGGCTCAAAGTGGCTTGTCCCGCCGGGAGTTTTGCGAACGCAATCAAATTGTATTGTCGCAGTTTAGTTATCATTGTTTAGCTTTGAAGAAAAGGCAGCAGAAAAAGTTAGCGGGTATGGGTGATGTTATTCCCGTTCATTTGCGTCCAGAACCGATGGCGTCAAGGAATAATGAACTCAAAGTGTTACTGCCTAATGGACTCCAGTTGCTATTGCCTTATAGCGAATACAGTCAACTGAAACGCTGGATGGAGGTAATACGATCATGCTGATTCCAAACGATGTGAAGATTTATTTTTATCTATCCCCCGTCGACATGCGAAAATCCATCGATACACTGTGTATATTGATTGCCGATGTTTTAAAGATGAATCCCGCTTGTGGTCATCTCTTTTTGTTTCGTAGCCGCAGCGGCAATAAAATTAAAGCCCTATACTATCAGCCTAATTGTTTTACTTTGTGGTATCGGCGATTGGAAAAAGGCCGATTTGTTTTCCCCAGGAATCAAGACGGACAAATAGAAATGACCCCGGAACATTTCCACTGGCTGTTGGCCAGTGATAAATTTTCCAGGTTGGAAGTGAGTGAAGCAAAGTTCGAAAATTATATTTAAAAAAATAAAAAAAGTGAAAAAAATAGCTGAAATTTACGTTGAAATTTGTTAGGATAGCACTGTGAAAATAGATATTAAAAAATTGCCAGATTCTCTGGAATTATTGCAAAAAATTGTTATTGATTTGCAGATTGAATTAACGAGCTATAAAGAAAAATATGCTCGCTTGATAGAAGACCTGCGCCTTGCCCGGCAACAACGTTTTGCCCCTTCATCCGAAAAAAATATATGGCAACCCGATATGTTTGATGAAGCGGGTGTTGAACTGACCGATGAACTGAAAGCCCAAATCGAAGAGTCGACCGAAACTAAAAATAAGGAACCTAAAAATCGTCCGGTGCGCCGATCCCTCCCGAAAGATTTTCCAAGGGAGCGGATCGTGTACGATATTCCAGAATCCGAAAAAATTTGTGCTTGTGGCGCTCACTTAGTCCAGATTGGAGAAGAGATGAGCGAGCAACTTAAATATATACCGGCGACATTGTCCGTGGTTCAACATGTGCGGCCTAAATATGCCTGCAAGCCTTGTCAAGAGAACGTAAAGATTGCCGCTATGCCGGTGTTATTGTTGCCTAAAAGTATCGCCACGCCCGAACTGATCGCCCACACGATCGTGACCAAATACACAGACCACGTCCCGCTATACCGGCAGGAAGCGATCTGGCAGCGCTTGGAGGTAGACCTTGTGCGCAGTAGCCTGTGTGCCTGGGTACTCAAAACGGCTGAACTTTGCGCGCCGCTGGTGCGCTGCTCACGGCAGTTGATCCTCCAAAGTGGTTACATCCAAGCGGATGAAACGACCTTACAGGTCTTAGAAGAAGTGGGTCGATCTAATACGAATAAATCCTATATGTGGGTTTATCGAGGCGGTGACCGGGATAAACCGAGTTTAGTCTTTATGTATGAAGAAACACGGGGCGGTTACCATGCCCGAGAGTTTTTAAGTGGATTTAAAGGCTATTTGCAGAGCGATGCTTACTCGGGTTATCACTGGGTAGAGAAGACTGAAGATATTTGTTCCGTGAAATGCTTTGCGCATGCTCGACGTTATTTTGCTGATTGCGCTAAATTATCGAAGAAACCGGGTTTAGCTGCCAAAGCACTGGAATTTTTTAGAAGGTTATATGCGCTTGAAAAGCGAGCGCGGGAAGCCGATCTTTCTGCCCAAGGCAGATATGAGCTGAGAGAAAAACAAGCGCCACCCATCTTGGCTGAATTTAAGCAATGGTTGGAAGAGTATCTACCCAAGGTCCCGCCGCGACAGAAGTTAGGCCAGGCGATTCAATACGCCCTGAACAACTGGAAAGAACTGAATCATTACCTGAAAGATGGTCGAATCGAGATCGATAATAATTTAGTGGAGAATGCCATACGACCTTTTGCCATTGGTAGGAAAAACTGGTTATTTTGCGGCAGTCCCCGAGGCGCTCAGGCGGGCGCTATTTTGTATTCGCTGCTGGAAACTTGCAAGGCTAATGGGATCGAGCCTTATCGCTATTTTGTTGCCATGCTTCATCGCATCCGCTTATGCACCACTGATGAAGATTATCGCCAACTACTTCCGCAATTTATCCAACTTTAATTTAAATCGGATATGGCGTTTACCAAACGCTTACAGTCTAATGGACGATGCTAGTTTTAATGCGCAATTGAACTATGAACGTAAAGAAGCCCGGAATGTAGACTGGCCGAAGGACGTGAAGAAGGTCGTGAAGAAGGTCGTGAAGCAGGACGTGCTGAAGGGCGCGCTGAAGGACGTGTTGAAGAGCGCCTAGCAATTGCCAGGTCACTAAAGCAATCAGCATTATCACATGAAGTAATTGCCACCTATACTGGATTATCCATATCCGTTATTGAAGGATTATGATTAGCTAGCCTCAAATGTAGAAAGCGCCTTAAAACAAATTTATCCATAGCACAGGTTTTCTAAGACAACCTTATCCTTATCCCTGGCAACGGTTCTTCGAGAGAGCGTTCGATCTTTTCTACTTCAGCTATTCTTATAGTGATTTCTCGGAGTATAATCTTAATCCAAAAAGGATCATCAGGTGATGGTTTTTCAAACATCTCTGTGCTGACCGATGTACTTTTTCTTTTTAGACTTTTCAAAGTACCTGCCTTATAAGCAAGATAATTTGGTACACTCTTGTATTCGTTAAAATACGTGGAAAGTTTTTGAAGTTCGTCTTTACAATATACATATTGTATTAATTCTATAAAATGGCAGATAAGCCCGATTTTGTTTTTTTGATCGATTTTTTGGTCTGTGGATGATATAAATTCTTTAAGTTGCTTATTAATATAGTCTAATGTCACCTTCTCTTCTCCAGGAGAGACTGTCAACTTCTGTTCTGTTAGGACCTGTTTTGTGAGGCGTGTATCGTTACATAATTTTTTTACTTCACCTTCCGGCACCACAGCCACGGCTACAATATTTTTATCATTATGGCCCTTACGTATCCACGGCACACGTATCCTAGCTTTACCAGCACATGGGCTATTTTATTTGGAAACAAGCTATTACTTAATTCTTCCCAATCAGGATATATTTTGCAGGCTTTAGAATAAAAGGAATAGAAATACCGTTCTGATTCTCGCGTAATGTATATTTTTCTTAACCCAACTTCCCCCATAGAACCGAGATCTTCATAATAAGGACCCACTTTGGCATATTGTCTGAATATTTCTATAAAAGTGTTACATTCCTGCTGACTATAGTCAGACATTGATTTGTTCCTAGCGCTTTCTGTTGATAAAAGCTGATAAATACTACCTGGCCGATAGTGGAGCATGTTATTAATTTCGTCAACATCATTATCTATATAATCAGCATCAAAACAAATATAGCGCTCGGCCTTCATCTCAGGAGACAAAAAAATACCCTGCCCTATTTGCTTCAATTCTTCTGCCATACAGTCTAGCAATTGGCAGTCACTTGGAGCAGGTCGTGTCGTATATTTTGTCTCAGGATAAGGGATTTGAAACGCTGAGCTCTCTACATTGTCTAGTTCAAACTCTAACTTCCTTGTCCGAAGGATATTCACTAACAATGACGATTCTATCATTCGATACCTAATTAGGTTAAATTCAAATGGGTTTTGTATACCAGCTTGTTCAAATGGGCGTATTGCGTTCCCTAGAAAGTCAGCATGGAGTATCAGTATCAATTGTGCTCGTAATGCCGACGGCTCTAACGTAGGCTCTACCATATATTCCTTAATAAGGTTAATAAGGACTAAAGGTAATAAATATAAGTATTCATCATTTAACTTTTTGTTTGCTTTTTCATACTGTAAGGTTTCATACGTTTTCATGGCTTTATTCCCTCAATTGGTTAACGAATTTCCACAAATATACTATGAAATTAAAAATGTCTCGAATCTATTCAGTTTTTTGGGGACTGCCCCATTTAATAAGTGATTTGTAGTATTACAGAACAACGTTGTATTTGCATCACTTCTTTTTAATTAGCCTTATTCCATTTCAGCGATGGGCGCCTCGGCAAGTGATCTTTTGGGATTTGGGCGGGCAATGCCGCGTTTGGAGTTGTCTATGATATCTAAGAACAAGTTGATTTCTGAGTGAGATTTTGCAATTTCAGCAATGGACTCTCGTATTTCACTGAATTTTAAATCGCGACGATATAACAGATGATAAATATGTTTCAGCACACGAACCAAATCTCTCGAAGCTCCCTGACGTTTTAAGCCGACTAAATTTAAGCTCACCGGACATCCTGGATTGCCGGTAATTAACATATAAGGCAGAATATCTTGCCCAACTTTGGTTGCTCTGCCCAAATAAGTAAAGCTGCCAATGCGGCAAAATTGATGCACTCCGGCAAAAGCAGATAAATTAGCATAGTCATCAACAATTACATGACCCGCAATCGAAGCATTGTTGGCAAAAATAATATGGTTGCCCAAAATACAATCATGTGCAACATGGGTATACGTCATAAATAAATTACGGTTTCCAATACGGGTGACACCCCCTTCAGCCAATTTACTGGAACCACGGTTGATCGTACAAAATTCTCGGAAAATATTACCGTCGCCAATTTCTAAATAGGTTTCTCTGGTTTGCGCAGTTAGGTCTTGAGTGTCCCCACCAACGGATGCAAAATCATAAATCAGATTGTTTTTACCGAGTAAAGTATTTTTGGCGATTAATACGTGAGAACGTATTTTAGTGCCGGCGCCAACTTCCACATTGGGTCCAATCACAGAAAATGGTCCAATACTTACACCGGAAGCAATTTTTGCGCTGGGATCAATAACGGCGCGTGGGTCAATCATTTATTTTCCTCGTTTTCCTTTATATTCATAAACTCTGCGACACAAGCGACTTCATTTTGCACCATTGCCGTCCCTTTGAACTTCCATAAATCCAATCTATGCTTACCTAATTCAATATGTAAAGTTAATTGATCACCAGGAATAACCAATCGTTTAAAACGGGCATTATCAATACCCGCCAAGAAATATAATTCCTGCTCAGGCAAAATACCTAAGGTTTGATAAATCAAAATACCAGACGCTTGAGCCATCGCTTCAATCAACAATACCCCGGGCATTACAGATTGCCTGGGAAAATGTCCAGCGAAAAACGGTTCGTTAATAGTGACATTCTTGATAGCGGTCAATGACTTACCCGGAATCACTTCAGTGACGCGATCTATCATTAAAAATGGATAACGATGCGGTAAATATTTTCTAATTTGTTCAATGTCCATCTGTCGCATTTTTATTCTCCGGATTCCTTGCAAGAGAAATCCACTTCTCGCTCCAACTGACTAACACGTTTTGCTAGTTCATCCAGCTGTTTAAATCTTAACATATTACGACGCCAAATAGCATGTTTCTGCACGCCTGTACCTGAGTAATATATTCCTGGTTCCTCTATCGATTGCGCCACTGTGCCGGGCCAATCATAACGCCATCACAGATTTTAATATGGCCGGTAATGCCAGCGGCGCCGCCAATCATACAATTTTTGCCAATCTCCGTACTCCCGGCAATGCGGCACAGGCGGCAATAGCCGTTATCCCCAATTTTAACGTTATGGGCAATATGCACTAAATTATCGATTTTTACCCCATTGCCAATAATCGTGTCTTGCAAAGCGCCTCTATCAATAGTGGTGTTCGCCCCTATTTCAACGTCTTTACCGATCCATACACCACCAACTTGCGGCACTTTTCCCCATTTTTTGCCATCGTGCGCCAATCCAAAACCATCCGCACCAATCACCGCACCACTGTGGATGATGGTATTCTTTCTTCAATGTGCACGCCATGGTAAATTTTTACTTGTGGATACAGCTGGCCGTTCGCGCCAATCTGCGCATTTTGACCAATATAACATCCGGCCCCAATAACTGAGTTGGCTTTTATCACTACCCCATCTTCAATCACACAATAGGCCGCTATACTGACGGTGTCGTCAATTTGGCAATGTTCACCTATGACTGCACTGGGATGAATCCCACATTTTTGAGAGGGCCCGGCGTAGATGAACGATAAAAGCTCGGCAATAGCCAATTCAGGGTTGGCAACAATTAAAGCATTGGTGGGACAATGCAAAGCTTCCTCTTTACGTAAAACCACAGCTGAAGCTTGGGTGTTCGCCAAATACGATTTATATTTTGCATTCGCTAAGAAAGCGATGGAGCCTTCTTTGGCGACAGCTAAAGGCTCGGCTCGATAAATCAAGCAATCAGGATCGCCTTGTAAATCCGCATTAATTTTCTGCGCTAAATCACTTAGTTTAAAAGGAGTCATATTCATCTTTAAATTTTTATGAACTCGCCCGGCACTTCATTGACCGGGCGCACTTTCATACGAAACCAATCTATTTCGCCGTCCCGCCTTGCTTATCTAGGCCATCAATCACTTATCTGTAATATCCAAACTATCTTTGGAATATAACAAAGCATTTTTAGGCAATACTACGTCGATATCCTGGGCCGGGGTCATGTTTTTAATGACCGTTTTAATTTGATCTAACAAGGCAGTCATCTCTTTATTTTGAGCTTCATACATTTGACGTTGCAGTTCCGGTTGTTGTTGTTGCAATTTTTCCTGCTGATCGTGAATCGTGTTTTTTAAATTATCCGCCGATTTTGCATCCATCACGGTTATATTTTTTTTATACTTCTCTACGTTGGCTTGTAAATCCTTATTCAGCGCTTCGACACTACTTTTTTGTGAAGCGAATTTTTTTTCTAAATCCTGGTTAATTTGTTGTACTTGCTTAGAAGTTTGAAAAATTTTCTGCATATCAATCGTAGCAATAGTACCCGCCATAGCAGCGGTAGCTGAATACACTGCAACCACATTAGCTGCAACAAACAACATTATACGTTTCATATATTTCTCCAAAAATAAACACAAACACAAAAAAATACCCATCATCACACGATGGGGGTTCGTAAGGGGAAGAATCGCGATTCCTCCCTTCATTCCAAGCATCAGGTTCCCGATGCGCAGGATATCACCATCATATACTGGCGCCAAAGGCAAAGCCAAACCATTCAAGGTGATCCCCTGAATGTGTATTAACTGCTTTGGATGCGCTAAATTCTAAAGGACCCAAAGGAGAGTACCAAACAGCGGCTAAACCAACCGACATTCGCATATTTTGTAAAGTAATTGGCTCATAGTCAATCTCATCAAACCCATCCCCACCATCGACGTGGACCGTTTGAAAAATATTTCCAGCATCAAAGGTAATAGCCGTTCTAATTTTGTCTGTAAAGTTCGGGAAAATGAAATTCATACCACCTAATAATTTTAAGTTGCCTCCTATTGCCTGGTTTGTATCCAAAGGATTTTTCGGGCCTAAACTATTGGGAGCAAAACCTGGCAAGGAATCCGGGCCGCCGCCATAAAAGTTTAAAAAGAAAGGCAGAGTATTGATGTTTGCATAACCATTACCATAACCTAAAGAAGCATGTGGATTTAAAATAAATCCATAACCCAATGGATAATAATATTTAAAATCTTCAGTCAATTTATAATAACTTAAACTAGAGCTAATGACCGGCACACCTAATTCCACCCCAAATAATTGACTGATGCCACTGGTTGGCGCATTAGCACGATCTAACGTGTTATAGGTCCAACTGGTGGTTAGTTTGAACTGATTATAAGGCGACTTATGTTCATGTAAAAAATCAACAATATTCGGAGAGTTATCACTGCCATTAACACCATGGATAAAGATGTAAGTATAACCATACCCTACACTGATGCGATTATTGAGTGATACCGGAATGCCATAGGTTACCGCAGCACCATAACCATCCATAGTATAACTGACCAGGTTAAGCGCTGAATTTGGTGTGGTTACCGTGGAAAAAACTGTGATACCCCTACTAACGCCATAGGTGGTGTAGTAAGGATTAACGTAGTTAAAGCTATAACTTTTTTGAAACTGACTGGCGTTAAATGATAATGAAGCAAATTTACCGGTACCCATAAGATTAGGTTCAGATATGCTGGCCCCGTAAATAAAACCATCAGCTGTAGAGTATCCACCCTGCAAACTGGCCTTACCCGCATTGACTTCTTTAACATGATAAGTGAGATCAACTTCATCGGGCCTATCCGGGACTGGATTGGTATCTACACTCACATCACTTAAATAAGGTAAAAAGGCCAATCTTTGTTTAGATTGTTCAATACTCACTAAAGAATATGGGCTACCTTCCATTTGTAACAGCCGGTTACGCAGCGCGGTATCTATGGTGATGGTGTTGCCAGTAAAATCAATTTTACGAACATAACTTACCGGGCCAGGGACTATAGTATAAGTCAAAAAGACTTGATGGGTGGCCTCATCAAGTCTGGGCTCTGAATTGATCACTGGAAAGGCGTGCCCTCTATTTGCAAAGTATATTCGGATGCGCTCAGAGGCGTTTAAAACGCGTTGACGAGAAAAAATATCACCCGGTTTGATCACGATTAATCGACGCACAATAGCGTCATCAGTGGCGTAATCCGTAGATAAACCCTGCACTTCAACACCACCAATCGTATACTGTTCCCCTTCTGTAATGGAAACCACAATATTGACAGATTTATTATCCGGAGAAATGACAACTTGTTGATCGACTACCTGAAAATGTAGATAACCACGATCAAAATAAAATTTACGCAACTGTTCCAAGTCTTTGGCTAATTGGGTTTTAGAATAGCGATCATGTTGACTAATAAAAGTTAACCGCCACCAAGAAGAAGGGATTAAAACAAAGTTTTTCAATAAAACTTTCTCAGAATACAATTTGTTGCCCACGATATGAATACTGCGGATTTTTGCAATAGGCCCTTCCTTAATATAGATATTGAGCTGTACACGATTTCTAGGTTCAGCCGTCACGGTCGTATTAATTTGCGCGGCATAATAGCCCATTTCCTGATATTGCTCACGCAAACCCTGGGTAATCATAATTAATTTGGCGTCATCAAAGGGCGCGCCTTCCACAATGCCTAAATCTTTTAACACTGGAAAAAGTTGATTGTCTTTAAATTCTTTGTTGCCGCTTAAAATAATGAGACCGATAGTTGGCCGCTCCACGACATGTACAATTAAGGTATTGTTATTTTGACTAAGCCGCACATCCGAAAAAAATCCAGTTTTATACAAAGACTTGAGGATATTTATCGTATCTTGAGTGGTAATTTTTTGTCCTATATGAATAGAAAGATAACTGATGACAGTAGCATCTTGAATTTTCTGATTACCGGTAACTTGTATTTGTTTGACGACAAAATCTTGAGCAAATATCGATATGCTGAAAAATAATCCCAAGAGAATGAAAACGCTTAATACTTTCTTTAATCTCATCAGCAATTCCCGCTGAAGCGTTCATTGCTTCCTGGTTTTAATGCTGATAAGAAAATTATTTTTAAATCGAACTTTAATTTCATCATTTTCAAAGCCTTAACATTCAGTGGGCATTGCTATAATCTCGCAAGAGTAATTTAACAAATTTTCCAACAAGATGACAGTATCCTCTTCGGTTACATTTTAATGAAAAGGATACCCATAGTGAAAATAGGTAAGGCGCTCAAGCTACTGTCTAGCCTATCCAGCAAACCCCCATGCCCAGGCAATAATCGGCCGCTGTCTTTGACCCCGGCTTGACGTTTTAATAGGCTGATAAATAAATCCCCGATTACTGCAAACAAAGCAGTAAGCAAGGATAATAGGATAAAATAAAAGCGTTGCCGCATGGAAAACGGCAAAAAGCAACTGAGAATGGTCATTAATATCACTGAGAAAATAACGCCGCCCCAAAACCCTTCCCATGTTTTCTTGGGACTGATTCTAGGTGCTAATGCAGTTTTTCCAAAGCACCGGCCTGTAAAATAAGCAGCTGTGTCTACTGACCATATCAAAACCAAAGCGGTCAGCAATAAAAATGGCGAAATAGCTTGCAGGACGGTCAAACTTTTCCACGCAGCAATTAAAATTAAAATACCGAAAAATCCTTTAATGACAAGTTGATTGCGAGTGACCACCAACTCATTTCTTTCGTATTCTCCAATAACATACGTTGCCCAGCACCATGCCGGAAAAGAGAGGGCCAAAATCCACCAATGTGAAATAAAATAACTGAGATAAATAGCTAATACAATTAACAGTAAGTAAATGATTCGTGTTGACACCGTTGACAAGCCAGCGAGCCTGCTGTATTCCCAAGCCGCAAACAGCGGAAAAATAATGGAGACCAAGGCAAAAATTGGCGGCTTTAGCCCCCACATCATCAATAAGAAAATTATGGCAACGATTAAGGCGGTAATAACTCTGTACTTAAGCATATTCCTTTTCTAATTGCTCACTGGTTTGACCAAATCTACGCTGTTTTGAATAATAGAAATTGATGGCGTCTTGAAAAACCTGTTCATTAAAATCAGGCCAATACTTTTCGGTAAAATACATTTCTGTATAAGCAAATTGCCACAACATAAAATTACTAATTCTTTGTTCACCGCCGGTCCTAATAAATAAATCTGGCTCTGGCAAATCCGTTAAAGATAAACATTGTTGAAAAGTAACCGGCGTAATCTCTTCGAGTGTTATTTGCTTTGCCAATATCTTTTCAACCATTTTGCGTGCTGCTTTAGCAATTTCCCAGCGGCCACTGTAGTTGAGCGCCATGATCAACTGCAGTCCTTTATTGTTTTCAGTCAACTTTTCGCTTTTATCGATTTGCTCTAACAGAGCCTGATCAAATGGGGTTCTATCACCAATAATGCGTAAGCGAATATTTTTCTCATTCAATTCTTGGAGATTTTCTTGTAAAGATTCTAAAAAAAGTTTTAAGAGTAATTGGACTTCATGTAAAGGCCGACGATTGAAATTTTCTACACTCAACGCGAAAAGCGTTAAGACTTCTAACTTTTTATGCACACTAAATTCAACAATCTTTTTAACCACTCCCGCGCCGGCACGATGACCCGCAATGCGGGGTAATAAACGATGATTAGCCCACCGCCCGTTTCCATCCATGACAATGGCGACATGTTTTAATTGGTGGTTGCATTTAGACATTACACAGCCATTAAATCTTGTTCTTTTTCACCAGCCATTTGATCGATTTTAATGATATATTGATCCGTCAATTTTTGGATTTGCCCTGTGGCGCGGCGCTCTTCATCTTCGTTAATTTTTTTATCCTTTAAAAGATTTTTAAACTCCTGATTTGCATCACGGCGTATATTACGCACCGCAACTCGCGCCTGCTCAGCAGTATCCTTCACCACGCGCACCAAATCTTTCCGGCGTTCTTCATTCAAAGCTGGTAAAGGAACACGGATTAAAGTTCCCATAGTGGTTGGATTCAATCCTAAATCAGCATTACGAATGGCTTTTTCGATTTTGGCGACTAAAGTTTTTTCCCACGGGGTGACGGTTAATGTACGTGGCCCTTCGATCGCAATATTGGCGACCTGACTCAACGGCGTCAATTGATCGTAATATTCAACTTTAATATTTTCCAACAAACTCGGATGGGCGCGGCCTGTACGGAGCTTTCCCAAATCATCTTGCAGCAGTTGAATGCTTTTTTTCATTCGTGATTCAGCTTGTTGAACAATATTAGCGGTTGTCATGAATCTCATCCTCCAACTTGTTGGAAACACGCGTACCTTCTGACTGTCCCGTGATAATTCTTAGCAAGGCGCCGGGCTTTTGAATGTTAAACACACATAACGGCATATCGTAATCCCGGCATTGACAAAAGGCAGCCAAGTCCATGACCGCCAGTTCTTTGTCCAAAGCTTCTTGATAAGTTAAATGTTCATAACGAGTAGCTTCTGGAAAACGGCGCGGGTCAGCAGAATATATGCCGTCCACTTGCGTCGCTTTTAGTAATATATCGGCTTCTATTTCAATGCTGCGTAAACTGGCGGCAGTATCGGTAGTGACCAACGGATTTCCTGTTCCAGCAGCAAATATCACGACTCTGCCCTGTTGCAAATGATGAATTGCTTTTCTTCGATTGAAATGGTCGACCATGCCACTGACAGGAATCGCTGAAAGCACACGCGCCGGCAATCCTAACCGTTCAAAGGCGTCACGCATGGCCAATGCATTGATCAGAGTGGCTAACATGCCCATCTGATCGCCGGTAATACGATTCAAACCTGCTTCAGAAATTTTTACACCCCGAAAAAAATTGCCCCCGCCGACGACAATCCCAATTTGCACACCCAATTGATAAACTTCGCTGACTTCTCTCGCCAGCCGGTCCAGCACTTTAGGATCAATTGGGGTAGGCCCCCCGCCCATCAGTGCTTCACCACTCATCTTGAGTAAGATGCGGCGATAAATGGGATGCTTGCCATTATTCATAGTCTTGTGTTTCTTTTTCAACGCCCTCGCCCACTTCAAAACGCACATAAGCTAACAAATTAGCCTGATGCGCTTTTAATAAATCCCCAATGGTTTTTTCTGGATCTTTAATAAAAGGCTGGTCAATTAAACAAATTTCTTTCAAAAATTTGGCGATGCGGCCATTGACCATTTTTTCGATAATATGGCTAGGCTTACCACTGTCGCTGGATTGAGCAATAAATATTTCCCGTTCGCGTTGAATAATATGTACAGGAACATGGTCAGCATTAATGGCCAACGGATTGCTGGCGGCGATATGCATCGCAATGTCTTTTGCTAATGCTGCATCACCCTTGTCTAAATCTAAAAGAACACCGATACGGCTGCCGTGCAAATAATTTCCGATGATTCCCTTGGATTGTAAATAAGCCACGCGGCGAACCTGCACGTTTTCCCCAACTTTAGTGATCAGCTCTTGACGCGCTTCTTCAATCGTTTTTTGTCCATCGATTTTTTGCTTCAACAATCCATCGACCGTGTGTTCTTTGGCCTTTAAACCCATCTCGGCAACAGCTTCGGCAAATTGCACAAATTGTTCGCTGCGCGCCACAAAGTCAGTTTCACAATTCACTTCAACTAAAAAGCCTTCTTTTTCGTCTTTGGAAATTTTGCTCGTTAACTTGCCTTCCGTAGCTACGCGCCCTGCTCGTTTCGCCGCTTTGGCTTTACCTTTACCCCGCAACACATCTACGGCAGCTTCCACATTACCTTGGGTGTCTTCTAAGGCTTGTTTACATTCCATCATGCCTGCGCCTGTTCTTTCGCGCAGTTCTTTTACCATGCCAGCTGTAATCGCCATAGTTACTCCTTTTTACTCGAACGAGGGGCTGCTTTTTTAGCAGTTTTTACCTCAGGTTCAGTTCTAGTTGTTTCTTCTACTTTTTCTGTTTTGCGACTAGTGATGGCTTTTTTCTTAGCAGATGGAGCTTTCTCTTGGATTTTTTCTTGCTGCCGGTTTCTCAACTTCTACCGTTTCATCAGTTTCTGCTTTCTTTTTGATTACTTTTTTAACTTTTACGGTGGCTTTTACCGACGGCGCCTCTTCAGTTTCTGCCGGAGCTAAATTTAAAACGCCGCGTGCTTCAATTAAAGCATCTGCTAAATTTTTACAATAAAAACGAATGGCGCGTAAGGCGTCATCATTTCCAGGAACTGGATAATCCACATCTGCCGGATTATTGTTGGTATCCACAATGCCAATCACCGGAATACTGAGTTTTTTGGCTTCTTTTATTGCAATTTTTTCGTGGCCAACATCGACTACAAATAACGCATCGGGCAAGCCACCCATGTTTTTCACGCCTTCTATTGAATTACTCAATTTTTCTTTTTCATTGACCAAACGCAGAATTTCTTTTTTAGTAAAGCGTGATATTTGTTTTTCATCCTGCAATAATTCTTCTAATTCTTTTAATCGCCTGATCGATTGGCGAATGGTTTTGTAGTTGGTCAACATACCGCCTAACCAACGGAAATTAACATACGGCATTCCGCAACGAATAGCTTCTTCTTTAACCACATCGCGTGCGGCGTGTTTGGTGCCAACAAACAGAATTTTGCCTTTATTGCCAGCAATATTGGCTAAAAACTTTAAAGCGGAACGGAATCGCGGCAAAGTTTCTTCTAAATTGATGATATGGATTTTATGGCGGGCCCCATAAATAAAGGGCGCCATTTTAGGATTCCAATACCGGGTTTGGTGGCCAAAATGGACACCAGCCTCTAACATTTGACTCATCGTCACTTCGATCATTTTTTTACCTCCAGGGTTTATGCCTCACGGCCCTCCACCTACCCCATCATTGACTGAGCAGGAGTTCCTGAACTCAGCACCCCAATGATGTGACGATAGATGTGCGTATTTTTGGATAGCTTTATAACATGAATTAAGGCAAACTACCAGCACTTAACGATTTCCGGGACCCCGAAAAATGAGCGTAATCATAAAAACCAGAGAAGAAATTGCTAAAATGCGAGAAGCTGGTCGTTTAGCGGCTCAAGTTTTAGAAATGATCGAACCCTATGTCAAAGCGAATGTCACTACTAATGAGTTAAATGATATTTGTCATCGCTATATTACCGAAGATTTGCAAGCCATTCCTGCGCCTCTGAATTATCGCGGTTTCCCCAAATCCATCTGCACTTCGATCAATCATGTGGTTTGTCACGGTATTCCCAATGATAAAAAGTTAAAATCCGGGGATATCATCAACATTGATGTCACGGTTATCAAAGATGGCTTTCACGGTGACACCAGTAAAATGTTTTTAGTGGGTGAAGTGGCGCCTTTTGCGGAACGATTAATCAAAGTCACCCAAGAGTGTTTATACATTGGCATTCAATTAGTGAAGCCTGGCGCTTATTTAGGCGATATTGGCGCCGCCATTCAAGAACATGCTGAGAAAAATCGTTACTCCGTAGTGAGAGAATATTGCGGTCATGGCATTGGCCGAGTATTTCACGAAGACTTGCAGGTATTGCATTATGGCAAGCCAGGTACTGGCGTCATACTGGAACCCGGCATGACTTTCACCATCGAACCCATGATCAACGCCGGATCCCGCCACATCCGCCTCCTTCCTGACGACTGGACCGTCATTACCAAAGACCACAAACTCTCCGCCCAATGGGAACACACCCTCGCCGTCACTGAAACTGGCTATGAAGTTTTAACATTAAGGAAAGGTGAAGTTATTACCTAAGGACGAAAAGCAGAAGTTGTGAATTTATCTAAATTGAGCTAAAATAACACAAAATAACTGTGAGAATCCTAAAATGAATAAATTATTTAAATTTGCCGTGACCGCAATTTTCACGAGTGTAGCTTTATCTTCTTTTGCTGCCGATAAAGTTCCGTTAGTTATTATCAACAACTGGACTCCAACAAACATCGAATTTTATTTTAATGTGGAAATTAATTCTAAAGAATGGGTTAGTTATATTTATATCGATCAAGGAAGTCAAGGTACACCAGATTGGTCAACTAACTCACCGCAAACTTTTGAATTTCTTAGTGGTTATATAAGTGCACTTTATGCTAAAACGGGTTCAAGTTGCCAGTTTCAACAGGATCAATTCGCCCTTAATACCCAATACGTAATTTCAGTACGAATCAAAGGTAATGAGTTCGGAAATGAAACCTACTGCACAATCACTTCACAACCACTGACTTCTTCCTCCCGCGATGGGAGATCGTAAGAGGGAGAATCGCGATTCTCCCTCTTACATTCCGAGCATCGGGTTCCCCGATGCGAAGGATCAAAACAGAATGGATTTTCTGTCGTCGCAAGGAGTGTCTAATTGCATTGAACTTTAACTACACAAAAATGCCCATTAGTAATGGGTGGACGATGGGGCTCGAACCCACGACAACTGGAATCACAATCCAGGGCTCTACCAACTGAGCTACGCCCACCATTGAAGAGTTCACGAGCTTAACACGCATACGGAGAACGTTCAATTTTTGGCTGATATTCAATGAAAAAGTGGCCGAGCAAGCGGAGCGTATATGCCATACGTGAGCATTGCGAGGACGCTTTCCCATCTATCCCATACATAACTTAACTATCGCGCCTGACAGGATTTGAACCTGTTACCCTCGGCTTAGAAGGCCGATGCTCTATCCAAATGAGCTACAGGCGCTCATTATCAAGCAAAATAAAAAATAAAAGACTGTAAACGAACGTATCAGTTTTGTCTCCTATTTAATGAAAAATTTTTTAAAAAGCGGAGCGTACACGCCAGTACGTGAGCATTTTTCAAAAATTTTTCATTAAATAGGGGACAAAAATGAGCGTTCCCCTCTACAAAGCGCCAAACCAATTTCGGGGTAGAGGGATTTGAACCCCCGACATCCTGCTCCCAAAGCAGGCGCGCTACCAGACTGCGCTATACCCCGGTTGAACACTCAATCATACTGTCTCTCGATTATTAAATCAATGTGAGATAAGATGGGGGCATATGCAAATTACCTGAGTCCGCTGGTTGCAGAGCTGATCCGTTGCCGCTGGTCGGACTACGGTTTAATCAGTGCCGGGACGCTTAAACCCATCCGTGGGGCGCTTCATCTTTTTACATCCCTGTAAAAAGATGACCCGGCACTGCTTAAACCTCCGTCCTCTGCGGCAACGGATCAGCTCTGCATCAATGCCGGTCGTTATTTTTTCGTGAATATAATTTTTAAAAATAAAAAATTAACAAAAAAAAACAATAACGAAAACTACAAAACTCACATCAGGTTGTTGAGCGAGCCCGTTGACGCAGAGCCCGGAGGAATATCATTGCCAGATCCTCTTTTTACAAGGATGTAAAAAAGAGGAAGCGCCCCACGGAGGGTCGTTCAAGCGGTCTGGCAATGATATTCCTTCTATGCGGCCAGGCGGCAACGGGCTCGCTCAACAACCAGCGGTCTTAGCGTATTTGCAAGATATTTTAACATTTAAACTAATATGTAAATTTCAAGGAAATACCTATGCATCCGTTACAAACTATCATTGAAAAAGCGTTTGCCGAACGTGGACAACTGCAAGCGGATAACGCACCGCCAGAGGTAAAACAAGCTATCAATCAAATACTCAATGAATTGGATGAGGGGCGAATTCGGGTGGCAGAAAAAAAATTGCGAATTTGGACTACGCATCAATGGATAAAACAAGCTATTTTATTGGCTTTCAAAATTTATGAAAATCAAATTATGGAAGCGGGTTTTACAAAATTCTACGACAAACTGCCTTCAAAATTTACTGAGTATTCTGCAGAAAAATTTAAACAATCGGGTGTGCGCAGCGTCCCCGGCTCTTGTGTGCGCAAGGGCGCTTTTGTGGCTCCGAATGTGATTCTAATGCCCAGTTTCGTGAATATAGGCGCTTATGTAGATGCTGGGACTATGGTAGATACTTGGGCCAGCGTTGGTTCCTGTGCGCAAATTGGCAAGCAGGTCCATCTTTCCGGCGGCGCAGGCATCGGCGGTGTTTTGGAACCTTTGCAGGCGAATCCAACGATTATCGAAGACAATTGTTTTATTGGCGCTCGTTCTGAGATCGTCGAGGGAGTGATCGTTGAAGAAGGGTCGGTGATTTCCATGGGTGTTTTTATCGGTCAAAGCACACCCATTATCATCGCGAAACGAAAAAAATCACTTATGGACATGTGCCAGCTGGATCTGTCGTGGTGCCTGGAACTTTACCTTCAACAGACGGAAATTATGGCCGGTATGCAGCAATCATTGTAAAAGAAGTCGATGATAAAACCAGACAAAAAGTTTCAGTCAACGAAATTTTAAGGACAGTCAGTTTATGAATACCGAAGCCGTTATTGATTTAGCTAAACAATTAATCAACCAAGAATCGATTACCCCCAATGATGGAGAATGCCAAGCCATTCTAAAAAACTATTTACAAAAATTAGAATTTTCCGTTAAAGATTTATCTTCCGGCAACGTCAAAAACTTTTGGGCCAGACGAGGCTCACAAGGCCCATTGTTCGTATTTTCCGGACACACTGACGTTGTGCCGCCCGGCGCTTTGGAAAAATGGGATTCCCCGCCTTTTTCTGCAACCATTCGTGAAAATAAATTATTTGGCCGCGGCGCGGCAGATATGAAAGGTGCATTGGCGGCGATGATGATTGCCTGCCAACGGTTTGTAAAAGATTATCCTCAACATGCCGGTTCAATTGGGTGGATGATCACCAGTGACGAAGAAGGCGCGGGTGTCGATGGCACGATTCGCATCGTCGAATATCTACAAAAAGAAAAAATTAAATTGGATTGGTGTTTGATCGGCGAAGCCAGCAGTCAAGAACAATTGGGCGACATGATTAAAGTGGGCCGGCGCGGTTCCCTGCACGGCTTTTTGCAAGTGATCGGTAAACAAGGCCATATCGCTTATCCACATTTAGCCGATAACCCAATCCATCGTAGTTTTAAAGTATTAGATGAACTCACGCACGTAACTTGGGACAATGGCGATGAATTTTTCTCGCCCACTTCATTTCAAATCTATAATATCCAAGCAGACACCGGCGCTTCCAATGTAATCCCCGGCGCTTTGACCGCCCGTTTTAACTTTCGCTACTCTCCGGCAAGCCCTGCCGAAGCGTTAAAACAGCGCGTGCAAAAAATATTGGATGAGCATGGTTTAAAATACAAAATTGAATGGGTAGTCAGTGGGCATCCTTTCTTTAGCCCACCCGGAAAATTGGCCAATGCTTGCCAAAAAATGATTCACAAAATCTGTGGACTGGAAACCAAACCCAGCACCACCGGCGGCACTTCTGATGGACGGTTTATTGCCCCACTTGGCTGCGAAATTGTCGAACTAGGCGTTGTCAATAAAACCATCCATCAAATCAACGAACATATTGCAGTTAACGACCTCATTCAGTTAAGCGAGGTTT
>CAVPCA010000047.1:0-50387 GCA_963702315.1 uncultured Pseudomonadota bacterium
GATGTTAGTGTACTTGGTTCGGTTGGTCTTTGCTATTGATTTGAATATTCACCATACCATAGGGATTGATTTGGTGGCGATGTGCGTCAATGACGTCGCCTGCTTAGGTGCAGAACCTCTATTTTTCTTAGATTATTTCGCTACCGGAAAATTAGATTCCGCCCAAGCGCAAGAAATCATCACTGGAATTGGAAAAGGATGTGAAATTGCCGGAGCGGCGTTGATCGGTGGAGAAACAGCAGAAATGCCAGGACTTTATCACGAATCAGATTATGATTTAGCTGGTTTTTGTGTCGGTGTCGTTGAAAAAGAACACATTATTGACGGCTCGGGCGTACAAGTTGGCGACAGCTTAATCGCCGTAGCCTCCTCCGGAGCTCATTCCAATGGTTTTTCTTTGATTCGCCATATTCTGCATAACAATCAAATTTCTTTGCAAAGCGCTTTCGGACAATCCACCTTAGGAGAAATTCTGTTAACACCGACCCGAATTTATGTTCCTGCTTTAAAGGCCCTGCAAAAAACCATCAACTTACATGCCATTGCGCATATCACCGGTGGTGGATTAATTGACAATTTACCGCGCGTGTTGCCGCCTGGTACGAAAGGGGTAATTAATACACAAAGCTGGCAGTGGCCGGAAATTTTCCAATGGCTACAAGAAACTGGCAAAGTGCGAACCACAGAAATGTATCGAACTTTCAATGTCGGTGTGGGTTTGATCATTTGCGTTAGCAAGCGCGATACTGATCAAGCCTTAGATATTTTACGTGCTTCAGGCGAAAACGCCTGGGTTTGCGGACAAGTGGAATCCCATCCGCAAGCTTCTGCCAGCATTGATTTGCAATAATAAAATACCCCGGACTGACGCCCGGGGTATTTTCTCTGTTTTGATTTCGCACAAGCGAAACAAGTTCCGCTTATGCGACCAAAGGGGGAGAATCACTTTCTCCCCCTTTGGATTCCCCCATGTGCAAGGGTACGGGCTTACGCCCGCAGTTTAAGGATATAAATATGACTCGAAAATTGCCGATCGTTGTACTGATTTCCGGGGCAGGTTCTAATTTACAGGCAATTATCCATGCAATAGCTCAAGGCTTGCCTGTGCACATTGATGCAGTGATCAGCAATAAAGCTGACGCTTATGGTTTAGTTCGCGCTCAACAAGCGCAAATTCCCACCCATATTATCGAGCACAATCATTTTTCCGACCGGCAAACTTTTGAAAAAGCTTTGATCCACACCATTGAAAGTTACCAACCCAGATTAATTGTTTTGGCAGGGTTTATGCGACAATTAACTCCCCATTTTGTGCAGTACTATTGGGGTAGATTGATCAATATCCACCCTTCTCTACTGCCAAAATATCCCGGTTTACATACTCACCGCAAAGCGCTAGCGGCAAAAGATCATTATCATGGCGCCAGTGTGCATTTTGTTACCGATCAAGTTGACCTAGGCCCCGTTATTTGTCAGGCCAAATTAACCATTCTGCCGGATGATGACGAACATTCTTTAAAGAAAAGAGTGTTGGCGCTAGAACATCGTTTGTACCTGCAAGTTTTAGCCTGGATAGCCGCAGGAAAAATAAAATTAACTGAAGATGGTGTTTGGTTGGACAATCGTTTGTTGCCCGCGGAAGGGGTTGCTTTCACTTAAAATCTGACTCATACTGTTTGGTATGGTTAAATCTGAACTCATTCAAAAACTCGTCAGCAAACAGACAACATTGTCAATGAACGATGTTGAACAAGCTATTAACCTTGCTCTCGACAAAATGAGTTATGCATTAAGTCATGGGGAACGCATTGAAATTCGCGGATTCGGCAGTTTTGCCGCTCGTTTTCGCCCTCCCCGTAAAGCGCATAACCCAAGGACCGGAGAGCGCGTATTCACAATAGCTAAACACACCCCACATTTCAAACCCGGCAAAGAAATGCGCGAACGTGTCGACCAAAGCCGGTTGACTACACCCCTTAAAGAAGATCTATCTCCTTCCGAAGAAGAGGATTAATTCTCAGTTCTTTACCTTGTGGATGGGAACCGCAACGATTGCCTGCTACTCAACGAAAAATCGCCCTCGCAATGCTCACGTATTGGCATATACGCTTTTCCGCTTGCTCGGGCGATTTTTCGTTGAATAGCAGACAAAATTGAACGTTCCCCGTATGCTGAGTTCAATTTTAATGTTACGGTCTGCTCATTATTTAGCTTCGATGGCTCCACCTTCTCCAAACAATTTCGTGGCTTCGTTTACGGCTTCAGGCGAATGAAAAGCATCCACCAGCTGTTTAAAACGTGGATCATTGGCGTCTTGTTTTCTCACCACAATCAGATTGGCATAAGGTGAATCAGACCCCTCTCTAAAAATAGCGTCTTTGTTTGTTAAACCAGCTACTTTAATAAAGGTGTTATTAATGATGGCGGCCGTAACATCATTTAATGAACGAGGCAGTTGTGCGGCTTCCAATTCAACTATTTTTAAACTTTTTGGATTATCCTTGATATCCAAGGGTGTAGCGTTAGTGCCAGCATTGGCGGCTAAAGTAATTAATCCAGCTTTTTGCAGCAACAATAACGCACGAGCTTCATTGCTGGGATCATTCGGAATCGCAATTTTTGCGCCATTTGGAATTTCATCGACCGATTTTACACGCCGTGAATATAAGCCAATGGGATAAACAAAAGTTTTACCGACAACGGCTAATTGATAATGGCGACTTTTGATTTGTTGCTCTAAAAACGGCAGATGCTGAAAAGCGTTGGCGTCAATATCACCTTGGCTTAATGCGGCATTGGGTACGTTGTAATCGGTGAAGGTTATAATTTTTACGGGTAAATTATATTGCTTCAGTGCGACTTCTGCCGCTTTTCCTGCAATTTGGGTTTCAGGGCCGTCCATCACGCCCAACCGAATGGGTTTCTGCACAGGCGCCGCCTGCGCAGAAACGCAGGCTAAAAGACCTAAACCCAGGGCAATCATTTTTTTCATAGTTTTTTCTCCTCTTAATAATAAAAACAAACAACAACAACTAGTGAGTTAAGCGTTTTGCTAAAACGTCCCCCACCCACTGAATCAACTGAACCAAAACAATTAAAACCAAAACGGTTAACAACATGACTTCAATATTAAATCGCTGATAACCATAGCGCACCGCCAAATCACCTAGCCCGCCGCCACCGACAACACCCGCCATCGCTGAGTAACCCACCAATGTGATCAGCGTTAATGTAATACCACGCACAATGGTTGGCATAGATGCGGGAATAATCACTTTGACAATTATTTCAAACGTTGAAGCACCCATCGATTGAGCAGTTTCAATCAATCCCCAAGAAACTTGTTCAAATGCAGCCTCAAAAATCCTCGCCATAAACGGAATAGCGGATAATGTCAGGGGCACAACGGCGGCGGCTGTGCCAATCGAAGTCCCCACCACCAGCCGGGTCAGTGGGATAATTGTCACCATCAGTATAATAAAAGGAATTGATCGTGTTGCATTCACAATCAAAGACAACACCTTATTTAAATGCGGCGCCGGTTTAAGGTGCCCTTTACGTGTGATTAATAAAATAATGCCGAGCGGCAAACCGCAGCAAACCGCCAATCCACAGGAAATCACCACCATGACGATGGTTTGCCAAAAAGCATCAAGAAACAAACCAATCATCGCTGCCGACATATCCAATGACCTCTATGGTTAAACCTTTCTGTTCTAAAAACTGTTTTGCGTTTTCAATCGCTTCGTCTGCTCCTGCCATCGCGACAATCATCACACCCAGTGGTTGATGATGAATAAATTCCAGATTCGCTTGCAATATATTTAATTGCACCGGAAAAGTTTTTAACAACTGATTAATAACCGGTTGGGCCGCCAAAGAACCCGACATGGCAAAACGCCAAATGGTGTGCGCTCCTGGAAATGGTTTTTTCTGCATCTTTTCAGTTAATACTTTGGGTAAATCCAATGGCAGCGTATGACGAATAAAAGATTTGGTGATGGCGGTTTTGGGATGCGTAAATAAAGTAAAAACGTCTGCCTCTTCGATTAATGCGCCCTTATCCAAAACAGCCACGCGGTCCGCAATCAATTTAATGACCTGCATTTCATGCGTAATTAAAAAAATGGATAGCCGCAATTCTTGGTTAATCGAATGAATCAATTCTAAAATTGATCGCGTCGTTTCCGGGTCGAGCGCCGACGTCATTTCATCACACAATAATATTTTTGGATGCGTTGACAACGCCCGCGCAATCGCAACGCGTTGCTTTTGCCCACCGCTCAGTTGATTGGGATAAACCTGAATTTTATCCGCCAATCCTACCATTTCTAAAAGCGGCATAATCTTTTTTTTGATTTCTTTGGATTTAACCCCATTGATTTCCAGCGGCAGTCCCACATTTTTGAGCACCGTACGATGCGGCAACAAATTAAAATGCTGAAAAATCATGCCGATTTCACTTCTGGCCTTTCTTAATTCTTTGAAAGACATTTTAGTGAGATCTTTTCCATCGATACTAATAGAGCCCGCAGAAGGTTTTTCTAATAAATTGATGCAGCGAATCAAGGTGCTTTTACCCGCACCGCTCTTGCCAATTACCCCAAAAATCTCCCCTTTTTTCACGGAAAGGTTAATATCATGTAAAGCCCGGAGCTGACCGCTAGGTGTTTGAAAATCTTTAGAAAGTTGCTTTACTTCAATCACAGATAACCGCTCTATTTATGATTATGAGCTAAAGCGGTTTTTTTAAAGGACAATCCGCTTTAGCAGTATTTTTTAAAGCGCCCGCAAGCTGAATCGCTCAAATCGGCGCATAAAGCATAGAATACCTCAATTATTTAGGTTTTGTCAATAACCGCACTAACCGTGAAATAATTAAGTTGCTCCCACGCTATGTAGTATTTCAATACATTTTTAGTTATGATGATGCGCTATGAGACGGATCAAACAAATTTTTCTTCTAAGCTTGATGCTCGCACTTAGCGGATGTTGGTTGGTCTACAAACCAGATATTCGACAAGGTAATCTTATCGAACCCAAAAATGTCGATAAAATCAAAGTAGGTATGAGTGTACCAGAAGTGATACAAATTATGGGATATCCGGTCATGGTGAACCCTTTCCCCGACAATCGTTTGATTTATGTCTATTCATTGCAGCCCGGACACGGGGAATTTATGGCTAAGCAATTAATCATCTATTTTGCTGAGGGCCGTGTCACTAACTATTCTACCGCCGGTCATTATCCTTGATTCTGGCTAATCTGGCTTGTTTGGGATTTATTTTTAAAGTGCGATAAATCTCAATGCGGTCTCCGTCTTGTAAGCTGTGATCTAAAGGTGTTTCCTTACCAAAAATCCCAACGTGTTCAGGCGGAAAACCAATTTCTTTAAAAAAATTTAGAATGCCCGATTTTTTAATCGCCAAAATCAAGGTGCAATTGTTTTCAACTTCAACTGGAATTTCAACTTGCTGATTGGGGGAAGCCGCGTAAGCAACGGTGATCTTAATCATTTATTGTAACTATTCACCTTGTAGAGGGGAACGGCAACGATTGCCTGCTATTCAACGAAAAATCAAATAACACAAATTCAAGCAGCTCGCCATCCTGGCTAAAGCACAGTGCTCTCGAATTACTGCCCCGCCATCCATGGACGGGGCGCTCGCCGCATGCGGCTCGCCATACTGGCGTGTATGCTCCGCTTGCTCGGCCAATTTTTCGTTGAATATCAGCCAAAATTGAACGTTCTGCGTTTGTCTGGTTAAAATTTACTGAATAGTTACTCATTTATAAACGTTAGCAGCCCGTTTCTGAAAAGCGTCCACCAACATACTGGCTACTTGGTTAAAGATGGGGCCGAACAATATCCGCAGCATCGTAGTGGAAAATTCAAACTCCAAATTTAACGTGACCTCACATTGCGAATCACCTTGCGGTTTAAAGCTCCAAAATCCTTCAAGGTGCTTAAACGGGCCATTAACCAAGCGCATTTCAATCAATTTGTGCGGTTGCAAACGATTCAGCGTGGTAAATGATTTATGTATCCCGGCCCCGGAAAAGGTAAGCACAGCGTGAATTTCATCTTGTCGAATAGGGCCAGCAATATGACTATCCACACAATACGGAACAAATTGCGAATATTTTTCGACATCATTTACCAAATCAAACATCTGTACATTGGTATAAGGAATGATTGCCGACTTATGGATCACAGCCATTTTGTTTTTTAATACCTCGCCAAAGAATAAGCGCGAATGATAATATAATGATTATTATGAATAAGCAAACCAAAAATCAACCGGAAAGACTCATCTCCAGCAATCGCAAAGCCTTTCATGACTATACCATCGAAGACCGATTTGAAGCGGGTATGGTGTTAGAAGGTTGGGAAGTAAAAAGTATTCGCGCCGGCCGGGTGCAACTCAAGGATAGTTACGTTATTTTAAAACAGGGAGAGGCATGGTTAATTGGTTTGCATATCTCACCTCTGTCTACGGCGTCCACCCATGTTCAACCCGTCCCGGAACGTTCTCGAAAATTACTCTTACACGTTCGTGAACTCAGCAAGTTACACCGTGCGAAAGAACGTGAAGGATATACCATCGTCCTCTGGACCTCCATTGGCTACGCAATCGGGTGAAAATCGAAATCGCCCTGGCCAAGGGTAAAAAAGTCTACGACAAACGCGAGGCCAGCAAACGCCAAGAATGGGACCGCGAGAAACAGCGGCTCTTACGTACGAAATCTAAGTCTTAGCCTTCAACAATTCACATACTGCAAGCAATCATCCATGAAGCTTCAACCAGCCCGCACTTCCTGTACGGGCGCTCGCCGGGAAAACAGTTGCACTGTTTTCTTTTTCCGGTTCGCCCCGATGCGCTGGATATAAACAAAAATTGTTCTATATTTAAACAATAGGTAAAAGCTGCAGGACGCTGCTTCTTGGGAAACGACATGGATCGTCTCGCTTAAAAGAGGAGATAATTCATGAAGAACAGATGGAAAAGCATACTCGTAACCTTAAGTTTTATAATAACTTTTTCCTTATGTGACGCACAAGCGGCGTCGTAGTTCGGTAATTACAATAAAGTCTTTATTTTCGATCCTAAGACACGCATATGGTCGGCTTATGAGCATGGTGACTTAGTGCGCTCTGGCCGCGGTTCAGGTGGTCAAAATTATTGCGCTGACAGCCACCATGCCTGCCATACTCCCGTTGGAATGTTTAAGATATGGCGAAAAGGTGGGGCCGACTGCAAATCCAGCAGATATCCACTTCCCCATGGTGGGGCGCCCATGCAATATTGCATGTTCTTTAGCAAATTCTATGCTATTCATGGCTCAAATGAAGTACGTCCATTTAATGCTAGCCATGGCTGCATACGTATTATGCCTAGCGAAGCCCTTTGGTTGAGCAGAAACTTTATTGATATTGGCACCACCATTATCGTAAAACCATACTAATAAGCTATGGATTTGTTGAAAACCCAATGCTTGGAATCAAAAGGGGGAAGAATCACGATTCTCCTCCCCCTTGCGAGGGTAAGGTCAATTTCGGACAACTGGACGGGAATTGCTGGATTTTAAGGATAAGTTAATGTTAAAGTATTATTATTATATTAGGGGGCGACTTGGCTTCGACGCGGGTTGCAAAACCTAAGGGGCATGTCGAGCAGGCAAACAGGCTCGTAAATCTTTGATTGCAAAACAAGTAACTGGAAAATTAACCAGTCAAAAAGCTGCCAACAGCGGTTTTGCACAAGTAGCAGTAGCTGCTTAGTAAAACTGCCGTTTACCGTCCTAAGAAAACGGTACAGCCCATTGACCGGTGAGTGCTTGTGTAGCCGGAGCCTCTCACGAGACATTCAATGGTCATACTCACAAGATCGCGAAGCGGCATGGCCCATGACCGTCAGCTAAAACAATTCGGGCTCGCGACTGATTTTACCCTGCTTATCGGGTGGTCGAGCCGTCAAATTAAAGATAAGTCTAAACATGTAGATCCAAGGGCAGAGGATCAGCGGACGCGGGTTCAATTCCCGCCGCCTCCAAATTTTACCTTCCAAAGCATTCCTATAATGTCTTTAACCTCTTGTAAATTCTGTATTTCCTTGTATCCTTGTTCCCGCAATGTCCATTACCCACCCCTGCAAGCCGACGAAAAATGGGGTGAAAAACCGGGGTATTTTTTACCCCAAAAAGGAGATACCCCACTTATGCTAACGGACACGCAGATTCGGAAAGTAAAATCTCGAGAAAAATCGTTTAAATTGGCGGACGGTAAAGGCTTATTTTTGATCATTCAGCCCAATGGCTCCAGGTACTGGCGATTTCGATATTGGTTTGGCGATAAAGAGAAATCGTTGTCACTAGGCGTCTACCCAGAAATGACTCTTGCCAGAGCCAGAGAGAAGCGGGATGAAGCTCGACAAATGCTTGCTGATGACGTTGACCCTGGCATGGCCAAACAACTTAAAAAGCGAGCTAAGAAATTGGGGCCTGAAAATAGTTTTGAGACTATCGCACGGGAATGGCATATCAAATTTTCCTCAAAGTGGACTGAAGAACATGGCGCACGGATTTTATACCGACTTGAAAAAGATGTATTTCCCTGGCTAGGTCAGCGGCCAATTTCTGAGATTCTCCACCTGAATTATTGATCGTGTTACGTCGCATTGAAAATCGAGGAGCAATAGAAACTGCCCATCGAGCACAACAAAATTGTGGTCAAATTTTCCGTTATGCTATTGCCACCGGAAGAGCCGACAGGGATATTTCCGCTGATTTCGCGGCGCGATTCCACCAGTTAAAAAGCGCCACCTAGCGTCTATCATTGATCCCAAAGCTATCGGCGACTTATTACGCGCCATCAATGGTTACAATGGATATTTAGTTACAAAATGCGCATTGCAATTAGCACCTTTGGTTTTCGTACGTCCTGGCGAGTTACGCAATGCCGAATGGTCTGAATTTAATTTTGAAACTGCCGAGTGGCGAATCCCACCAGAAAAAATGAAAATGCGAGTAGCTCATATTGTCCCGCTGTCTAATCAAGCCGTTATTATTTTACGCGAAATTAACGCGCTTACTGGAAGTGGTAAATATATTTTTCCCAGCTTGCGAAGTCCAAACAGACCCATGTCTAACAATGCAGTCTTAGCTGCCTTGCGCCGCTTAGGCTACACAAAAGATGAAATGACCGGCCACGGTTTTCGCAGTATGGCTTCCACCCTACTCAATGAACAAGGCTGGAATCGCGACGCCATTGAACGGCAACTGTCCCATTCCGAACGCAACAATATTCGCGCCGCTTATAATTACGCTGAATATCTCCCAGAACGAAGAAAAATGATGCAACATTGGGCGGATTATTTAGATCAATTGAGCATAAATCTTAATCCTGCCGGAATAAAGGAATATGCATGAGCATAAGAATTAAACATGTTTCAGAGTTACCAAAATGGTTCAACTTAGACAAATATAAAAAAGCCAAAAAATTAGATGCTGCTGGCTGGTATGAACAACTTGCACTGCGTGGAAAAATAGCAGACTGGTTTCACACTAAAATAGACCCCGACTTAGTGGACTTACTGAAATCAGAAATTTTTGGAGCGCTGGCTTTGATACGTGAAAATCCAATATTCGATACCAATGATGAAACTCACGGAAAAATATCCGAGATCTTCACTTTCAACGCCCCACAAAACGTTTCAAAAACTCTCAACCATCTTCCTGCTGTCCACCCAATGACATTAGAACAATTTACCCTGATAAAAAGTGCTCTTGATCCTAAAAGAGTAGAATACGCTAAACTCTGGCTGGATCAATTTGAAGACGAATTTCTAGATTCTCCCAGCTATAAATATGAACCATGGATCAGGAAACCACTTGTTCACTCTGCTACTGAAGAAATCAAACTGGAAGATAATTTTGGCTTCCACGACATGGATCCAGTTCTTGTTGATCTGAATTTCCCTGATAAAATCCTTCTCGAGACTTTCAAACAATACCTAGCCATCCGCCGCACCGAATCCAAAACCGAACGCCTATCCAAATCTCTTCGCGAACAAGACTTCTACGATTGGTGCCACTTCGGTGTCCTCCCCTACCTCGACCTAAAGCTTTGGGAAATGGAAACCGACAATAAAATTCCTCTCCGCGTTCTCGCAGACGCCATTTATCCACCAGGAGAAGGTGGCGAAGAAACTGTTCGCAAGACCACCGCTCTTCTTGCTAAATCTCTGATTGAGTATCACAATTTACGCATTCTACTCGCGCAAGTTGCCGACAAGTCATTAACAATGAAGGAGGAAAATAACATATGCCCTTAATGCAAAACTTTTTAATTAATGATTTTAGCATTTTTATTAATTTAGTCCATAATGAAAAACTATCAGAAAAGTGTTTAAGACTTATTGAAAACAATCACATTAGAATCAAAATATCTAATAACTTGCAAAAAAATATAGAAGAAGTCTCTTCAGACAAAAAAAAGAAAATTCTGAAATCCAAAAAAGATAATCTAAAAATACAAACAGAATCTCCAGATACCTTAACTTTATCACAAGAAAATCCCCCATTCATCTTAATAGAAAAAGATTCTTCCCTCCCTTTTGAAATCACTAAAATTAATTCAAAAGAATTTGACGAATATATAGACATTATCTCCCAAATGAATTTATTTTTATGGTCAGAAATTTATACAATAACCTCCTCATTCTTAGCACTAAAGTCTATTTCTAAATTAAGTTTAGAAACTATAAACGAGTATCCACATTTTTTTCCAATAGTCATAAATTCTTTACAAACCAACTTTTACACAAAATTAAGAAGAATTTTTTATGAATTTGATGGATCATATGATATCAATTCTTTCATTGAAAAATTAGGCTTTAACATCTATATATTCTCTTTTGAGATACTTATAAAAAGAAAAGGATTTTCCGACATAGATTTTATTAAAAAATATTCAAAAAATTGTCAAGCATTTTCCATAAACTCTTTTAAAAAAGATCTTGAAAAATTGAATATAGAAACAAATAAGTATTTAAGAAATCATGGCGAACAACTCCTCTTTCATATCAAAAGAATTACATATCAATTAAAACAAAAATATGAAAAAAAATTCAAATCCATTGGTCATAAAGTATTTTCTCATTTAGATCGCGATATAACTGGAAACGAAAAAAAACTATTTGGTTTTTTAAATGAGGAATTGTTTTCCATATAGTTGCAGGTTTAAACTATTTAAGATTTTTAATTAACGAACTGTACATGAATGGAACATTAATGGGCTATTTTTTAGATGTCGAAAAAGCCAATCATGATTTTGATCAGGAAGTTATTTTCTGGAAGGAAAAATGGAAAATAGACAGAAACCGCCCTGTTCAATCAAACTGTAACAGCTATGAAAGATTTTTATTGTTAGAAATAAAGGGCTATTGGTATTTTTACGGCAGAAGCAGTGATGGCAGCATCATAAAGGGATTAGCTAATGAGGTTATACCTGATATTTTTAATGAATTAGAAAAAAAATTCCGAGATTTTTGAAACCTTTGAATCAAAAAATGAACTGCTGGATTTAATTCTTTCTAAATTAGGCTACAGCACAAATATATATGAAACTTATTCCTTTAATTGTGAACAAGAAGTCAATCAGGAAATAAGTGAATTATTTAGTGGCGCTGAAATAACATGAAAAAATTAAAATTCCTGTTACAATTTACAAAGAATAAATATTCTAAATCAAACACCTAATTATCTTTTTTATCTTGAAGTTTAGAATTATTATTTGGGGTTGGCATGGAAGCTTTAGCCTTTAATTCTTCCAAGTTAGGAAAGCCTTGGTTTTTTGGTGAGTCATTTTTATTTGTATTCACAGTAGGTTTTAAGGCGTGTAGATCCCTTAAACTATCCATAGCAGTAATACTCTTTTGAGATACAATTTTTTCATTTTTTGACATATGCTTCCCCTTTGAATCAACCTTATAAGTCGCGCAGATTATACCAGATATTAATGCAAAAACTATCCCTATAAAAAAAGCCCAACGTGTAAATTTATCTAAACCAAATAACTCTTTATTTACACACCCTTCTTTAACTTGTAGCAGAATAGATAGAATATAATCGGCATTTTTGCTAAACGTTAGATACAATATTATAAGCGCTGTTAACAAAAATGCAAGAATTGCAATGAAAATAAATACTATAGGCAAGTAAGAATGAAATTCTATTGTTGTTAATAGGGTAATTATACGCCGATGCTTCCAGTGGAAAGCATCAAAAAAGTTTTATCTTGATCTAAACGAGTATTAATCCAGCGCCTAGCAATTTCTCATAATAAATTAATTCTTTTTGCTCATCAAACGTGAGTGTTGGCCTTTCTCGTAGTCCTAACCAATTCTTTTTCTATTTGCATATACTCATATTTCCATAAAAGCGTTCTATAAGCATACCAGAACCATTCGAAAACATGTTTCGATGGTTTGTCTTTTTAATTTAAAAATGTAGATTAACCAAGAAAATGCTAACTAATGTTAAAAACAAATATTCAAAATCTCCCACCATTTTTAAAAATCCTTATATAAACATTTATACAGGCGATAAGAAGTTGGGCAAAATTCCTTGCTTACTCTTTATAAGAATTTCTTGATTCTTTTGGTCATAAAGCTGACTAAAAAGTTCAACTAATCCAATCAAAGCACAAGCAGAATGCATTTGATCTGAGCCAGGGCTATTAACTCGTGCAGATTCCACATATTCTTGTACTTCCTTAGTTTTAAACAATTCAACTGCCAATGAATTAGAACCCTCAGAAATTTTTTCAGGAATAGATTGATTGGTCGTTTTATCCATTAAAGACTTAAACTGTTTTTGGAACACTTCGTTTCCTCTGTTCTTGTAACCATAGGATCAGAAGAAATGTTGAGTCCCTTTCCCATCATTGCATATGAAGGGCAAAAAAATACCAATGTTTCGCTAGAAAGTTTCATTATGATGTCCTCTTTTTAGATAAAAACGATTCTGTCAAAATCAGCTGTCCCTTTCTAATCTCGGCATTCTTTATCTTTAATTGGGGCAAGTGTGTTTTTTTCAAGTATTCCACAGAGCTAATTGAATACTATAAAGCAGAAATTATGTGCGAGAGCATTAACAAAAGATAGAGTTACTCCTTTTGTTTGAGAATTTGTCATTTTGATTGTTTATTGATCACCAATTCTCAAATACCTAACAATTCACAATCATTTCCCGGAACGAACAGACCGCGCAATCGTTCCGGAAAAAGTACCTCCTATCTCAACAAACCTCGTACTAATCGATATTTTCTACCAATAATGCTCTCAGTATCAATTCCAACAGGAGAGAATAATGACCAAAGAAAATCAAAATATGCTGAGGATTCTTCGACGTAAACAAGTAGAAAACCGCACCGGGCTTTCCCGCTCTACTATTTATACTCGCATTGCAGAAGGTTCATTTCCTCGCCCCATAGATCTGGGTGGCGGTCGGGCTGTCGGCTGGGTGGAGTCTGAAATTGATGCATGGTTGCAAGCGCGAATTGAGAGCAGCCGGAAATCAGTTTAACTGGAGACATTAAAATGAAAACACCTGAACAAGCTACACAACAATTGGCAGCAAAACCTTTGAACGATGAGAAAACGATAGAGAAATTAGCCTCATTAAATTCACTGGAATATGATCGAATAAGAATTTCTTCCGCAAAAGCGTTGAATATACGTCCAGCCACTTTAGACAGCTTAGTCAAGGCTATCAGAGCTACAGAACAAAAGGAAAACAAAACGCCTTTTACGGAAATAGAACCTTGGCACGAACCTATCCAACCTGCAACATTATTAATGGATATCAGTAATACCCTCAAGCGCTTCGTGATCTGTGCGCCGGAAACTGCACACGCCGCTACATTATGGATTGCTATGACTTGGTTTATTGAAGTCATCAGCATCGCCCCGCTGGCGGTTATCACTGCGCCTGAGAAGCGATGCGGAAAAAGCCAATTGTTATTTCTCTTGGGACATCTGGTTAATCGACCATTGTCGGCATCTAATATTACCACAGCGGCTTTATTTCGTTCGATTGATGCATGGCGACCCACACTGCTGATTGATGAAGCCGATGCATTCTTACGTGAAAACGAAGAATTACGCGGTATTATCAATTGCGGCCATACCCGAGACTCAGCCAAAATTATTAGAGTGGTCGGCGAAGATTTTACTCCCACGGCATTTAATGTTTGGGGAGCTAAAGCTTTAGCTGGTATCGGCCATTTATCGGATACACTGATGGATCGCGCTATTATTTTGGAACTGCGGCGCAAATTAGCCGACGAAAAAATCGAACGATTGCGTCATGTCGAACCGCATTTGTTCCAGACCTTAACTGCAAAACTAGCCCGCTTCTCTCAAGACTATGCAGAAAAAATCCAACAAGCCAGACCAGAGTTACCATCTTATATTAAATGACCGCGCACAAGATAATTGGGAGTCGCTGCTGGCGATTGCTGATATTGCAGGTGGCGATTGGCCCCAGTTGGCGTGCACAGCCGCCGTCATGATTTCCACTCATGACGAATCTTCACCCAGCATGGGCATTGAGTTATTAAGCGATATCCAAGAGATTTTTGAAATTCAAAATTTGGATAGAATTGGTTCCGCCGAATTGATTCAACGGCTTTGTGATGACCAATAAAGACCCTGGGCAACTTTTAACCGCAGCGCTTCGATCAGCCCTCGGCAGATTGCCAAGCGATTAAAAGATTTTAACATTAGCAGCCACACCATCCGATTCAGGATTCTAGTACTGCCAAAGGCTACCTCAAATCACAATTCACAGACGCTTTTGCTCGTTACCTGGCTCCTAAGCGTAACACCGTCACAAACCCGCCGTTATCGCCTGCAGATGTGACGGATGAGTGTCACGTCACGCATGAAACAGTAACCGGTCACAAATCGGTAACACAACAAGCCTGATTTGATGCAGATTGTGACATTGTTACGTATACAGCGGCAGAAATAGTACCAAATAATACTGTCAAAATGCTTGGAACATCTTGACGGTATTCAACCCAAGCTTTTTCAACAGCACTATTGATTCGATATGATCTTGCAGCTCCATGATTTGATCGAGATATTCGTCACCGCCCAAACGGCGTCGTACAATTTCCTTTTTCCATGCCTCACTCAATATGGCCGATAAAATACATTCTAAAATCGGCTTTGGCTTGAGAAGTTTTTTATAAAGAGCATGCATAGCCACATCATGAGTAATGGCGGGATTCAGCGTAAAAGTCTTTTTCATAAGCTAACTCCTGTTGGTTGTTGAAATGTTTACCGCTCAATAGTAGGCGGCGAGGAGCTCAACACCGCAAACAGACGGCAAGCTTATTTCCCTTACGGGTATTGTATTCGCTATCTCCCGGCCATTAGCTAGGCATAAAAATACCGCTTAACGGGAGGCGGCGCCGCTGTTTGAGGTGTGTTAAGCACCTAAAATTACATTACACTTATTGCAAATAAGTTGTCAACTGTATGTTCAAGTATTATTAATCAAATTATTTCTGTTCTTAATTTCTATAGTGTGCATCCTGACTCCAAACTCTAAGATTTACTTATGTCAAAATATCTAGTTCAATAAAAGTCGCTGTCGCCCCGTCAATGATGGCTCGCTTCGGTTTTGATCTGCGCACGGTGCGTGGTCGAAAAGATGGCCAGTAGAGACGAACGTGCAAAGATCAAAAATTCCCCCATAGACTACAGCAGATCAAAATTGAAATGGACACCGCAGGCTTGTCATTGACGGCGCGATAGCGACCATTATCCTATAGGCGGGGTTGGCACCCCATGCCAAACCCTGCTCCCGGTCGAGGACGGAGGGTTTGGGAGGCGGAGCTTCCCAAATTTAGGCACTCTCTGTTGACGCCGAGTCAACAGAGAGTGCCGAAACGGCACATCTAACTGATTGAAAAATAAAATTTATTTCTAAAAATTCAACTGTGAAACTTAGGTGTGAGCAAAAAGTGGAATAGCTAATTTTTAAATTTTTCTCGATTTTTACAGTGTATTTTGTTTAAAAAGATGATATGCTTCTTCGCATGTTCCTTCCCTGTCTGGATTAAAATGACAGGAAGACTGAGAAAGCTGCGATGAGAGTCTTGGTCGCAATCTTCTTGGAGATTGTCGCAGCGTGTTTACTCTTCTTTGAGTACACTCATCATTTGAATCAATCGTTCACATCTAAACAATTTGAGCGAATGATTAATAACATCGAAAAATTAGCCTACTTTTGCAGGCAACGTTATTTTTTAGTCTTTGGATGTTAATCATCAATTTGTAATCACGGCTATTTTATAGCCAAGACTGTTTTTGAAACTCTTCTAATATGCAAAAAGAGGATGAGTCATTCCTGTTTCTGGCAAGTTCCAGAAATGGTCTCCATTGGCGATCTTTTGGACGCGCATTGCGCGCCGTAAAAGATAGCTTCTCTTCTAAACCTAAAAGAGATTCGCGCAAAAATTCAATGGCCATGGAGTCAAGCAGTTGATTTCATGTCTTGAGAATATGTTTTCGTACGCGCTGAACCCCCGCCCTGTTCATTCACTGTCGTTTTGCTTAAAGGTTTTATTCGTTCTGAATATAGCAAACGTTGAAATGGTGTACCTCGCCGTACATTGCCTGTGAATTTAGCGTATGACAGAAAGGTTTCGTGATGGCCACGAAAAGCTCTCTTTCTGATTCAAAATCCCGAATGGGATAAGTTGATCGGCGCACTTCTGCGCTGCCGGTTTAATCACCGGACTTCTGCCGTGGCGGAAACGTCGTTGTAGATAGTATCAGTCAACACTCACGTATGGCCGAATAATTTGAGCAAACAAATGAAATTGAGATAAGGAGAAAAAATGTCTTGGAAAACCACTTTGAATGACGTGCTAGAAAAACATAATAAAGCTGCCGCACGTGGCGGCAAAGCAGTGGGCTTTGCTACACAGTCAGCCCGGCAAGAAACACTCTGGCGAGGATTTAAGGAACTTCACGCACTAAAATATCATTTAAACGATGTTCGTGAATTTAAAGAGCGGCACATTCGCGCGTTAGCAAATGCCTGGGAAAACCGAGGATTATCAGCTTCGACAATTCAAAACCGCATCAGCGTATTTAGGACTTTCTCGGAATGGATTGGTAAACGTGGAATGATTCTTGGCTCTGAAAATTACGTTAAAAACCCTGAAAATGTCAAACGTCATTGCGTAGCACAAACGGATAAAACCTGGAGCGGCCAAGAAAAGAATTTAACGGACATTTTAATAGCTTTACGCACCCAAGGTCAGCATGTTGCCATGCAACTAGAATTGCAGCGCGCTTTTGGTTTACGAATGCGCGAAGCCGCATTGCTTAAAATCCACACCGCCGACAAAGGTGTTTACTTAGCGGTAAATTGGGGAACCAAGGGCGGCAGAGATCGAGTTATTCCGATTGAAACCGATTATCAACGCGATGTTTTGCAACGCGCAAAGACATTAATCATTAATAAAAGAAATTCTCTAATTCCAGAAACCTACAATTTCAAGCAATGGAAAAACCATTATTATTATGTTTGTCATCAGCACAGCATCAGCCGTAAAGATGGCGTTACCAGTCACGGCTTACGTCATGAACGGCTAAATGAAATTTACCAAAACATTACTGGCAAGACTAGCCCTATTAAAGCAAAAGACGATAAAGAAAATTATGCAGAAAATTTACAATTAGATCAAATAGCTCGCCAAGAAGTGGCCGAGGTCGCTGGCCACAGCCGACCTTCTATTGCTGGAGCTTATATTGGTGGCCGCGCAAGAACGTTGTATTACTAAGCTAACTGTAGGACTTTAGGTTTTAAGCAACCCCAATTCTTTTAATTCTTTTGCGAGCTTAGACTGTACTATTTCAGAATTGACAACACTTTGTGGATTTTCTTTTTGAAAATTATAAAATTGGGGAGCACCTATAAATTTCCCATTCTCTAGATAAGGATAATGCATACAATTGCAATGTTCGCAAAAAAAACCAGATTGTCCTGGGTATTTAGGATCTTGCTTTATATTTAGATACTTAAAGCACAAAGGACAATAACATTCACCGTTTCTATCAACAGCGATTCGATTAACTATTTTTTTTCGAGCAAGAAGATAAGACTTCAGATGAAAAAAAATTGACATCATTAAACAAATAAAAATAACTACTATAAACGAAAATACAATGCTAGTATGAAAAATTATTAAATCTTCAATATTTTTTTTCAAATACCATATGATTCCTCCTCCGCCGCTTGCAATTAAACTTATAATATATCCAATTATATGATCACATATATGAGCAAAGAACGAATTTATTATTTTATTAAACATCTTTTTATTTTCTCCTTAGGTCGAATTGGGTTAAAAAAACACTCTCGCATTGTTAATAATTTAACATTTAATCCCAAGAATCCTGGCAACCACTTTGTAAACAGTAGTAACTCCAAAGATACGAGGCCAATCCACACAAGGCGGATTATCACGAAGTTTCGCATGGCGTATAGCATCATATATTTTCACTTGGGTTATTTTTTTAAAGTCAATTCCTTTGTTATAATTAGGAAAAAATTTAGTTAACCGAGTAATAAATTGTTGAGAGGTAGTAATGTCGCTTCCATCTTCAAAATGAAGAATTAACCAATATTCAAATTTTGGGTTACTAAGAGCAAAACCATAACTTTTGGAACTTAAAGACCAATCGTAGAGCTTTTTTAACTGTTCATTAGTCCAATCATCTTTATCAACAACGATCCATGCTTCATCAGATTTCTTCAAAGACTCTTGTTTAAGGCATTTCAACATTCTTTTTAAAACTTGAGTAGGGGAGCTTTTATGATTACTCTTTAAACATTTAATGCAAATAATTGACCTTACATTTTCTAGAGTCTTTAAGTGGTTAAAGTACTGAAATTCCGTTTTATTACCTTCAACTGCGATTATAAATAATTTCTTATATGGCTGTTGACCAAGCGGACGATAAAATTTCCTTCTTTTGAACATTACTGATTTTTCCTTTTATTTTTCTCGATTAACATAAGACTGCTCATAAAATGATAGTCGAATAAAAGTCGAGGAACTCCACCTAAACGACCTTGAAGATAACTTTTTCGAATATCTTTGTCATAACGAACATCTTTAAATTCACTGAAGGAAAACAAATTAGAAATGCCCGAAGCATCTCTTTCTGCCACCCACATTTCATCGCGACGAAGTAGCTGTTGATCCATCAGCAGGACATCATGTGTTGTCATTAACAATTGGGCTCGGCTTTGCGAGCAGCAAGTGGCTAAATATCCCTCAATCAGACGCCGAGTTAAATGTGTGTGTAAGCTACGATCAAGTTCGTCAATCACATACACTTTTTTCGAGCCGGCAGTAGAAATATCCAGAAATTCTGGAAGCAAATCAATAATGCGCTGCGATCCATCAGACTCTTGCCTCATCTCAAACTTCACTTCTGTTCCATCTGATTTTGGGTGATAGGTAAAAAGTTTCTTAGCAATTAATTCACCGTGCTTTCTGGTGATAGCAAAACGTTCGTTCATCGGTTCATTCATCAGTCTAACAGTCATCCCTTCTTTTACCTCTTCTTGGAGTTTTGTCTTCAATGATTCAGGAATTGGCATATTATCAAAAGGGATTTTTTCACCTCCTAAACGAACGATACCAGTATCAAGTTGAGGCAACATTTCATTCATAGTTGCGTAGAGAGAATTTTCTTCATCCAAAAATTGTTCGAATAATCCAAATCTTGAATCAGGGGCAATCAATTTAAGCGTATCTTTGAACCAATTATATATCGGTCGAAAATTTTCTACTTTCTGAGAAACTGAGTTCGTTAGAAATAATTGATTATCTCGGGTTCCTTGAAAGGCAAATTCCAAAAATTGATCCTTCTGCAAAGAAGAATCAAAATTTGGCTTACCTTCATGACGATGATACAAAACTTTTTCACTACTACTCTTAATTTGTACAAGCTTTTCTTCAAGTACAGCTTTTCTAGTGACGGCAAAGCTATATTCATAAACATTCTCTTCGATAAGAAGCTCAAAGGAAAAATGGGAGGGTTTTTCGACATTTCTATCTAAACGGAATGGCTCACATGAAATTAGACTGTCAGGCTGCGTTCCCTTCACTACTAATCCTTTTGCAAAGCTCAGCGCCTTGAAAAAATTGGTTTTCCCGGATGCATTGCCCCCATAGATAGTAGCAATCGGCAATACTCTCATATGATATTTATTAACTTCAGGTACACGCTCTTTATGCTGATGTTCTTGGCTTGCAACCATAGAAAAACATACCCGATTCTTAAAAGACATCCAATTTTCGACCGAGAAACGAATAATCATATTGATCACCCCATGATAAAGAGAATAAATCACGAAAACAACTAGTATATTAGCAAAATTAATAAATAAAGTCAATAATTGAGAGAAAATATCTCATAAATCCCGGTGCCGCGGTTGTCTACAGGCAAAACGTTCGCTGTTCTCGAACAGCGAACATAATGAGACGATAATAAAATAACTTTTAATCAAAAATATTATTATTCAATCGCTTATATTGACTATGGAACAACTCCGTACATTCCAGATTGATCAAAAATATGTTAGAAAAGTGCTGCCTCACAGCTCAGGAAACTCATCCTGATCCGCTCTTGGTTACAGGTAAACCGTAGTAATGGACGCTGGTTCAATTCTTTTTTAAGTACCAAAATTTTAGTGGTATCTTTTGGGGTATCTGCCAAAAAATGAAATAAAATTTATGATATAAATCAATATATTATCTATTAAATTAAATTCCCGCCGCCTCCAAATTTAAGTATTTGATTTTAAAAGATAAGTTTCATATTTATCTGCTTTACGGGTTTATTTTGGGTTTATTTGAATAAATTGACTCCAATTATTCACTGGCAAATAGCTCCTTTTAACTTCATCACTATCTGAATGTGACCATAAGAAATTTCGGCAATGAAAAACGGTTAACTCTCGAAATACAACCCACTACCACTCTTAATCGAGAATAGTCAATAAGCTCTAAAGGAATTAGTTCAAGGTTTTTTGAACAAGTAATTTCTTTATATATTTTTGATCAGGATAACAAGGGTCAAATCCTGAGTTATGAATCGCGAGCATTCCAATCCTCACAATTCAAGACTTGACGCCATCGGATGCGTTTTACTTTCTTGAACTATTCAGCTAAAATTTGAGGGGTTTTTTCTTGGTTATATAGAAAAATAAAAGCTACCCCTGCATCGCAAAAACCAACAATTTGGTTGTTTTGAACAGCTACTAAATTAATCTGCGCTGACTTTGGATGTATGAGAATTTTTTTTCTAAAGGGCGATCCGCTCAGAAAAAGAGATGACATCAAGAGAATTTACATTGATCAAATACGATTTACTTTCCTTTGGAATTAAGGGTATCTCATCTTCAAAATATGGCTGGTTATCTACAAATATAGATTCATAATCTATCTTATTTGGGGCATAAATTTCAAATTTAACACAATTAACTAGTTAATTTTTCTCGGATTTTTTTGCAATTAAGACAAAACCCTCGCATAATAGGCTTGATTTACAAAATTATGAGGTTTTATTAGTAAAATTCTCCTGCTATTATTGAGCCTGCTATCTATGATATCCAACCTATTTTTGATAACGGGTCACTACCTGACGGCCTCCAATATATCTAAATACAGAGTGGTCACCATGAATAATCCATCGAAACTAGAGCAATGCCCCGGATGTCATGCTTTTTTTACGCCATCGACTATGGGAACTGACCGTTATCGTGGCGCATCCACAGGATGTTGGTCGGTTTGCAATCAAATTTTTGTTAAAGAATTTCAGGATCCCGATTATTTTAAGGCACATCGCCTTACCGTAGATAGCTACGGGGTACAGCCATCCAGGAAATCCTAAAGAACGCAATGCAGTCCAATCAGTCAATATTCATTTATTTGCACTACATCTTTCAATAGCAGAAAAAAAACCGGCGCAATTTGTGATCTACATTATGCGTGAAATTCTGAAAAAAAAGCGAAACTTTGATTGGTTGACTCCACCCATGAATCCTCATTGGTTAACAGTGCAAGACGTGATTAAAGCAAAAACAGCAGAAGAACATCTAAAAATTATCCGTGAATGGGCAAAAAGCGTTTACGAGGCTTGGAGCCATCATCATGAGACTATTAAAAATATTATTATCATGAACACTGATAGCTAGATTACAGGTATGACCTGTCTTTTCCTCATTGCAATACCTTACCACCACCTTTTATTCCGTATATTTATTCTCCAAAGGAATTAAAACTACTTTTTGAAACCGCGCTCAATTATCAAAAAAATAAAAGTCATGTCTCTCCTTATATGGTGCGAGTTGTTCTCATCCTTACTTATGCTTTAGGTTTACGCATATATGAAACTTTATCAGTAAGGCTTGGCAACATATGATTTATTATGTGGTGCACCACATAAGATATCGATTACCACTAAAGCATTTAATCCACGGTGAAAAAATAATAAGTCTAGAGCAAAATCGCGCTTGCCTACCTGGATAGGATATTGACTTCCGACGAAGCAAAAATCACGGCCCAGCTCTAATAGGAATTGTTTAAGCTTGGCTAACAAGCCTTGATGTAAATCAGCTTCGCTATGACTTTCAGGCAAATCTAGGAATTCTACTAAATAGCTATCTTTAAAAATATTTAGAGCTTCAGGGTGAGTTTGTGTCACCGCTAAGTAAGCGTTTGGTAAACGCCATATCCGATTTAAATTAAAGTTGGATAAATTGCGGAAGTAGTTGGCGATAATCTTCATCAGTGGTGCATAAGCGGATGCGATGAAGCATGGCAACAAAATAGCGATAAGGCTCGATCCCATTAGCCTTGCAAGTTTCCAGCAGCGAATACAAAATAGCGCCCGCCTGAGCGCCTCGGGGACTGCCGCAAAATAACCAGTTTTTCCTACCAATGGCAAAAGGTCGTATGGCATTCTCCACTAAATTATTATCGATCTCGATTCGACCATCTTTCAGGTAATGATTCAGTTCTTTCCAGTTGTTCAGGGCGTATTGAATCGCCTGGCCTAACTTCTGTCGCGGCGGGACCTTGGGTAGATACTCTTCCAACCATTGCTTAAATTCAGCCAAGATGGGTGGCGCTTGTTTTTCTCTCAGCTCATATCTGCCTTGGGCAGAAAGATCGGCTTCCCGCGCTCGCTTTTCAAGCGCATATAACCTTCTAAAAAATTCCAGTGCTTTGGCAGCTAAACCCGGTTTCTTCGATAATTTAGCGCAATCAGCAAAATAACGTCGAGCATGCGCAAAGCATTTCACGGAACAAATATCTTCAGTCTTCTCTACCCAGTGATAACCCGAGTAAGCATCGCTCTGCAAATAGCCTTTAAATCCACTTAAAAACTCTCGGGCATGGTAACCGCCCCGTGTTTCTTCATACATAAAGACTAAACTCGGTTTATCCCGGTCACCGCCTCGATAAACCCACATATAGGATTTATTCGTATTAGATCGACCCACTTCTTCTAAGACCTGTAAGGTCGTTTCATCCGCTTGGATGTAACCACTTTGGAGGATCAACTGCCGTGAGCAGCGCACCAGCGGCGCGCAAAGTTCAGCCGTTTTGAGTACCCAGGCACACAGGCTACTGCGCACAAGGTCTACCTCCAAGCGCTGCCAGATCGCTTCCTGCCGGTATAGCGGGACGTGGTCTGTGTATTTGGTCACGATCGTGTGGGCGATCAGTTCGGGCGTGGCGATACTTTTAGGCAACAATAACACCGGCATAGCGGCAATCTTTACGTTCTCTTGACAAGGCTTGCAGGCATATTTAGGCCGCACATGTTGAACCACGGACAATGTCGCCGGTATATATTTAAGTTGCTCGCTCATCTCTTCTCCAATCTGGACTAAGTGAGCGCCCACAAGCACAAATTTTTTCGGATTCTGGAATATCGTACACGATCCGCTCCCTTGGAAAATCTTTCGGGAGGGATCGGCGCACCGGACGATTTTTAGGTTCCTTATTTTTAGTTTCGGTCGACTCTTCGATTTGGGCTTTCAGTTCATCGGTCAGTTCAACACCCGCTTCATCAAACATATCGGGTTGCCATATATTTTTTTCGGATGAAGGGGCAAAACGTTGTTGCCGGGCAAGGCGCAGGTCTTCTATCAAGCGAGCATATTTTTCTTTATAGCTCGTTAATTCAATCTGCAAATCAATAACAATTTTTTGCAATAATTCCAGAGAATCTGGCAATTTTTTAATATCTATTTTCACAGTGCTATCCTAACAAATTTCAACGTAAATTTCAGCTATTTTTTTCACTTTTTTTATTTTTTTAAATATAATTTTCGAACTTTGCTTCACTCACTTCCAACCTGGAAAATTTATCACTGGCCAACAGCCAGTGGAAATGTTCCGGGGTCATTTCTATTTGTCCGTCTTGATTCCTGGGGAAAACAAATCGGCCTTTTTCCAATCGCCGATACCACAAAGTAAAACAATTAGGCTGATAGTATAGGGCTTTAATTTTATTGCCGCTGCGGCTACGAAACAAAAAGAGATGACCACAAGCGGGATTCATCTTTAAAACATCGGCAATCAATATACACAGTGTATCGATGGATTTTCGCATGTCGACGGGGGATAGATAAAAATAAATCTTCACATCGTTTGGAATCAGCATGATCGTATTACCTCCATCCAGCGTTTCAGTTGACTGTATTCGCTATAAGGCAATAGCAACTGGAGTCCATTAGGCAGTAACACTTTGAGTTCATTATTCCTTGACGCCATCGGTTCTGGACGCAAATGAACGGGAATAACATCACCCATACCCGCTAACTTTTTCTGCTGCCTTTTCTTCAAAGCTAAACAATGATAACTAAACTGCGACAATACAATTTGATTGCGTTCGCAAAACTCCCGGCGGGACAAGCCACTTTGAGCCTGTGCTTCAATTAATTTTTGCCAATGTATCTGGCGCTCTGATTCTAACTTCATCACTATATCTCCTTAAATTTAATTTCAAAAATATAGTTTCGACGAAATTTTTAAACTTTAAAAGATGGAATTCCCTAAACGTTTACACCGCTAATGACACTTTTACAGGATTTAATACCACCCGTTCAAACAGAGCGACATTTAGCTGGCGCTCCAATTCCCGCTTACTCCACTTTTCTTGAATAGCCATTTTAAGATAAAACTCGCGCTCCTCTGGTCGCTTGCTTTGGCTAAGAATAATTAAATTATGTGTCCAGGGTAATTGTCGCACCAGTGGTGCGACTTTTTCATCCTGTTGATAAGTTTCATAAAATTGGCGCATTCGGAATAAGTTAGCGCGAGTGAATCCCCGAAAATTGGGTTGGGTCAGCGCCAAATACTGTGCCAGTTGATCAACCACGCCATCACCCCACTCTGCCGCTTTTAGTTTATGGCTAATTATACTCACCCACCTGCCAATAAAGCTCGATAAGGGTTTTATTGATTGCTTGGTAAGCTCGTTTGCGAGCAGCTTCAATTAATTGAATGACTTCAGCAAAATCATTACTCTGTACTACTGACTGACTCATGAATGCACCTCTTACAGTAATTGCTCAATCTTCGCACTTACTTTATCTAAATCAGCATTAATTTCTGTAAATCACGTGGACTAGCGTGCCACTTCTCAATCATCGGTTTTCCCTTTTTCATCCGGGGTAGATGAAGAACCACTTTTTCTCTCTTCTAATAATTTCTTCACCACTCTATCAAAATCACTCTCAATCAATTGATCAAGTTGCTTTTTATAAATTTCGTATTCCTTAATCGCGAGCGCTTCAGCAACATCATGACTGATTTTCCCCGCATCATTTAATATTTGATGTTCGTTAAATTTTAAAAAAGCATCTAATTTTTTTACCCAGTCTCTCATATACATAGCAATACCACGTTCAGCTTGCAGTTCTGCGTAATCGAGGTACATAGTGACAATCCTATTTAAATGTTCTAGCTCTTTTGCGTTTAAATAATTTTTAGCAATGACAACATCCGATTCGCGGATTGCGCCTTCAGGTGAATTCTTCCATGTGGTCAGCCCCATATTTGGTTTTTTGCTATCCACTCGTTGATGAATAATTTCCGCTGCGGTTTTACCGGTAATTGCAAAATGCAATTTATTCTGTACTGTTGCAAAAAATTGCTTAGTGATATCGCTGCCAGGAGAGTAATCCGCACTGCATTGGATATAAATATCAGTAATTTTTTGGTACATTCGCCTTTCGCTCGCGCGAATATCACGTATTCGGGCGAGCTGTTCTTCAAAGTAATCGGTACCAAAAATACGACGTGGGTCTTTCAGACGCTCGTCATCCATAGTAAAGCCTTTGATAAGGTATTCTTTTAATCTTTCTGTTGCCCAAATACGGAAATGAGTTGCCTGAGAACTATTGACTCGATAACCAACAGAGAGAATAGCATCCAGATTATAATATTCAATTTCTCTGGTTACCGCTCGATTGCCCTCATTTTGAACAAGTGCAATTTTTGCACTTGTTCGACTTTTATCCAATTCACCTTCAAAATAAATATTTTGCAGATGTTTCGTCACAACGGTTCTATCAACACCAAAAAGCTCACCGATTCTTGCTTGAGTTAACCAGATTGTTTCATCGCGCAAAAAAACTTCGACTTTCACTCTACCACTAGGCGTCTTATAAAATAATAATTCAGTAAAACTATTATCCGTAATAACTTCTTGGTTTATTTTTGTCATATTATTTTTTCCTAAGTCAGGAAATTCCTCCTGACTTCTATTGATAATGGATAAATTAGTTAAAATACACCTGGATGTATAATTTTTCAACCTATTCATACTGATTTAATCTCCATTAAAGTTTCTTGAATATCATAAATATGATATCCATCTCTAATAAAGAAAAGCTAAATCAATCCAATTCCCTATTACGGAATTTAACAGATAACTAGAACATGCCGGGATGGAAGGTACAAGAATCATCGCTTTTAGAACCAAAAACCATCCAGCAATAAAGCTCCTCAATTAATGCACTAGTTTATAACCTAGTGTGACGTAAGAAGTTCAACAATAGGAGCGGAGCGCTTTGAGTATAATAATCTTTGTAACGAAGATTTCCCATAATTTTTAATACTGTCTTTCATACGCTTTTAAATAATATGAATTTGACTGGTTTCGAAGTTTTTCTTGGGTTTAATATGGATAAAGGCAAATACGAAAATGATGCTGATCAGGGTCAAAATGGAGAGCATCCAAACGCTAAAGTGCATGGCATGGACAAAGGCTTGGCGCAGTTGCTGCATTAGAAAATCGGTTTGATCGGCAGAAAAGCCGTTGAGTTGGGAAGCTTGATAGTGTGTACTGCTGATAACACTACGCAATAAAGAAGCTTGATTCGTTGTTAAAACCAGTTTTTGCGCCAGGTGATGGAATAAATGTCTTTGCCCAATCGTGACAATAAATACCGAGCTGACAATTAAACCAATGGTGTTGCCGATACAGCCAAACATGGCAAAAGCACTGGATGCCGTGCTTAATAAATTTTGCGGCACACTTTTTAACATGGTGTTATTCAACGCCGGAAATACCAAACCAAAACCATTGCCGGCGAGAATCAACGCAATGATGGGGACCCAGATTGAACTATGCTCATTGGCGTAGATAAAAGTGATAAAGCTGGCAATAATAAAAATTTGGCCGAGCAATACCGGTGTTTTTGGGCCAATTTTATCCGTTAATTTGCCGCTGAATACAGAAAGCAGCGCAAAACTAGCCGTCATCACCAGAAAAACAAAACCCGTTTTAAATGAAGAATAAGCTAATGCATTTTGTAAATAGAGCCCGCCCATGATTAAAATGGACGCAAAATTCATCCCGACAAAAATATAAATGAGTATGCACCCTAAATAGGTGCGATTGGCAAACATGGCCAATTGTACTAAAGGATGTTTCTGTTTCCTTTCATATAATACAAACATAATGAGTAAAATAAGAGTTACCGCCAAACAGCTGATAAAAGGAAATGAAAGGATGCTCCATTGGCTGACGCGGTCTAAAGCAAACATAAAGATAAAGAGCAGCAAAGCGATAAGAAAAGCGCCGATAAAATCCATTGATTCTTGACTTAAACGCCAGGGTTCTTTTTCCACGGCCCATAAAATAATCGCAATGACAGGGATACCGAGCGGTATATTTAAGAAAAAAATCCACCGCCAACTCAATACCTTAACAATTAATCCACCAAAAGTGGGGCCAATCGCCATGCCAAGTGCAATGGCGGCGCTTAAAACACCCATAGCAAAACCACGTTTATGTTCGGGAAAATTGGTGAAAACAAGGGTGTATAAACCTGGCAAGAATAAAGCACCGCCGATACCCTGGACCACCCGGCCTAAAATTAAAAACCAGCTTGAGGTTGCCGCTCCCGTCATCCCCGATCCCAGCATAAATAAAACAGTGCCGATTAAAAAAGTGCGCCGCTTTCCATAAAGATCTGCGCAGCGGCCCGCCGCTAGCACCAAAGCGCCCCAGGCCAACACATAAGCGCTTAACACCCATTGAATCGTATCGAGATTAGAGTGAACACTGTGCGCAATATCCACCAAGGCAACATTTACTGCGGTATAATCCACCTGGATCATAATCCCCAAGATACTAACCGCAAATAAAATCCAACCGGCCTTAGGAGCGATTTTTTCAGAAACGACAGACATAAACCTGAATACTTAAATTGATTATAAGCTGCAAACAATATCAGTTTTTGATAGCGGTGTCACTGATGACGCAAAAATTAAAAAACAATTTAAAACAATAGAATAGCTTTCTGAAAATGTTATGTCTGACACTCATCGAAACAAATGTGAAGGCAGCCTGATGTCATGACATAATCATTTACCACTGTTTGAATGTCCTATGATTCCGCAGTGTCAGGCGTAACACATTCTAATATCTAGTTCATTGTTTTTATTTATTTTTTAATTTTTGTGTCATCAGTGACACCTGCTTGAGTAAGTGACACCTGCTTGAGTAAGCGGGTGTCACCGAACTGAAAATATTTTATTTAATGCGATTTTTCAGAAACTGCATGTAATACTTCATGATTCATATTAGGATTGTCACATTTGGTGGCGATATCCCCCAGCGAAACTACGCCGGCAACCTTGTCCCGGAGATCCAATACAATTAGTCGACGTACCTTTTTATCTTTCATTAGTTTTACGGCTTCTTCCACATTATCATTTTCATGGCAAGTTACCACTTTTTTCGACATAATGTCACTTAAAGTGATTTGATCCGCTTCTTTCTTTGAGGTGAAAGCGCGGATTGCAATATCACGATCGGTAACTATACCGAATATTTTATCGTTCTCGCAGACAGGAAGAAATCCAAAGTCTTTTTTTAACATGTCTGCAGCCGCCTGTTTAACCAATGTATTAGGAGTTAAACAATGAGGTTTTTTGGACATAACTTCTTTGATTTGCATGGTTTATTCTCCTTGTGGTTATTTATTCATATTATAATTATAGCATCTATCACGATGGGGGATCAAAACAAACTATAGCAGACCACATAAAAGTGTTAAAAAACCAGTGGTTACGGGTAATGCGAGTGCAATAAACCCAAAACGAGCCTCCAACAAAGCGCCAAAAGCGCAGCCAACAATAAAACCGATAATGACGGGTAAAATATTTAGGGCGCGTTTTTTAGCCTCAACGGTTTCTGGATTGGCTGTATTGATGATGGCTTCCGTCGCATCCATAACGAAACGCGTAACGTTCGTTGTCATCACAGCTGTTGCAGAAACTCCTTTCAGTGATATTTGTACTAACGCATTTTGCACAGCCATGGCGGAAACACCTAACATTCCGGCGATGATCGCCATGACAGTGGTTGAATGAATCGGTTTATGTAGATTAATTCCAATGAATAAATAGCCTAATAAAAACAGGAATTGAATCAATAACAAAATTTTCAATGTGTTAAAATTTTTTTCTGCTAGTTTATGCGCACAATATTTTGTGAGGGCTAAAACAAGCACGAAGATTGGCACGGAAAGCACCAGTGCGAGCGGCGCTTCACCGGCATTCACAATGTGAACGGCCAATATCACTAAGTTTCCAGTAATATGTGAAACAAACAAACCATTTAATGCCAAAAAGCTAATCACGTCCACGCTGCCGGCGGTTAAGCTTAGAAGAGTTGGGATGAATCTTGTATTCATAGTTTTGCATCTAAATAAAACCGAGTGGGGAAATCATTGGGAAATTTTTCCAGTATTGCTTGAAACAGCTTTTTAGCAGCGGCGAAATCGCCTTCGACATATTTTTCATAAGCTGCAGTAAATGCCGCACATAATTCTTTTTGGGTTACGGTGGCGCCGATTTCAAGATCCTCGTGTAACCAAGCCACGAGTTCGTATATTTTTATTTTTTTGTGTTTGCCTTTAACTTCAATTGTATCGAGTGGACGAACTAAAAACTCATCAGCAGTTTGTAAGTAGACTTCTTCGCTGATAATAATGGAAACATGATAAATTTTATCGGTCACTTGTAAACGCGCGGCCGTGTTTACGGCATCACCAATCACGGTGTAATTCATTCTTTCTTCGGTGCCGATGTTACCCACCACCACCGTGCCGCTGCTGATGCCAAAACGCGTGTTCAATTCCGGCTTGCCTTGTTCGCGGCAACGATGATTAAACCCCTCAGAAAAGGCTTGGCATTTTAATGCGGTTTTACAAGCAAAAATAGCGTGATGAGGATTTGCATTCGGTGCGCCCCAAAACGCCATAATGCTGTCGCCGATATATTTGTCGATGGTGCCTTGATTATCGAGGATGATTTTAGATAGGCCATCGAAGTATTCATTTAATAATGACATCAGTAAATTTAAGGGTTCTTTTTCGGCGATGCCGGTAAAATCTTGGATATCGGTAAATAAAATAGTTAATCTTTTCTTTTCGACGTGTAAAGTAATATCTTTTTTTTGCGCTAATAATTGTTTGACAATTTCTTTAGGCACGTATCTGGAAAAAGATCGAATGGCTGAGCGCATGGCCGCAATCGATGCATCCATCATTCTAATTTCTACAATATGTGAATAGACTCTGCGTCGCGAAGAAAGATCAAGGTTGGTGATTTTATCGATTTCTCTAGATAGTGTGGTGATAGGATTGGAAATTCGTTTGGAAAAATAATAAATAATAAGAATAGAGGTCAAAAGAATAAATATAGAGATGGCAATAACTTGCAATTGCGTCGCAATTAATTTAGAAAAAAATTCTGAGAAAGGAACCACCGTTACGATTAACCAATGCCTGCCAAAAATTGAAGGCAAGACGCCGATATAGCTTAAAAACCGGTAAGAACCGTCCGTAAAAGAAAAATTCTTTTTAGCGGATTTTTGATAAAAAGCAACTGCTTTATGTACAACGGCTACAGAAATTTTCGAATTTTTCGGAACGATTTTTGGGGAAACAAGAATATCACCCTGAGGATTTGTAATAAAGGTGAGGCCGGATTTCCCGATGGTTTCGTGTTTGAGAAATTCCGATAATTGTAAAAATGAAAGGTCAACGCCAACAATCGCCACCCATTGATTATTTGCCCCGTGAATGGCTTTGCTGGCGGTGATACCCAGATCGTTGGTAATCAGATAGTGGTAGGGTTCCGACCAAAAAATCTTTTGCGTGCTGAGTGCTCCGGTGTACCAAGGCCTACCAAAAATAATAACTGTCGGCTGAGTAAATTTTTCTTGCGCCAAGGTATTAAAGGTGCGATCTGTGTAATACCATACTTCAGGATAAGGGTTAATACCTGGATGAGTGATTTTAAGGCAATAAACTGTGCCTGCAGGCAATGGCTTTTGCGGTTGGGTAACAAAAGTCGTTTGACTCGAAGATGTTATTTTTTTGACTAAAATGCGTTCTCCTGATGGAAAAGCAATAAAAAATGAAGAAATATTGGGATTTATTTTTAAGACACTTAACAAGTAAAACTGAGTTTGTTGGTCATCAAAGGAGAAATTTTTATTGTTCAGGAAAACGCCCTCGCTCGCTTCTAAAACTTCTTGTGTGTCCTTTTGGATGTCGCGGATATCCTCAATAATGGCGTTGGAGTTTATCTTCATGATGGTTTTAGAAAATGAGAGGATGCCGTAATAATTTTTAATATACGAATACGTAATCACGCAGATAAATGCAATGGTAATCAAAGAAATGAATAAAGTAAGAATATCAATTTTTAGAGTTCGAATCCAAATATATTTCAAAAATCGTTTTAGAGGAACCATGATACATCCTTGCTAAATCATTGTTTGATAAAATGTTGAGTGGCCAAGTAAGGTTTCGCGCGGTTTTAACTCAAGCATAATTGTGCTATTCAGTTTCTTTCGCTAGGCTTTTTTGTTTGAGGAGATTATCAAACAGCTTTCTTTTTTCAGGAGGGAGTTCTCTGCGCCTGATTTTTAACATTTCTTCGTGTGTGCCTTGCAGACATTCTGGAGTTAATCTATCCGTTATCAGTAAGCCATTTAAATGGTCAATTTCATGTTGCAAAACTCGTGCATAAAATCCTTGTTCTATTTTGGTGATTTCTTTACCCGTTTCATCCTGATGCCTTAAATTTATGGCATTATACCTTGGTACTTTTCCCATAACGCTTTGTACCGAGTAGCAGGCTTCGAAATCGCTATACATAGCTTTGCTCTCAATGGGTTCGTATGTCGCATTAATGATAACATGCATTGGCATTTCTTGTACATTATCCCGGAGCAGTGCAGCGCTTTCTGGAATATAGATAACTGCAATATTTCTAGCGATGCCTATCTGAGGCGCAGCAAGCCCAACGCCGCCAAGCGCAAACATTATTTCCTTCATTTCAGCAATTAATTGCTGATCAGCGGCTGCCAAAGGAAAACTGATTTTGGTCGATTGTTGTCTTAATGCCGATTTTTCTGGGCCAGGTTCGCTTTCTATGGCAATAATTTTCGTTTTCATTTAAGTGAGACTCCATAATTTAGAATGATGCTATGGAATTATGCCATAAAAATATTATAATTGACTATCAAGCAAGTGCAAAAATTGCGCATGTTCAAATTAGAGTGAGTTTATGTCAAAAAATTCTGAATGGAGAGGGATTGGATGATTAGGATTTCATAATGCAAATTAAGCCCATTCCTGCGTTAAAAGACAATTATATCTGGATGATTACTGATAGGCATTCCTCAAATGCTTGGTTAGTTGATCCTGGAGAATCAGAAAAAGCATTAGCGGCTTTAAAAAAAGATCAACTTAAATTAAAAGGGATTCTGATTACGCATCACCATCATGATCATACTGGGGGTGTTGCCAAATTGCTTGATTATTACCCTGATACTTTAATCTACGGTTCCGATAAAAGTGCTATTCCCTACATAAACCGACCGGTCCGAGAGGGAGAAACATTCAATTGTTTTTCTGCAAGCGCAAAAGTATTAGAAATTCCAGGTCATACCCTGGATCATGTCGCATATCTTATCAACGATAATTTATTTTGTGGCGACACTTTATTTAGTGTGGGTTGTGGGAAAATCTTTGAAGGGACTGCTGCACAAATGTATCATTCATTAAATAAGCTCAGCCAGCTAGACGATGCAACTAAAATTTACTGTGGTCACGAATATACTTTGGCCAATTTAAAGTTTGCACAATTGGTGGAACCCACTAATAAAAATCTTCAAATCAAGCTAATCAACGCTACAAAATCTTTCCAGGATCATGGTTGCACGCTGCCAAGCATTTTGGAAGAGGAAAGAAAAGTCAATCCCTTTCTTCGCTGCAAAGTGGCTGAAATTAAAGCCAATGTATCAAAATATTTTGGTAAAGCGTTATCAGATCCCATAGAGATTTTTCATCATTTACGAGAATGGAAAAATGAACTTCAGTGAGCCATTAACGCCCAATGACGCCATTTTTATTTGCAATCTCCGAGTATATGCAATTGATTTATAAAATATTTTTTAATGCCTCGTTAAGGGTGCTATTATTTTAAACATGAAAGCAACTAAAAAATCAAAATTATTGGGTGAATTCATTAACGATTTATTACCGCCAGAACAGAAGAAAAAATTCGACGCTCATCATTTAGAAGTTTATTGCTCCAATACTAGCAGCAATATTTATGATGATATTTTAAAGGTTAGAGCCCAAACCCATAATAAATCGATTAATGAAGTTCGTTATGAAGAAGATCAATATTCCGACTTATATTGCACCTATCGAAATGGAACTCCAATAGCCTGCATACGAGCCATTCGAGATACTCAGGGAAAATTCGACTGTCAAGACTTTTATCCTAAAATATTGTTGCAGCAATATGCAGGCCATATATCTCAATGGGGCCGCTTTTGTTCACTTGGACGTACTATGGGCACAAGCCGCATAGGATTGTTGTTATTTAGAGCAATGATAGTTGACCAATTTCGTAAAAATGTGAACTTAGGTATTTTTCATGTTCGAGATGAGTTAATTAACTATTATTTAAGATATGGCTTTTTACTCGTTTCTAAATCAGACTTTATCCATCCTATTACTAAAGGTCATCGTCAAATAATGGTATTACCTTTTGATAAAAATAGATCATCCAGTTTTCAAGATTTATTCCAATTATTTCATCATGGTCTTGATGTCAATGAATTGAAAAAATATGTCCAGTTACAAGACCAAATCAAAAACTGATTAGGCTCTGTGTAAAAATAACTTATCTTTTTAGCGCCCAGATTGGACGCAGATTTGAAAGTTCACGACGAAAGAAAATACGAGTATAGTCGTTCTATATGAGTGTTTTCTTGAGGAGTGAACTTTCAAAGATGCGTCCAAGATGGAATGCTAAAAAGATAAGTTATTTTTACACAGAGCCTTATCTGCGCATGCGCACAGGAGGTGCGCAAAACAGTAGCGTTAACTGAGTTCTTAGTTGAAAAAACAATCCAGCGGGAGTAAGGTATTCAAAACATGCCAATCAGTATTTCACCGTCAGATAAAAAAATTCTAAGTATAGTTATTGCGGTAATCATGTTAATGGAAATGCTGGATGCTACCGTACTGAATACCGCTTTACCTCAAATTGCTCTCAGTTTTCATGTTTCTCCTATTCGGTTAAAAGAAGTTCTCACGATTTATTTTCTATCTTTAGGCATTTTCATACCCGTCAGCGGTTGGGTGGCGGACCGCTTCGGCGAAAAGCATTCTATGTTATTTGCTATTGTATTATTTACCGGCAGTTCTTTGGCTTGCGGATTATCCGTTAATTTGCCCCTGTTAATTATCTTTCGCTTGTTGCAAGGAGCCGGTGGGGCATTTTTAATGCCGGTAGGCCCAAATTATTGTGCGCGTTTTTCCAGGAAGAGTTGAAAGAATAAAAGCTATGACGAGCATCAATGTGATGACTTTGTTAGGATTGCTCATGGGTCCGTTGATCGGCGGGGCTTTGACGACTTACGCCAACTGGCGATGGATTTTCTTTATCAATATTCCTATAGGGTTATTGGCTTATTTATTAATATACCGCTACATGCCTTTCATACGTGAAAAATTGCATTCTCAGTTCGATTTTGCCGGCTTTTTATTTATCGGTATCTCTCTAGGATCAATGTTATGTTTACTCGATGTGTTGATGGATACCACAATCAGTGGTTATCTAAAACTTTTTTTATTGATGTTATCTGTAGGTAGTATTATTGCTTATATTCCTCATGCTAAGCGTTCTGCCACCCCCTTAATTAGTTTAAATTTATTTAATAAAGGAGATTTTGGGCCTGCCGCCGTCAGCAGTTTTTTGTCTAGATTAACCACTGCTACACACCCCTTTTTAATTCCTTTGCTGTTGCAAGCGGGTTATGGATTCAGCGCTATCCGTTCAGGATTTTATACGGTTCCGGTTATTTTTAGCACTATGATCAGTATGTTCTGCCTTTCTAAATTAATTAAACGATTCGAAAATAAACGATTATTAATTACCGCTACTATTTTAATTATGATTATTTTTAGCAGTTTTTATTTTCAAGCTGTGAAATTAATGCCGGTATTACTCATTGTTCAGCAATTGCTGATGGGTTTTTTACTACCGGTACAAACCAGTTTAATGAATACCCAAGCTTATGAAAATCTTTTGGAACCTTATGTTAGCCAAGGCATTAGTGTTTACAGCGGAATTATTCAAGTCAGTGGCAGCTTCGCCATTGCTTTAGCAGCACTGGTAATGATCGCCACCATCGGACCGAATGATTTGCAGCATCATGTCCCTTTAGCGGCCTTCAAAGTAGTGTTTATCGTGCAAAGCCTTTATTCATTAATAGCTTTATGGTTTTTTGTGAAAATACCGGAGAGCAAATTCTCCTAAAAGGGGTAACTATACTCAAAGCGATTAGGTTTTCGGTTTATAGCATCCCATTGATCTACGATCTTTAAACGTTGCTCAATCGAAAAACCTCGAAATACGGGCAGTATTCCTACGGTTTTTCTCAATCGCAACGTTTAAATCTCATAGATCCCTCTGCGCTATAAACCGAAAACCTAATCGCTTTGAGTATATTCAGTAAATTTTAACCACTTGTAAAAATGCGTCGTAAGTGACACCACTAACCAAATGATACAGCTAGCTTTAAAAAGCACTTTAATTGAGATAACTTGCTTTTTAAAGCACATTAAACCGCTCCGCCCTATCCGATTGAGCAAACTTTAAAGCGCCTGGGCGCTAACTTACGGACAGCCAGATTACGCCGAAACCTCACCATTAACGATATCGCTGAAAAAATTGGAACAGGGCGCCGCGCCGTCGCTGAAGCTGAAAAAGGCAAGCCTTCTACCGGGATTGCCGTTTACGCTGCATTACTTTGGGCGATGGACATGCTCGATCAGATCAGCGAAGCAGCAGATCCAACCCAGAATGAAGAAGGGCAAAGACTGGCTTTAAGCCGTGAACCTTCTCGAGCCAAACATCCAAAAGAAAGTGACAATGACTTCTAATTCAATATCTATTTTAGAATGTTATGTTTATATTACTCTTCCGGAGCAAATAGACCCGATCACGGCAGGACGTTTTACTTTATCAGTAGATCGGCATGGAATACCGATTGGCAAATTTGTTTATGGAAAACAATACTTCGCTCGGTTAGATGCGGTTCCGTTCGATCCTATCGAATTAAAATTGACATCCCGAGTATATACAACCACCAAGTTGAACGGTGTTTTCGGTGTTTTAAGAGATGCCGGGCCAGATTACTGGGGCCGCCGAGTCATTGAGCGCCATGCAGATAAACCACAACTTAACGAAATTGATTATTTGCTTTATTCGCCGGATGATCGAGCAGGAGCTTTAAGCTTTGGGCTTAACAAAACACCGCCTGCTCCAAAACGGCTATTTAACCAAACGATTGCCTTGGAAAAATTACAAAAAATCGCCGATGTGATCGTCAAAGATGAAGACGCTTCAAATCTAAAAGATCATCCCATTGAAGAATTACTATTAATGGGTACTTCCAGGGAGGCGCTCGCCCCAAAACGATTGTTGAAGATGAAAAAGGATTATGGATTGCCAAATTTAATCGCCATGATGACAAGTGGAATAACGCCCGCGTTGAACATGCCATGCTCACTTTGGCGCGTAACTGTGGTATCACAAGTGCAGAAAGCCACATTATAAAAATTGGGGAACGAGATGTACTATTGGTCAAACGTTTTGATCGTGAAAAAACCCAAAATGGATATTTGCGCTCCCGCATGATCAGCGCTTTAACTTTGTTACGCGCCGAAGATACTTATTTTTCAAGGGATAAATGGTCCTATATCCTTCTGGTGGAAGAATTACGCCGCATTTGCTCTAATCCAAAAGCAGATGCGGCTGAACTTTTTAGACGCATGTGTTTCAATGCCTTAATTTCCAATACTGATGATCATCCTCGCAACCATGCGCTCATTGCCAAAGATTTAGATTGGAAACTATCTCCCGCATATGATTTGACTGTGTCCGTACCCATCAGTATAGAACATCGTGATCTGGCGATGATATGCGGTCAACAAGGAAGATTCGCCAATGCTGAAAATCTTCTAGCCGAAAGCATGCGCTTTCTGCTTGAAAAACCGCAAGCTCAGCAAATTATCCAAACTATGGAAAATCAAATTCGTCATACCTAGTATGCTACTGCACGCTCAGCGGGAGTTTCTGAACAAGATTGTAAAAAAATCTCTACTTCCTTCGTATATCCTGGTTTTTGAACGCTTGACTGGTTAAGAGCCACACTTTCCAAAGGCCATCCGACCTGTAAGTTGTAACTGAAAATATCGGGATTATTTGTTTAAGCAAACAATCTCGACCGTCTGCCTACCTCTCTCAGTTTATTTTTCGAAGTTTCATCAATTGCCGATGGGCTAGATCGACTAAATCATCTAGCAAAGACAAATATTGACGTTGAGATTCGGACGGCACTGACGAGATGTCAAAATCCGTCGTCACTATAATCTGCAACATCGCTTTGGCTTTTTCTAGACAATCTTCAATGATTTCCGAAGCGTTTAAACCTCGATGCGATGACTCGTAAGTGACACCACCAACTAATGATGATACAGTTATGAACAATTTTGGTAGACACATGTGAAGAAGACAGATGAAAAATATCTATGAAACAATAGCAGAAGAAATATCAATTCAAGGTTTCAAAGGTTTGGCAAATGTACGAAACATACTCGATGTGCATAAAAATGGTGAAAATCCCGATGAAAAATTTGTTGATTCACTATCTGGCGAAAAAACCCGTTTTGATAAAGAATTTTTTAAATCTTGGCTCGAAAAGACTCCTTTTAATTTAGGCTCATTATGGATTCCAGGGTCTTATGTGACTAATGCCTAAACTAAAGAGCCCAATAAAATTTTCCTTTTTTCCTGACATGTAAATAAATTCAAAAAAGCCTAAAAAATTTATATGTAATGATAAATATTGTTTATTTTTAAAGAAAATACCATTCTCAAAGTAACAGTATCTTAACCTTCAGCGGAAACCGCTGAAGGTTAACCAAAGCTCTTTTTTGAAATTAGTGTGATAGAATCAAATATACTTTGAATTTTAATTTGGAGGTAATAAAAATAAATGAGCGTTATACAAAACGATTTAGAACCACATATAACTTCTTTCAAACGGCATGTAGTAGAGGTGGCCCTAGTTGTAGGGATCGGTATAGGGATATGTGTTTTTGTTTGTGTTCGGCGGCTTTTGGAAATTCAGGATCAAGATGCTCAAGATAATGTGAATAGAGCGGGGAGGTTTTCCTTTTTTGCCCGTGCTACTGTTGCTACTGCTACTGTTGTTACTGTCGGTACCGGGTTAGTGCTCTGCCGATATACATAATATCTATCGCCATTGAAGACGCAAGACGAACTGCCTTAAATAAAAAAGGCTCATTATGGATTCTGGTGTCTTGCCAAAAAGCGGTCATTCATTGAGAATAAATCCAATTTGATTTTTTTAGGATTGGAAAAAGATGGAAATAAATATTCAGAATTTAATTGATGATGCGAGGTGCTATAAAGCTGTACGAGACTTGAGATGGCCGGAGAAAATATATTGCCCCCATTGTCATGCAGATGACGTTATAAGACGAGGAAAAGATGATACTAAATTACATAAACAACGTTATGAATGCAAAGGATGTCATAAGCGATTTGATGATTTAACCAATACGGTATTCTCCAGACATCATCAACCCTTAAAGACGTGGATTATTTTTCTTTATTTTATGGGATTAAATTTATCGACGGAGCAGATTGCCAAGGAATTAAATCTGAATAAAGATGATGCACATTATATGGGAAGTATCCTGCGCAGCGGAGTGGTTAAAAAGAAACCTGAGATTCAATTATCAGGGGAAGTAGAATGTGATGAGGTTTATGTGATTGCTGGACATAAGGGAAATCCGGCAGCGGTAAAAAAAAGGGACGTTTAGGGAGGCGAAATCGTTTGCGCGGAGCCAGAGGCAGGGGGACATTAGAGAAGGAAAAGCCCCCCATTTTTGGGATGATACAGCGTTCTGGGGAGGTGTTTATTCGTATGTTGGCTAACGTTCAGCAATTGACAATAAAACCGATTATTGAATCAGTGATTGCTGTTGGGACGAAAGTGTATACGGATGAATATGATATTTATTGCCGATTATCCGAATGGGGATATGAACACAAAGCCGTCAATCATGGTGCTGGTGAATTTGCGCGAGATGAGGATGGTGATGGTTTTCATGAAGTGCATGTGAATACTATGGAAGGATTTTGGTCTTTGTTGCGTTCATGGTTACGACCTCATCGTGGCATTTCTCAGGAAAAATTGCCGATATATTTAGGTTTTTTTGAATTTATTCACAATGTCAGAAAAAGAGGGAAAGCTTTATTGGGGTCATTAGTCCAGGTGTTAGTTACATAAGACCCTGGAATCCATAATGAGCCTTAATTTAAATTCGCCTAAGGGAGGAGAGAATCATAATCCTTCTTTCCCTGATACTCCAGAATGTCATGAAATTCTTTATACTTTATTTTCATTTTATAAACATAGAAACGAATTTTTGCGTCAAGAATTAAGCAATTATATAAGAAATTATGACAATGGACATGAAGATTACACAGTATTATTTCGTCAATTAATGACAATTATTGCCTGTAAGACTGCAGAAATGTATCTGCATTCTATCACGAATCAAAACAGATATAATTTTATTAGTAGCTTCACTGAACAAAAAATATATGGCCATACATTTGGTTTTTATACAAAATTTATGCCACTTTTAGTAAAATTAAATCTTGATAAAGACATTGCGTTAAGTGTTTATAAAAACGATACACATCTCTTAACAAAAATACAGCAGTATCTGAAGGATAATAATCTGAAGGCACCGCAATACGGTTTGCAAAATTCACAATCGTTTTACGAAGCGTTTCTACTAAAAAATGTGGGTACAGAGACTGAGGTTAATTGGAATTTGAAAGAATATAAAAATCCCTATCGCCATCTTTCTCTTGACCAAGGATTAACACTCGAAAACAAGAATCTTGATGGGTCATTGGGTCTTGGCAAGACTACGCTAGGCTTAATCCCACAATTAATTGCAGGGCTTATTGAGGAGCTTGATAATTTTTTTCCACGCCCTATTGCGAAGATGATAGTGGACTATCTAATGCTTTCCATAATTGATAAAATTTCCTTTGCAATTAAACGTCTCTTTCAAAATCATCATGAAACAGTGTATACCTGTCCAGCTATCCAGCAAGATGCCAAAAGTGAAAACTGTGGGTACTGGAGCTTATTTAATGCCTTGCGGTTTATTGCAGAAGACCAGCTACTCCCTACTTGGTCTAGAAAGGAAAAATTAGAATATAGCATAATATCTAAGCAATTTGATGCATTTGAAAGATGGGCCAGAGATCTGTTGCAGATAAAAGCGAAAGATTTAACTGTAGTTGAATTAGAATATGTATTTGAATATATATTAAAAGCAAAGGACAGTGAGTTGCAGGAATACTTTTCTTATTGGCCTCTTCTGCATGAAAATTTGCGATCAATGCAAGACACGGTCAATATGTCTCCTTACACGATTATCAACTCAACTCTCGCAGAGGATCAAAAAATTACTTTCGGCGGTAACATTCCTCATATTAAATTTCAGGGGGGGCTTAATTTTTTGAGACTTTCCGAACTTCTACGCCAAAAAGAAAAAGTTTTACACTGCCTATTTATCGGCGTTGGGCAACATTGGTGGGTTGAATTTTTACTATCATTTTCTCCTGAATTACGTTTTATTTCTATAGATTCGGCTTCTCAGATTTCTACGGCACTAGGGCCACAAGTCAACATGTACATTGAAAATACCCTGAAAAATTCCGGCAATTACATGAAAAACATTGCCCAAGAAATGATGCCACTGCTTATGGGAGAATTAAAATTTTTATTCACCCAAGACCATCATTTAAACAATGATCAAGAAAGTCTTGGCTATAAATATTGCCACTTACTTGTCCAGTTTTTTTCTTCGCCTATGCTCCAAGATTTTTGTAATGAGTATTTGTCAGCACTTCAGCTTGCCGAACGCTTTGCATTTCAGTGCGTCGTCAATGGGTATGATCGATTTACAGAATTACATCAAAAGCTGCAACATTTATTGCTGAAAAATTTATCTTCGAAAAATAACCAGCCTATTGGATTATTCTCTGAAACAGCTTCGTCTACTGTGTCAACAACACCGCAGCCGCTAAGCTTTTCTTCCTAGCGAGCGCGATGGATTTGTGCTAGCGATACCCTACTATCTTTATACATGCGTATTGGCAAAAAATAATTGAAATGCGTCGTAAGCGACACCCACTAAGTCTGTAATTTGCAAGTTCAATTTGCAAATTACATAAAATGATCTTAAAGATAGTAGACATGGGAATTTTAAACCGCATTATCTCGCATGAATTGCTTGCAATGGCCAAAGATTACCCGGTAGTTACGATTATTGGCCCAAGGCAATCTGGCAAAACTACACTCGTCAAGAACATTTTTCCCCAAAAACCTTATATTAGTCTGGAGGACCTGGATGAAAGAATGTTAGCTGAAAGCGATCCCAGGGGATTTCTAGATCGTTTTCCTGACGGAGCCATCCTTGATGAGATTCAACGCTTACCTTTACTTTTATCATATATTCAAGGAATCGTAGATCAATCTCATGCAAAAGGAATCTTTATATTAACTGGAAGCCATCAGTTGGCTTTACATGAATCCATCACTCAATCTTTAGCTGGCAGGACGGCAATACTTAAACTATTGCCTTTAAGTATTGAGGAACAGGGCCATGAAAGTCTTCAATTTACATTAGAAGATTACATTTACCATGGCCTATATCCCAGAATATATAAAGATAAACTCGATCCACATAAATTTTACCGTAATTATATTCAGACTTATGTAGAACGCGACCTTAGACAAATGATTCATGTTAAGGATCTTAGTTTATTTCAAAATTTTTTAAAGCTATGTGCAGGTAGGATAAGTCAGCTTTTCAATAGCCAAGGTTTAAGCAATGAATTAGGAGTTAGTCATTCCTCTATCCAAAATTGGTTATCGATTTTAGAAGCTTCTTTTCTCGTTTTTAGATTACAACCGTACTTTGAAAATTTAGGTAAGCGATTGGTTAAAACCCCAAAATTATATTTTACAGATGTGGGCCTTGCCTGCTATTTATTAGACATAAAAAGTCCGGAGCAGGTGTTTAGGGACCCATTACGAGGTCATTTATTTGAAAATCTGGTGATTACGGAATTCATGAAACATCAATACAACCGAGGGATTGAACCTGCATTTTATTTTTATCGTGATAGTAATCAACACGAAATTGATCTCCTTTTTAAGACCGGCGCCTATTTTATTCCGATAGAAATAAAATCTGCAAAAACATTTAATAATGAATTTTTAGCCGAATTAAAGTATTTTAAAAAATTGACTGCTGAACGATGTCTCACGGGGGCCGTGATTTATGGCGGAAATCAAGAGCAAAAAATTGAAAATTTTAGGGTCTTCAACTTTAAAAATTTGGCAAAAATCTTGATATCTTCAGAATCGGTATAAGGTAAAAGCAATATTTATTTTCGCATTTGCCTTTATCCAGTCAGTGCCGGTGTCAGTCATAACACTTATCAAAAAAATTTATAGAATTATCAACTACTTGTTAAAATGCGTCGTAAGTGACACCACTAATCACCTGGAAATGATTTTTTATCATACTTAGAAAGGTTAAGAAAAAAAATGAAGCCAACTTGCTTATTTTTCAAGAAATAGGGTATCAACAAATATATGTCAGCCTTATAGAGTTGAATGGTGGGTTGGTTTAATTTTTGTCAGAGCAGGATTTGCCATTTTTGAAGCCATTAGAAAATGGCGTATGCTTCGCGCGTGCGACGCCAGTGTCAAGCATAACACATTTTTAAAAAAAATTTTAAATTATCAAACACTTGTTAAAATGCGTCGTAAGTGACACCCTAATCTCAGCTTTAACACCATCCTATTATTTAGAAATATTAATATGAATTTTGACTTTCTCAGTTTTTTGCAAGATATGGAAAATTGACATTAAAGATTTAGTAGTGGGATTGCCACTAGAACTTAACATTCTTTGAATACTCTTACTGTTTTTATTTAATTTGTTCGCTAATAATTCGAAGGAGATAGTTGCATTGATATAATCGCGTAATAAAGACTTACCAACTTCTATATCCCCAGATAAAAATTCATTTAAAGCTTCAGCCAACAGTGCATGACGAAATTTGCTATCACGTTGTGCTCTTTCTAAGACAGACAAGCGAAATTCTTTAGTTAATGCCATTGTTTATACCTCATATTTTTGGTTTTTTGTAATTTATAATCCCCCCACAATTTTTTTGCCAAAGTTATATCTCGTTTTTGACTGCCTTTATTACCAGCACATAACAAGATAATTACAGCAGGTCCTTCTTTTCCAAAATAAATTCTATAGCCCGATCCAAAATACAATTTATATTCATAAATACCGGCTCCTAAGGATTTCAATTTTGAATCATTCCCTGTTTCTAAACGATATAGCGCTGTAGTAATGCGCGCTGCCGTTTGCGCATCGAGCTTCTTAAACCATTCCTGAAAAGTAGATACTCCTTTTAAATTTATGTATTCCTTGACAATTAGTTTCATAAACATAGTATCTCATATGTTACCAAATTGCAAATATCAGTCGCCTCTAATTCTGAACCTGACTGAAGACTTTTATTACTTGTTATTACACCATCAAAATATCGGGATCATTTGTGTAAGCAAACAATCCCGACCGTCTGTTTACCTATCTCAGTTTATTTTCCGAAGTTTTATCAATTGCCGATGGGCTAGATCGACTAAATCATCCAGCAAAGACAAATATTGACGTTGCGATTCGGACGGCACTGACGAGATGTCAAAGTCCGTCGTCACGATAATCTGCAACATCGCTTTGGCTTTTTCTAGACAATCTTCAATGATTTCCGAAGCGTTTAAACCTCGATGCGATGACAAGACGACATCCGAATAATCGGATACAATGGCTACAGTCATAATCAACCTCCCGTGGTTGGTTTTTGATTAGTCTCGCCGCGGTGTTGGTTCACTGCGTCGGGACGCTTAACAAAGTCTCCATCTGTAGAACCGTCGCAGGACGCCAGATGGAGACACCTTGAATAACAATTCTTGTGAATCATTATTCTTGCAGCACTTTAACAGAACTTTTTGTACAAAGCAAACTTTTCCGTATGATTTTAATGAAAAGAAATTTATAATTTTTTGTTTTATGCATTTTTTTGTTTTATTCGCATCTCCCAAACTTAATTTAGACTCATCTAACTCTGTCGATGTTGGTGCCAGGCATAACACTTTTTAAAAAAAAATTTTTGAATTATCAACCACTTGTTAAAATGCGTCGTAAGTGACACTCCAATCACTAGAAAATTTTATCCAGTATGTCTATAATTTTTAGACATACTGGAGGAATTAGTGTTTAACAAAGCCATTCAAAAATTGACGCCAAACGCCGAGGTTGACTACCTTTTTATGAAGTTTGCTCTTCAAGAGTACGCTCAGCCACGGGCAAAGATTACTTCTCTACTACGTTCCAGGGAATTGATCCGGGTAAAAAAGGGGCTATATGTTCTGGATGGAATTAACCCAATGAAGCCGTTTGTTAAAGAGACTTTAGCCAATTTAATTTATGGCCCTTCATATCTCTCCTTAGAGTATGCCTTATCTTTTTATGGGTTTATTCCTGAACGAGTTGAAACTCTGACTAGTATAACCAGTAATAAAAATAAATTGTTCAAAACGCCATTAGGGATATTTAGTTATCGTTATCTAAATCCAATCAAATATAGCGTCGGGATCACCCAAGTCATGTACGATGACAGCCATCCAATTTTAATAGCCACGCCAGAAAAAGCATTGGCAGATCAAATACTACTAGCCACTCCTAACTTGCAATTTAATAATATAAATGAAATAAAAAATTTCTTGTTTGAAGATCTAAGAATCCCATACGAAAAAATTTCCTGTTTAGATAAAAAATTGTTTGGAAAAATTGCTAATATATTTAAAAATGATAAAATTGAGCTATTCAATAAATTTTTAAAAACACTAAGGAAAAAGAATGCATGAAATCATTGCAGTTATGTTAGCACGCTATTCCTGTCAAACTTATCAAGATTATCAAAATGCTCTAAAAGAAATTATTCAGGAAATTGCCTTATTAGGTCTTTGGCGAGGAAAATTCTTCGAGAAAGCAGCGTTCTATGGCGGCACAGCGTTACGCATTCTCTATGGACTTGATCGTTTTTCTGAGGATTTAGATTTTTCTTTATTGGAGCCCAATAAAAAATTTCAACTTAATCATTATTTCTCATTTTTAGAAGCTGAGATCTCCAGCTTTGGGTTTAAAGTTTTCGTGAGCGATAAATTAAAAAATAAAGAAACAGCTATTCAATCTGCCTTTATAAAAGCTGGAACTAAACAACATTTTTTGGAAATTAAAGCGCCAGATTATATTACTCAAAAAATTCACCGCGATGATTCGCTTAGAATAAAAATCGAAATAGATATTGATCCTCCACGCGACTTTAAAACAGAAGTAAAACCGCTACTGCAACCCATACCTTTCATGGTTAACACTTATCAACTACCCGATTTATTTGCAGGAAAGTGCCATGCTATTTTGTGCAGACCCTGGCAAAAACGCGTTAAAGGCAGAGATTGGTATGATTTTGTTTGGTATATTGGACGAAATGTACCTGTGCATCTTAACCATTTACAAAAACGACTGGAGCAAACCAGCGCGTGGACAAAAGATCAATCGATAACGTCCGCAGACGTTATCGAGTTATTAACCCATAAAATCGAAACAGTCGACTTTAATTCTGCAAAAAGAGAAGTCAGTCCATTTCTAAAAGACCCAGATAGCGTCGAAATTTGGTCTAAACTTTTTTTTAGGGGGATTCTTTCTAAGATGAGATTCGCATAAAATCCAGGCGTTATGCACTTTAAGTCTGTACATTTGACGTAGTCGCCGGTGTCAAGCATAACACTTATTAAAAAAAATTTATCAAATTATCAACTACTTGTTAAAATGCGTCGGACACCCACTAGATTAGAATTTCATCTATGGATAAATCTGTTATGGCAGCAATCATCTCTAAAGAATCGCCCTTAGCCAACAACTTCTTTGCTATTGCCAATTTAGTTTTTTTCTCTCCTTTTATTTCTCCCTCGATTTCACCCTCGATTCTAGCTTCCCCTACCAACGTTTTTTCTATACTGATGGCGTCCCAGTACTGATCATAGGCAGCTAATTCAAGCAGCTTCTTCTGCTAAATTGAGCGCTTCTTTGATTTCAGGAGTCTCCAACCACTCTTCCGGCGCTTGATTTGTTTTTTCATTTAACTCCGATATAAATCGCAGCCACAATACTTGCAATTTCCTTTCTCGAAAATGCTTGGCTTTGAATTTGGGCAGCTCTATAAATACCAGCTGTAGATCTTTAATTTCTGCAGCAGGCTTTTTCACATTTATAATTTTATAATGGTGAAACCAATCTTCTTCGTTTGGATTGAAAGTCGTATTGATCAACCCCAAACCATACACGGGCTTAAGTAAATGAAACTGCTCTCCTTTTTGAAGCTGATTTACATAGGCTTTGCTCGCGTTAAACAACATCCGCTGCATAAAACCAGTCGTCCACTGTATTTGCATTTCCACAATAAATATTCTTCCTTGACGATCCGTACAACGAACATCCACCACCGTATATTTAAATGTGGGAATTACCGGAACTTGCTCACTCGGCAAGTATTCTAAATCGACAATCAACCCCTCTTCCGGCAAGGGCAGTACGGCATTGAGGAAACTTTTCAGTAAATGCGGGCGTTGACCGAAAATCTTTTTAAATACTATATCCGTTTTCGGATTTAAATATCGCGGCATATTTTACAAACTCCAATCATCTTTTCTTTAGAAAAGTAGCAAAAAAATCACCCCTCAACAATACCGTAGTTTTACAAGAGCACTATCACAATGACTAAAATTACCACTGATCAATAACCAGTTGGTCATGGTGTCGGTGTCAGGCGTAACACTTATCAAAAAAAATTTATCAAATTATCAACTGCTTGTAAAAATGCGTCGTAAGTGACACCACTAATCTTAAAAATTATTAGCCAAGGCCTGTTTTGCCTGGATAGTTAAATTTGGTTGATCGATTATCATCTTAGTGCAAATGTTTATGAATGAGCCATACCAGTTGACTACTTCATCCTGCGAAGTTGGTTGATAACCTGGATCTCTTGGCCAAGCGCCAAAATCAAATTCCGTAATTGGAGGAAAGTAAGGAACTGACAAAGCCGCTTCTAATAAATATAGACCCATTTCTTGATATTGAATTTTATTTGAATTTATCAATTTTAATATAAATTCAGTACGCATTTCCAATGGCGCGTGAGTTCCAGAAAACTGAATAAAAAAAAATGATTTCAACAGACCTCTTATAGTATTTTTTTCAGTAGATGTTTTTTCAGTTAATGAAAATTTAAAGATAGCTTGTGCGCAGCGTGCAAAATATTGAGAATCAAATGCTATGGATTTTAATATTTGACTAAAAGCATACAATTTTTCTTTTTTCAGAAATTTCATACTATCTAAATTCGATATTCTCTCTATTGCTTGTAGAGTTTTTTCAGGAGAAACTGGAGCAACATTTTTAAAAATTCTTAAGTCAAAATCTTCCTCATTCTCAATTGCTATACTCATCCAACCATTTTCTGATAGCCATTCGGAGACAATCGCAATTGCTTCCTCACTATCATGCAATGCATTAAGTCTGTGAACAAATGATTTCAGAAAGCGTTTAGAACCTTTATTTAAAAACAAATTTTCAAGTCTATCTTTTGGAATTTTTTTTAATGCTCGCTTCGCTAACCAGTTAGCTATTGTAAGCGGTAAAATTGCTTTATATTTACCTCTCGATTGAACCAAACCTCTTTGCTCCATTTCACTCAGATAATAATATAAATCTGAACCCTCTTTATTCACTAAGGAGGCAAGAAGATTAAGGTCAGAATTTTCTAATTCCGATAACTCTATGGAGTAAACTAAAGAACAAACTTCGGCTGATTTCAAAAGATCATGATTTTCATTGTGTCGCTGCTGAAATAAACGTTTAAAAAGTTCATCATTTTTTAGCCCTGATAACGTCCCAAATTTTTCTACAGTATTTGCTAAAGCTAAAGCAATGCGAGCATTACCACCTGAAAATTTTGCAATAGTCCTTGCATCAATAGAACTGATATTTTCAAATCTTTTTATTATTAACTTTTCTATCAACCTCTCGCTTGCTGGTTCTAATCTTATCAAACTGGTATTTTCAGGGTAATCATCACGGATATCGTATTCTATAGTCAAAAGACTCACCGAGGTATTACAACAGATATCTGTTAATTTGTTATGTAATTCAAGAGAACAATTATCAATGACTAATATGCCCTTTCTCTTTTCCGCAACTAATGATTGAGCTAGTGTTTTTGGATCTGGAGCGGGACTATCCGCAAGATCAGTGTAAAGCGCTAAAGATTGACAAAGTGATTTCTCTCCAACTCTTTCATCAAATAAAGCTTGAACAAAACGGGTCTTACCTATTCCTGAAAATCCTATTAATCTTACAATCGAACCTGCAGTCCCTAATTTCATACGGAGCTGCGCAATACTTTCTATGAATGATCTCTTTTCTTTAGAATCAAAAATATCACTCGTTAACCTTAATTCATCATCTAATATATATTCTTCTTTAATTCCCGCAATTGGATTTGCCCAATTATCGTAAGCACGCCATCCGCTACTACCATACCCAATTTTATTATGTACCCAAATAGTTAATCCAGTATGGTTTCTAACCCAACTTGCTATCCGATTTTTATCAAAAAAATCTATATGGAGTTCTTTTTCTTCTGAAACCGCATCTCTCATAGCTTTCAGACGTTCACTAAGGGCTTCATAAGAGGGAGAACTTCCAGAACTCACAATAATGTAAGAGCCTTTATTTTGGACAAGTTTGTATATAGCTTTACGCAGCGCGCCCTTAGGGTACATTTCTTTTTTTATTTGTTTTGGAGTGAGATCAGAGCTTTTTACCTGTAACCCTGTCAATTTTCTGGTAAGAAAACTATTTTGCGGAGGCTCATCTTCGCATTCAACAGAAAATGG
>CAVPCA010000048.1:0-83617 GCA_963702315.1 uncultured Pseudomonadota bacterium
AAAACGCTACATTTTATGTAGTGCTTGGGTCGAAAAATTTCACTTGTGAAACAATTCACCTAAAGCGCCCACATAAACTGCTTTCATACTGCCAAATTTTTTAAGAACGTTTCCCATCAGGGAAGGAAAACCATTCTACGGGTTTATTTTCGGATGTCAACAGGTCATTAAAGATTTTTTTTAAAATCTTTTAGAAGAATAAATGTACGTTTCGGCTAACAAATGCTGGGTTATAAAAAATGAGAGAAAATGGCGAAGTTAAATGCACTAAACCTGGATCCTCTTTTTATAGCATGCTAATCGAAAGCTGCTTTAGGCTTAAATCGGTTAAAATCCATAATGAGAGTGAACTCCGTTAGCGAAGCCGATCGCACACCGCAGTTTTACAGATTAGACCAAAATATCATTCATTATCGATTCAGTAGTTACATCTAACTATCATTTCCTCTCATCATAATTATAGCATAAAATATACATATTATTGATTAAGATTTAATCTGCTGATTTTACTCAAAAAGATCTAACTGAGAGGATTTTGCTGTTTTAAACAGATCGGTACGCAAGAGAGGGCTGGCGGTTTCATTTAGCCCAAAACGTTTGCAAGCTAATTTAAAACGCTTGGCCAATAGTTCGGAGAATAATCCCGTACCCTCCATTCTTTGGCCAAAAGCAGAGTCATATTCTTTACCTCCTCGCATTTGTCGAATCAGACTCATCACATGCTCTGCCCGATCCGGAAAATGTTGCGCCAACCATTCTTTAAATAAGTCTTTTACCTCGTACGGAAGCCTGATCAGGACATATCCGGCACAAAAGGCGCCAGCCTCGCGAGAGAATTCTAGAATCTTTTCAAGTTCCATATCATTAATCATAGGAATCATCGGCGCCGCCATTACCCGCACAGGAATTTTTTCAGCCGTTAAGGCTCGTATAACATTGAGCCGCCCTTTTGGCGTTGAGGTTCTGGGTTCCATTTTTTGTTTTAAAGCGACCGATAAAGTTGTCATGCTCACGGCAACTTTTATTAATTGACGCTCAGCCATCGATTTTAAAATATCTAAATCTCTTTGAATCAAAGTATTTTTGGTAATAATCGCGACGGGATGATGATAACGATTCAACACTTCTAAAATGCTGCGCGTGATCTTTAAGCGATTTTCTGCAGGTTGATAAGGATCTGTGTTCGCTCCCAGCATAATTACCCGGCACTGATAATTTTGTTTGGTGATTTCTTTTTCTAATAATTTTGCAGCATCTGCTTTATAAAAAATTTTAGTTTCAAAATCTATGCCCGGAGATAAATTCTTATAGGCATGACTGGGGCGCGCATAGCAATAAATACAACCATGCTCACAGCCTTGATAGGGATTAATGGATTGTTCAAAACCAATATCCGGAGAATCATTGGTTGTTATAATTTTTTTTGCGTTTTCCGGAATCAGAACGGTTTCAATAGGATTTTGCTCTTCCTCCTCCAAATCCCAACCATCATATTCTTTCGCATGGATTTCCTTTTCAAAACGACCTTCTGGATTACTAAAAGCGCCTCTATTTTTCGTTTTCATTTCACTTGTTGTATTCTTGCTTAAGTATTTCTTCTTTCGCTAAAGCTTTTTTATTTTGCCAGTATCTATCCCCATCATTGCCCAAATAGCTGTAGCGCAGTATGCTTCCTTTAGGAATATCTTGAATTGCCCTAAAGGCGTAATGAGGGTAATTGTTATAGTAAACATAGTCGCCAATTACGTTGGCTGTAGCAATATCTAAGCCCATACCGTTATGACTATTAAGGTGGCGTGGCAGATCTTTTAAATCAAGTAAATGTTGAAAAAAAGATCCAAAATTTCCCATATATTTTGCGTTTATGATCGGAACTTTATAATTGTCATTTTCTAAATGGCATCCCTGTTCATCGTCTGATCCAGAAACAGTTAAAGGTGAAAACAATGCAGTGTCGGTACGCAGGCCGATTGAATATTCAAAATCATGGATTTTCATCGCCATTGTACCTGGGAAGTCGTGATTAATTGATGTCTTTTTATTTCTTGATTAGTTACCACACCATGTCCATAAGGCCCCATATCTATTAGGATTAAATCAATAGGCTTTTCAAGTAATGTTTTCAATTCATCAGGAGTATCATCTAATCGTCGTGACATCATAATATGATCGTACTTCACTTTTACTTTTTCAGGAATAAAATTTAATTCAGTCCATTTATACAAGCAATTTTTTAATTCCCTTTTTTCGGTGATTTCTTTTTCAAATTTTTCAATAGGTTTCTCTTCTATACCTATATTCGATCCTTTTAAAGGAGCGGTCCCAATTTTTATAGTTTTAGGTTTTTTTTGAGATTTGCCTACTGGAATTATTGAATCAGGTGATATGGAGGAAGCATTCCCATAAAACTCTCTACTATCCAAAAGCGCTTCAAACAACGATGGTAATTCTATTTTCATATTATCTTTTCTCCACTTTTACTCAGGATTTGGGGAATCCGGGATATATTGCGCCCAATATTGTGGCGTGGGAAGCGCCGGTGACGCTGGGAATGTTACTGGGTTGGTTATTCAGGGTTTGATAGGCCAACCAAGCAAAGGCGCATGCTTCGATCCATTGTGGGTCTATGCCTGCTTCTGCGGTAGAATCCACGGTAATTTCTGTCGCTAGTTCACGAATACGTTGCATTAAGGCTTGATTTTTAATTCCTCCACCACATACCCATAAGCTACTGGCTTTTTCTTTAAACTCTAAAATGGGTTGCATAATGGTGCGGGCCGTTAATTCTAACAACGTCGCTTGCACATCTTCTGGGGAGATAGCCGGTAATTTATCCAAATGCTGTCGCAACCAGGTTAAATTAAAATATTCACGGCCAGTGCTTTTAGGCGGCTTTTTGGCAAAATAAGGATCGCTCAAGAGGATTTCCAATAATGCTGCAGGCACTTTTCCTTGTGCAGCCCATTGGCCATCTTCATCAAAACGATTGCCTTTGTTCTGCAAACACCAAGCATCCATCAGCATATTTCCAGGGCCGGTATCAAACCCCAAAATCGTTCTTGCAGGCGGCTTTGGCAGCCGAGTAAGATTAGCGATACCACCGATATTCAAAACCCAGCTATTATCTTTTCTGTGCTTAAAAAGAAAATCATGAAAGCCAGGCACCAGCGGCGCGCCTTGTCCACCCAAGGCGATATCCCGCCGCCTAAAATCAGCGACAACCGTAATACCGGTTTTTTCCGCTATCGTGTTAGGGTCGCCAATTTGTAGCGTAAATGGAATTTCAGCAAAAGGCCGATGACGGATTGTTTGCCCGTGACTCCCAATCGCTTGCACATCGCGTGGAGAGATTTTTGTTTTTTCCAGCAACTGCAAACAAGAAACTGCAAATAATTCACCCAGCTCCCGGTCCAGCGCACCTAACGTTTCTATCTCGTTGTCTCTGGGGAAACACAGATTTAAGATTTTGTCCTTTAATATATTCGGAATTGGATTGGTATGACTCGACAAAAATTTTATTTGCCCATCTGTGAAAGAAGTGAGAACCGTATCGACTGCGTCAAGACTTGTGCCCGACATTACACCTATATAGTATTTACCCATCCATCGTATTATTAGATGGACCGGCAAGATGAGTCAATAGCTGGTTGGTCTTAACTAAAAAATCATTCATTTCACTAGCGGGAATACCTTTGGCAACTCGTTTGGGCAAAAACAGTTCTGGGTTTATGGCTACACCATATTCATAAAGCCCAAAATGTAAATGCGGGCCGGTAGCTAATCCGGTCATACCCACATAGCCAATTACTTGGCCTTGTTTCACCCAAGCCCCTTGCTTAACCACGGAATTAAATTTGCTTAAGTGTGCATAAAGCGATTGAAATTTATTGTCATGCCGAATCACGATGACATTTCCATAGCCCCCACCCCACCCTTGTAAGGAAATTCTTCCACTGGCAATGGCTAAAATAGGAGTGCCTGCCTTAGCAGCATAATCAATACCCAAGTGTGGACGCCAAATATGGAGAATAGGATGCCAGCGATGCATGGTAAATCGATCACTGATGCGCTTGAACTGGACCGGCGCCGGTAAAAACTCGGATTGAATCAACCCACGGCCTTGTAAGTTGTAATAACCCATGTGACCGTGATGGTCGGTATAGCGCACGATTTGATAAGTCCGATGTTGATGGGTAACAGTGGCCAGTAAAATATTCCCCATGTTTTGTACTTTGCCATTCAAGAATGTTTCTTCAAACAGTAAAGTAAAACGATCATGCGATCTTTTATTTAACACTAAAACGCCACTAAAAATTTTCTGCAGCTGACGAAACAATTGCGGACTGATACTGGCCTGGTCTAAATTAAGTGTGACAAATTTTTTGATGAAACCGGTTGATTGTGGATCAGCTTGAGTTGGCGCTGTCGCAGCGGATGATGGCACAGGGGGTGTGAACATACCGGCTGTAGATACCAAGGGCGCAACCTCTGCCTGATGCGGGCTTTCCGCATTAATATTACTTACCAAATCAGCCAATGGTTGCACGGGCGTTGTGTTGTTAGCAGGGGTAATTGCTTTGAAATACAACCCGACTAATATAAACACAAACGTCAGCACAGTAGCCAACGGCAAAACTAATGGACGAAAATTGTAACTCATCACCTTCCTAACCTTCCTAAAGGTTTTATTCTATATTATCTTTGGAGCTAAACGTAGCATACGCTGCAAAATTTAGCGAATACTGTTATCTTCGTCAACAAGATTTGCTACAAATATTAATATTTTTTATAAAACTACCGGGATATAGGTACAAAATATGAACAAATCTGCGCATGCCTTTCAAGAGATACAACGCGGGACGGTTGATATCTTGCTCGAAAAAGATTTGTTAGAAAAATTAGAATCCGGTAAGCCGCTACGCATCAAGCTGGGTTTTGATCCCACTGCGCCTGATATTCATTTAGGTCACACTGTGCTGATTAATAAACTGCGCACTTTTCAGGAACTTGGCCATCAAGTTTTGTTTTTAGTGGGCGATTTTACCGCTATGATTGGCGACCCAAGCGGTAAAAGCGCCACACGTAAACCTTTAGAGCGCGAAGAAGTATTAGAAAATGCACACACTTATCAAGAGCAAATTTTTAAAATTTTAGACCCGAAAAAAACTGAAGTCATGTTTAATTCTTCTTGGATGAGTAAACAATCTGCGGAAGATTTAATTCGCTTGGCCGCCACCCATACGGTAGCACGCATGTTAGAGCGTGATGATTTTCAAAAACGCTACAGCAGTAATGCGCCCATTGCCATACACGAATTTTTATACCCGCTTTTGCAGGGCTATGATTCTGTGGCTATGCAAGCCGATGTAGAATTAGGCGGCACGGATCAAAAATTTAATTTGTTGGTGGGCCGTGAACTGCAAAAACATTTTGGGCAAAACCCACAAACGGTTATCACCATGCCGCTGTTGGAAGGATTAGACGGTGTACACAAAATGTCAAAATCTTTAGGCAATTATATTGGCATTAATGAAGATCCCGAACAAATGTTCGGAAAGATCATGTCGATTAGCGATGAATTAATGTGGCGCTATTATCATTTACTCAGCTTCAAATCCACTCAGGAAATTGAAAAATTACACGAAGAGATTCGCAGCGGTAAAAATCCGCGTGACGTTAAAATCTTATTGGCTAAAGAAATCATTACCCGTTTCCACAATGGAGCGTCCGCTGAAAAAGCCGAGCAAGGTTTTATCGAGCGCTTTCGCCAAGGCGCCATTCCTGAAGATTTAACCGAACAAATTATCGACTTGCAAGGCGCCAAGAGTTTAGGCATCGCCAACCTATTACAAAAAGCGGGTTTAACCGCCAGCACATCGGAAGCTTTGCGCCACATTGATCAAGGCGCAGTAAAAATCGACGGCGAACGCGTACAAGATAGAAACCTCCAAATTTCCCATCATGAAACCCATATTTTCCAAATTGGCAAACGAAAATTCGCTAAAATCCGCTTGAAATAGTTGACAAACACATGGAAGTTCCGAATAATTAACTCATGCATGGGAGAGGACAGGATGCCAAAAAAAATATTGTTTTGTTTTTTTCTTTTGTTTAGTATGTTCATCTGCGGTTGTATGAAACAATCTACTGTTGAAAAAAAAGTGAAAAAAATTGATCAAAACCCTCTACATTATCTCAATGCAGATCAAAAAACATTTGATGTGACACCGCAACAACAAGCACAACTTAAGCAATCATTTTTAACGCTGTATTTTTTTCCTTGGGACGGCGATCAAACCAAAACCAATGAGATCACCTTACAAAAAGTTCAAAAGGATCAGACTTATTACTTAAAAAGTCCCGGATTTACATTTAACCATCACAGCTATTCGCAAGCAGATATTCAAAAATTAATCGAGAACTCTAACCTTGATGGTTATCCCGCCATCAACCAGCCCGGCGTCGTTGTTAATTTTGCCGATGTGAGAATTTTTCCTACACTTTTACCATCTTATAACGATCCTGCTCTTGCCGGTGAAGGTTATCCGTTTGACAATTGGATTGCCTCTTTAATTGCGCCTGGGACCCCGGTCAGGATCCTACAACAATCCAAAGATAAAATTTGGTATTTGATCAAAACATCTAGTTATTACGGCTGGGTTTTTACTCACGATGTCGCATTCGTTAACGACGCTTTCATGCAGGAATGGAAAAAACACCCATTTTTAGTAGCACGACAAGACAACGTTCCCTTACAAACTAATACTGGATTGACGATTTCTTCTATGCGTAAAGGCGTAATTTATCCCAGCCCCGAGCAATCTCAAGACAAAAACCAAGTTCTTATTCCAACGATTGACCCGGATGGTTACGCCAAAACCATGGCTGTTTTTGCTGATCCGGCTTTAACTGCGCTTTTCCCTTTAAACCCGACTGCAGAGCACATTGCGGATTTTGCAAATACTTTCATCGGCTCACCCTATGGCTGGGGTGGTTTATATCGATTGCGCGATTGCTCATCTACACAGTCTGATTTATTTGCCGGCTTTGGCTTTTGGTTGCCGCGCAATTCTTTAGAACAAGCACAAGTTGGCGAAAAAATTGATTTAACCGGAAAAAGCTCGGCCGAAAAAATAAGAATCATCCACAATCAAGGGGCGCCCTTTTTTACGATTGTGCATTTTCCAGGACACGTTGCTCTTTATGTCGGAGAAAAAAAAGGCATTCCGTATTTATTTCAAGAGATGTGGGGACTCCACACACAAAGCGTATTCGGCATGGCAGGACGCGCTGTGGTTGGGTATACCGCTATTACCCCCGCAAACATGGGCAAAAATTACATCAATATTAAAGATACTCAAATAGATCACGCCGATGCCCTAATTATTTTAAATCCTGAAAGTTATGCAAATCCCTTGGATATCTTGAACAAAGTCTGGACTGTTCAACCATCCCCAAAATAAACCCGTAGGGTCTATTATATTTACAGGCTAGTATGTCAAACTTGAACTGGAACTTGCATTAACCCCAGAATTGAAACAGTTTCTTTGTGTGAATAAATGCCCGTGTCGAAGCACGCGCGCGTTTTCTCGCAATATCATATATTGTTTATCAAGGCCATAGATAACATTATGGACGTGAACCATTTGTAACGCACTAAGACGCATCGCTCCTATAGCCTGGGAGGATTGGTAAGCTTCATACGCAAACAGTTTATTTAGAAATTGCTTATGAGCAGCTGGCCGATCCTTGATATCTGCACTTTTTTCGAATTTTTGTTTCAAAACCTCGCCACGCTTGCTTAGTTTTTGATAAAGGCTATTTTGCATTAACTGCTTTAGGCTGAGTATACCAGCGGCTACCATATACTCATGAAGAGTTGTTAATTTCGACGCCGGTTTTCGAGAATGATATAGCTCATGGGTCGTGTTTATTCTATTACTAAAAAAACTAGCAGTAGGTTTTAAATTAGCGCTGACCTTGTTTCGATTGCTAGAAGAACTTTTACCAAATGAACTAGCAACCCGCTTATTTTCTCGTGATGTTGGTAACTTAACCTTCCTATTGTCGGATTGATCTTTTAGCGCTGTTAATTTTTTTTTGGATACCCATCATTTGGTTCACTACGGTTATATGTTCCTTTTTTAATTTCTGTAATGGAATTAATTGATTTGATGCACGCACGCCATGAATACCTTTTACAATACTTTCCATATTATTTTGATACTGGCTAAATTCTTTTTTTAATGGCAGATAATTCGTGCGCCATTTAAAGTTTTGAGTAGAAGGTTCTTCCTCTTCTTCTAAATGCTTGCAATAAGGCTCTAAGCCTCTAATAAACCCGCAATTTGACCGCTGACTTTTTCTGCCGTTGCCCTTGCGGTCTTGAAATATTGTAAAAGCGCTTGGAGATTTGTTTTTGATTCGTCTGGCACAGTGACCGGCGGGCTAGTCTGAGTGGAAACAACTGGCGATAGACCACCAGAGCCATATAATACCGGGGGTTGGGTAATTCTTGCTTGAATTTTTTTGGTCACTTCTGGGTTTGTGGACAACGATAAGGCCGTTTCATTAGATGAATTAGCTTGTTTAACATCAACGCAACTATAACTCATCAAAATATTCACTATGGCGAGATAACCCTTTGAAGCAACTATCATAAGAGGCGTTTTCTTCTCATCGTCATCCAAATGATTAAAGCTATCCCTAGCTCGCAGTCCCAGTTGAGAAATTTGCTTTGCTAGATATCTAACAATGTTTTCCTGCCCCGCAGCGCAAGCCACATAGAAAGCCTTAGTTAACACCTGGTCATCAATCAGCGCATATAATCGTTTCACCGTTTTCAAATTTCCCTTGTTACAGGCCGCTAAAAAATGACGTGTATTGCCCCCCTCTAGCTTTTGTAAGCGATCAACCGCTGCAGATAATTGCTGATGATGGCTCATTAATCGGCAATATGCGTCAGAGACCTCTTCCAATTCGCTTTTCTTTATTCTTTCGGATTCGAAAAAATCAGCTGTCGGTTCTAGCCCTATATTCGGACTGAACTGGTCATGCGGAGTTATGGTTCGAAGTTTTCCAGAGTTTAGGCACAGATGGCTGTGTAGATAATGCTTTATTCGCACCGAAGCAATCTTTTCTCTTAACTGTGTGGTTAGTTCTTTTGTGCCAAAATCTGGTTTCTTTAAAAAATCTCTGATCTCTTTTAAATGATGATTATATCGCTCATTCATTACTTGATCTTTGGGGCTTGAAATAATATGGTCTTTGACCAAAACCATTATATAATCCAAAAATTTTAATTTCGCATCATATATTGTTGCTTGCCCATAGCCACGCTGCGCAGCAAGTTCTATAAATTCTTTCTCACACAATAGCAAATGATCTAAACAAAAAATAATTTTCTTTAGATACATTTGCAGCGTGCCTACTACGCTTGGAATGCACATCTCATTCAAAGCAATCTTATATTTATTGTTTAATAACGTAACTTCCCTCTCTATATCAAGGTTTCCTTTTTCTTTTAAGAAATCTGTAATATGCGCTACAAAATCAGGTCGTATTAATAAAGTAATGGGTAATCCCTGATAATAAAAAATTGCATCTATTTCGGCCACAAAACTATTCAAAGCAACATCATCAGTAGTTCCTGGTACGTCCAAAGCTAAAGGTTTTTCAGCTTTTATTTGACATAATTTAATTGAAAACAAAAAATACATGTGAAACCTCTCTGCTAAGCTTAGCAGCAGAGCAGGAGGGAGGAATTTGCGCGCAGTAGAAGCCATCTCTTTTTCTTTAAACAGAACAATATAGTTGCAGTAGACTTCAAAATATCGACGTTTTGAATTTTGTATTGCTATTAGCTGATTAGTCAAGGAATATATCAAGTCGAACGGCGTTGCGAACCATTGTTGTGATTTTTTATCAGACTCTCACCAGCAGCATTCATTTTTTCAGATAATAGGGCATCTAAAAATTGTTTCGCTTCATCTATTTTTGTTTTTGTTTTTTTTCATGTTACATTGGTATCCATTTATGTTTTTACAATGTATCTTACCTGGTTGTTAGGGAATATGCACGAAATACAATGTATTGATCACTGTTCAAAATTATGATAGGATGACGATAATTTAATAACACATAAGGAACTACGATATGAAAAAACTTTTATTTGCGACGATCATTCCACTAACCGTACTGAGTGTGCATTCCGTTCTAGCGAACACGGCTAAGGCTCAACCTGAACCACCCACACCATGGAATCAGCACACGGGCTTTTATGCTGAAATTAACGTCGGGTCAAACCTGTATGCGGGTGTATTACCCACTAGTGAAGGCACGTTCTCATCAGCTGGATTCCAGGGTGTTGGTTATAATGCTAACTTAGGTTATTTTTTCAATCACACTTTTGCGTTAGAGGGTGGTTTTATGCAGAATTACGCCAAATTGGACTTTGACGAAGGCGATAATTTATCGGGTCATCTCAATGTACCTTATATTACTACGCGCTTTGATGTTCCCATGGGTGATAAATTCAGTTTGATTTTTAAAGCCGGTTTGCTGGCCGTTTGGGCTACTGATGATGTCAACCATGAAAGCACCGCTACTCTCGTTCTTCCGTATACAGGGGTTGGTTTAGGTTATGCGTTAACCTCAAAGTTAGAGGCGAGCGTTCAATATCAGGGCGCTCTTTATGGGGTAGTCAACATGGGCTTACTCAGTGCGGGCCTCACTTATCATTTCTAAGCTAGCCATTGCCCTGATTGGCTGGGTGCTGGCGCTACAATGCTTCGCCGCTCCTGTTCGCGTCGCCCTAGTATTGGGTAGCGGTGGAGCGCGGGGTTATGCGCATATTGGCGTGATCAAAGAGTTAGAAAAAGCTGGAGTGCCTATCGATTTAATTGTGGGCGCCAGTTCCGGCAGCTTAATCGGCGCTTTATACGCCGATTCCGCTGATGCTGACAAGCTTGAGTCCATTATGATGACAGCACATTTTACCACTTTTGTAGACGTTCACTTGCTCCCCGGTCAAGGCGGGATTATTTCTGGTTCCAGTGAACAAAAATTTCTGGTGGCCCATCTTAACGCACGCGATTTTGCAGATTTAAAAATACCCATGGTCGCGGTGGCTACGAATTTACAAAATGGCGAGCCGGTAATTTTATCAAAAGGCGCACTTTTGCCGGCAATTACAGCATCAACCGCCCTGCCCGGCTTGGTTAGGCCGGTTCATTTAAATAATTTGACCCTCATCGACGGCGGTGTGGCCGAACCCATCCCGGTAGCGATTGCTAAAAAATACCATCCGCAAGTGATTATTGCGATAAATATCAGTGGATCGTTAGATAGTGAAACGCCTACGTTTGCCTACAGCATTTACAAAACCGCCAATGAAATCATGTGGCAACGCTTTTCTAATTATTCTGCAAAAGACGCCGATATCGTTATCAAACCTGACGTTGGCCGCGTTGGCACTTTCGATTTGCAAAACAAAGCAATCATGATTAAAGTAGGCATGGATGCGGCTCATCAAGCTTTACCACAAATTAAGCAGCTGCTCCACAAACAACATATCGAATTAAACAAATCTCGGTAGTAATTAAAATGGCGCGTAGAAAAGATCACAGTCGTGAAGAAATTAAAAGCCTGGTCATTCAAGCAGGCCTTGCTTTGCTTTATGAAAATGGATTGACGTCTTTAACTGCACGTGCCGTCGCTAAAAAAATTGGTTACACGGTAGGCACATTGTACAATGTCTTTAAAAATTTCGATGAAATTGTTTTGCATTTAAATGCGGACACCCTGTCAAAAATGACGACAGTGCTTGGCGCCGAAAAAGATATTTTTCGTTTAACCGAAATTTACATACAATTTTCCCATCAGCATGACAGTGCTTGGCGCTTGTTATTTGAATTTAACCATCACCATCAAGATGTGCCGTTATGGTACAATCAAAAAATTGAAGCGCTCTTTAAATTAGTAGAAAATGCGCTATTGCCTTATGTCAATCATTCACAAACGCAAGCGGCAATGACCGCAAAAGTATTATGGGCTAGTTTATATGGTATTTGTTATCTATCTTTAAATGGAAAATTAACCACTATTTTAGGTGAGAGCGCACAAACTATTGGAAAATCCTTAGTAGAAAACTATTTAGCGGGCGCCGTGCGGCAACAAAATCTTTTGCAAACCTAAAGCATTATGCACGGCATAAGCACGATAATCGTTATTAAAAAAAATATATACCTCTTTTGCGCCTCTTTTTTTTAGATTTTTGACATAATTCGCAATTTCGATTAATTCATCGGGTGAATAATTAGAAGCATACAAACGTTGCCTTCCGTGGAGTCGTAAATAAGCGGTGGAACTGGTTAACCATTTTTGAAAAGTAAACTGTGGAGAATCGACATCACAAAATACCACATTTAAAGATTTCAAGAGCTGTTTAGTTTCCGAAGTGAACCAACGCTCGTTTCTAAATTCAACGGCAACTCGTATTCGATGATGAAAACATTTTAAAGCGCCTTGCAAGCGATCTAAATCGTAGGGCATGTTGGGCGGTAATTGTAATAAAATCATGCCTAATTTTTCTTTCAACCCAAAAGCCGCTGTTTCGCAGCGTTTTACAGCATTATCGACATCTAACAAATATTTTCGATGGGTCATATAACGGGAACCTTTCACCACATAATGAAAATGCGGCGGGGCTTCCTCTCGCCAATGTTGATAAGTTTTTTCTTGGAAAGACCGGTAAAACGTGGCATTGATTTCTACCGCGTTAAAATGCTGAGTATAATATTGTAACCATTGATTTTTAGGCAAATCCCGCGGATAAAACCGCCCCGCCCAATGCGGATAGGTCCATCCTGAAGTACCAATATAAACATGAGATTCTTCCATGATCGGGTAAGTTCTCACATACGGTAAGAATAGGCAAACTTTTGAGGCTCAATTCCCAAGGCAGACTGATAATAATCTTCCATATACCGACAATATTCTTTTAGAAGTAGATGCTTTAATGCATTATTTTGAAACAACATATCGATATTGCTGGCATATTCTGTGTAGTACTTATATAGAGAATTTGATTTTTTGACATGGTAAAGTTCAATTTTTGATTCTTTAAATATGGCGTGTGTTAATTCGAAATCATGAGCAATTGCTTTTAATTTATTAATGGAATCTTTCTCATTGGGCGATACAGTAAGAAATCTAACCCAAAAAAGATTGCTGTGTTTAATTGTTTCTAAAATATGAAAATTAGGATAATTTCTTTTCCAAACCGTTAATTCTTTTGCTGTGAATGTTTGCGCAAATACAGTAGGCTGGTATTGATCAACCAAGGCAAGTAATTTATGTTTCAGGGCCAAATCTTCTTCGCCTAATCTATTATCGTTTACAAGAAGTTTTGGAATTCGCTTAATTCTTTCTTCCCCCTTGTCAATGCCAAGTTTAAATGATTCGAATAGTTTTTCGTCAATTTGACCATGAACATTAACAAATGGATAACCCCAATTCTCATTTTTTTCTTTGCTAATGCGTGCAAACATCTTCGAATTAATCCAATGGTGCATCTCATTGACTAACACTTTGCGAATTTCAATTTTGTTCACTATAGGATCGAAGGAAACTGTAATCCCGCTTGTCGTCGTACGGCCAATTGGGCCCACAAACTCTCCAGAGAAGCGGGGAAAATTTTGCTTTATAAAATTAGTCTTCTCATCAATATTAATCATAGGTCCATCAGAAAAAACTTGCTTCAACAGCTCTTTATCAAAATAAAGACTCATTTCGTTTTCAAAAATTTCTTTAATCCAGTCTATCTGTTTCATTAGAATTATTAGCTGTTTTAAATCCGTAGATACATATTGAAATAATTCAGGCATTACCCTTATATTTTCTTGAGTTACAAATCCCATTGCTCCGGATTGTTTTTTCTCTTCAGGCTTGAAGAATTGCTGATGTGAGTACAGAGTATTCTCTAAAGTTGGTTTAATTTCTACACTTAGACTTTCAGGTTCGGAGGCAGAAGATATTTGTTTTTCTGAGGATACTGGAGAATATCCCACGATTTGTAGCATATGTAATAAAAATATTAAAAACAATGCCTTTTTAGGCATTTGCGGCGTTGGCATAAAGACAAAGCGATCGAATTGTTCTGGTGCTGAAAAACGTGACATCATGTACCTCTATTAATTAATTTAATATGATACAGACCCTAGAGCCTGTTAACAATAGCCGCTGCATTTTCAGCGAGTTGCGCACCTTTGTCTTTCATGAGTTGTATAGCTTCTTGTATGGTGGCGGGTGATAATCCCCGGCAGGCGGCTAAATTGATTACCACTTTAAATTCTGCCTTTAATAATTGCAGCACGGTGGTTTTTACACAGTAATCCGTGGCCAAACCACCGATGATTACTGTATCAATTTGATGGGTGGACAGAAATTCGATGACGCCGGTGCTTAATTTTTCGGCGCGATCATGATAACAAACACCATAAGGATGCATATCAAGTTCAATACCTTCCCATACGAAAAAATCATAATCGGTTACTTTCGGTAAGCCTTGAATCAGTTCGAAACCTTTTGTGCCGGTGATGGAATGTTTTGGCCAATGGACATCGACGTTTTCTCCTTGAATCGGAGATAACATCGGGTGATCTTTAGTCGCCACCCACACAGCTTCCGGATGATGCGCTTCTTTCGAACCGATCCGAATTTTGCCTTTAATGCTTGCGCATTTAATTCATCGACGATTTGATCACCTTCCGGCACTGGCAATTCTTGCGGGCACAGTGGTGTAAAGGTATTTTGTGCATGGACATCCAAACTGGCAACGTGTTCACGCCGCGAAATGGTTATTTTTTTCACTGGCGCTCCTTATACCGGGCTAACAAATTATCTTTAATCGCTTGCAATTTGGGCTCGGTGCGAATCGGATACTCTTCATGGTTGCTATTTAAAAAAGTTTCTAATTGACGTTGGCAAAAGGCACGGGATTCTGTGCAGACGGCAAATGATAAATGAGTTGTCCTTCGCTAAAAATCGGCAACAATAAATCTTCTTGAATTTCCCCATCCACAACCATATTTGGATGGATGCCTAATTCCACATCGTAAATCACATCGGCAATCCAGGTTGTTTTATGCAGAAAACGCCGCACTTGTTGAATGCCTGGATTGGTAGTTTTTGCCGGCAAATCGGAACGTTTTAATCGATAATCCCATTCACCTGCTGGATCGCGAATTGCCGATAATTTATAGGCGCAATCCAACGCCGGTTGATCGTAGCATGCGCTAAGCCGCGTGCCAACGCCCCACACATTGATCGGCGAACCCTGTTGTTTTAAACGCGCAATTTCATATTCATCTAAATCACCGCTGGCCATAATTTTGGTTTTATCAAATCCAGCTTCATCCAACAGTTGCCGCGCGGCTCGACTCAATTCATATAAATCACCAGAATCTAAACGAATGGCTAATAACTCATGGCCTTTTTCACGCAATTGTTTTCCGACTTGAATTGCATTTTTAACACCCCCCACTGTGTCATACGTATCGACCAGTAAAACGGCGTTCCCGGCGATAACCTCAGCAAACTTTTCAAAAGCAACCAGTTCATTCGGAAAAGCCATCACCCAGCTATGCGCCATAGTGCCGCGCGGCGGAATATGATATTGCATAGCCGCCAACGTATTAGACACAGACTCACAACCACCAATATATGACGCATGACTGGCCGTCATTGCCCCATCCGGGCCTTGCGCGCGACGCAAGCCAAATTCTAAAACGGAATCTCCTCCTGCTGCTCGACAAACTCTGGCGGCTTTAGTCGTTACCAATGAAGCAAATCCAATTTGATTGAGTAGGGCTGTTTCCATTAATTGACAGAGTATGATAGGGCCTTTAATGCGCAGAATAGGCTCTTGTGGAAAAGCCAGTTGTCCTGCCGGCATTGCATGGACATCACCAGTAAAACGCAGTTGACGTAAATAATTTAAAAATTCTTCGCTAAATAATTTTTTTCCTTCTCTATCCGCTAAGGTTCGCAAATAATCTAATTCAGCTTCTTTAAAATGCCATTTTTGAATATAGTCTATGGCTCCATCTATTCCACCGACGATAGTGTAATGACCCTTAAATGGATGTCTGCGGAAAAACAGATGGAAAACGGCTTCTTGGTCGGCCATGCCTAATCGCCAATAACCATAAGCCATGGTCAACTGATAAAAATCCGTGAGTAATGCTGAATGAATCGCCATATACTTTTTTAACTCTTAATTAAATGTCCGAATAAAACCCTATATATTTTAATAGAATCTAAGAGTGGGTTGAAATGAGAAGAGGCGTTATTATTTTCATAAATGGTTTTTATGGGAATTTGATTGATCGGCATTTGTTGTTTTGCAGCAGTGAGCAACATTTCTAATTCCAATTCATATCCTTTCGATTTACTGACAATCAATGCCGGTAATAATTTATTGGGAATTGCTCTGAGCCCGGTTTGAGTATCATGCAGGACCACTTCACAAATTTGACGAAATAAAAGACTGGTTAATCGATTTCCCATTTTACTGCGCCAAGGGATATCAGGGCCGCGAAAATTACGTACGCCTAAATGCAGGTGTTCCGGCGTACGCCTTAATGCCGAAACTAACGCAATAATATCTTCCACGGCATGTTGACCATCCGCGTCCGCAGTGACTACGCCTAAACCGACTTGAGCGAATTTTTGTAAAAAATGCTGAAATGCTGTTTTCAAGGCTTGACCTTTACCCATATTCATCGGGTGATGCAAAACATCCACTTTATGTATAGCTAATTCATTAAACAAGCCCATCAAGCTCTGTGCAGAGCCGTCATTGACCACAATAATGTCCTGATGAGGCAAACCCAAACGCAACTCTCTAACCAATGCTAATAAAGACTCACTGGGTTGATAAGCTGGAATCACCACGGCCAAATTTTTTTGCGAACCAATTGAACTACTCATATCAATAGGGAATTTTAGCATGAGACTTTTACATTGTCAGGCTTTTATGTTAGCCTAAACTTAAGGTCGGAAATGAATTAAGTCAAATGGGTACTTTATGAGTTATACAAATAAATTTATTTCTACGATTAATTTCTTCTCCATTTTTTCTTTTCTAAATAAATACCTGTTAACGTCTTATTTTTTGATTAACCCTACAACTTTATTTTTTAGGAGGAAACGTTATGCTTAAGATTAATTATTTGAATAGAGCACTTTTAAATGTTGCGCTTGGATTAACTTTATCGGTCATGGGTTCTATCGCTTATGCCGACAATAGTGCGAGCGCCTCCCCAGCAAGTGCAACTCAATCCGTCAGCGATACGCTTATAACGAGTCTCATTAAAACAAAATATATGCAAAATCCTATATTAAAAGCTTTTGATATTCACGTTGAAACAACTAATGGCGTGGTTAAACTAACAGGCCTTACGGACAGTGATAGTCAATATGAGCGCGCCATCATTTTAGCTGAAAACACCAATGGGGTTAAAAAAGTTGACAGCGCTAATTTAAAAATAAAAGGCAGCAAAAAACCCGTGAACGATAGTATTATCACCGCAAAAATTAAAGGGTTATTATTAAAAAATAAATTAGTTAGCGACGAAACTGAAGCGAATCCATGGCCAATTCATGTGGAAACAAAAAATGGTGTGGTTTTTATTACGGGAACGGTAGAAAATGATTACCAAAAAAATCAGGTTGTGAAGATAGCCAAGCTCACAGATGGGGTTAAATCAGTTAAAGCCGACTTACAAATTCAAGCTAAAAAATAAAAAAATAACTGCGCAGTTTCAAACTTTGATCTTTTAATTTTAAAAAACGAAGCGCTGCAAAATGCGGGATTAAGATGTCCGTAAATTACGGTATTGCATTTATTTTAAAATTAAGTGAAACTATTTAGCGGTTGTGAGAGATGGATCAACATCTCTCACGTAACAGCGGTACTGAGAGACGATCAAATCTCTCAATACCTAACCATTCAAGTTTAGAGTCAAACTTTATGGCTAAGAATAGTTTACATCATTTGTCCTCTCTTTTGAACTGCTCAATTCTGCAGTTCTCGTTTCTTATTGTTAAAAAACAACAGCTTGCTGCATTTTTAAATGCGGTTTGTTGCTGCGCGTCTATTTTATTAGCGCCTGACAAGGAAATGGGTCTGGGAAGAGACCACTCATTAGACTGGCAAACCGTAAAAAGAGTTCTTAGTCCATGCGCTGGCGCAGCATGGGGAAAGGGCCCTTTAACTCCTCATGTTGCGTTGGTGGAATGGCCATATTTTAAATTAATTCATGATAAGGAAAACGCATATGAGAAAAGAACACGAAACAAGAGAGCATACAACTCTGCAAAATATTTTGATTGTTGAGGACAATCCTATGGCGCTCAAGATGTTGAAAACTATTTTATTAAATTTAGGCGAAGAAGCCGATATTGCTATCGATGGTGAACAAGCGATCGAAAAAATCAAAATTCACAATTATCAATTGATTTTAATGGATCTCGGTTTGCCAGGAAAAGACGGCTGCGAAGTGACACAATTTATTCGCGATTGGGAAAAGAAATATAATTTACCGCCTGCTTATATCGTTGCACAATCTTCACATCTCGATCAAGATTAGAAAAACAATGTTTAGGAATAGGCATGAATGTTTGTTACCCAAAACCTTTATCTCTAAAAATGGTTGAACGTTTAATTAAAATAGTCTTTTGCCAAGTATAAAAATCCGATATTTATGGGAGATTAACAGTAGCTCTAGGAATTAACTAATTTTTTTATTATTTTGGAATTTTCTCAATGCATTTTAGATAAGCACGATAATAGAATCGGGTTCGCGCTTGTGTTGTTCCCATTTTTTTAATGTCTCAGGATTGATGTGATATGTTTCTGAGAACTGCTTTTGGGAAAGTTCTAAATTTTTACGCAAAAGACCGACATCAGGGGAAGCTTCTTTGATAGCACTGATAAGCATTTTCACCTACTTTACTCATAAAACTTTCTATTCAGAAACAGTAGCTTTTTCACGCCAAATTAAATCTAATTCACGGGCGGCTTTGAGTTCGTCTAGGCGGCCGACCGGTAAATGATAAGGAGCCCCTTTAAAGCACTGGAATTGGTGCGGATTTCTTGGAGGATGTTATACATGGCGTCGACAAATTCATCTAGGGTTTGTTTGCTTTCGGTTTCAGTCGGTTCGATCAACATGCATTCTGGAATCAATAATGGAAAGTAAACTGTCGGCGCATAGAATTTATAATCCAAAAGGCGCTTGGCGACATCTTGCGCGGTAACGCCATAGGCAATTGTCAGCGGCTTGATCGTCACAATAAATTCATGCGCAGCCAGGCGGTTTGGAAAAGCTAAGGTATAACCGATTTGTTCTAAACGACGCATTAAATAATTCGCATTTAAAACGGCAAATGTTGAAACACGGGTTAATCCTTCAGCGCCTAGCAGCCGTCCATAAATAAATGCGCGTAATAATACACCTGCGTTGCCCATAAAAGCTGACAAACGTCCTATGCTTTGCGGACAATCTTTGCTTTCTAACCAGCGATAGGTAGCGCCTTCTTTAACAACTCTTGGCACAGGTAGAAAAGGTTCTAATCTTTTATTCACTGCCACGGGGCCGGCCCCGGGGCCGCCGCCGCCGTGAGGCGTGGCAAAAGTTTTGTGTAAATTTAAATGCATCACGTCAAAACCCATATCGCCTGGGCGCACTTGACCCAAAATGGCGTTTAAATTGGCGCCATCATAATAGAGCAAGCCGCCAGCTTGATGGATAATCTTCGCAATTTCGCTAATTTGGCTTTCAAATACGCCAAATGTCGATGGATTCGTCAGCATAATACCAACAGTAGAGGGGCCCGCCATCGCTGCCAACGCCGTTAAATCAAGATTCCCATTTTTATCTGTGGGCACTTCGCGCACCTGTAATCCGCAAGCTGCAGCACTGGCTGGATTTGTACCGTGGGCGGCATCTGGGATCAGCATTTCAGTTCTTGCTGGATCATTCCTGGAGCGATGATAGGCGAGCATCATGGCAACACCGGCAAATTCTCCTTGCGCGCCTGCCATCGGCGATAAAGCAACGCCTGACATGCCCGTCACTTCAATCAACAATTCTTGCAGCTCATATAAACAGGCTAAAAATCCTTGACTATTTTCTATCTGACAATAGGGATGTCTCTGCAAAAATCCGGAAAGCATCGCTAAGCGATGCGCTGCTCGCGGATTATATTTCATCGAACAAGAGCCCAAAGGATAAAAATTCGTGTCGATGGAAAAATTACGCGTGGATAATTGCGTAAAATGCCGCACAACTTCTAATTCAGAAAGTTCCGGCAATAAAGGCAATTCTTTGCGCAATAAATTTTTCGGAATATCCTGAAAATCCGCGGATATGTCTTCAATATGACTTCTGCTTAATCTGCCAGGTTGTGATGTTTCAAAAATGATCTGCATAAAGCCTCATACTGCCATGGTACGCGTCAGACATTGTTGGAAACGGATTAAATCTTGCGGAGTTTTAGTTTCCGTGGCGCAAATTAACAAACAATTTTTTAATTCCGGATAATCGTCACTTAAATCATAACCCGCTTGAATGCCTTGTTTGGCTAACTCTTTTAAGACATCAGCCGCCGCCATCGGCAAATGGACCACAAATTCATGAAAAAATGGAGAAGAAAAAACTTTATCTACCCCAGGAATTCCGGTTAATAGATTTTGCAATTGTTTGGCGTTGCTGTGGCTGGCGCTGGCGACACTCATTAATCCTTTTGGGCCTTTAAGACTCATATAAATAGTAGCTGCTGTGACTAATAATCCCTGATTAGTGCAAATATTGGAAGTGGCCTTTGCGCGGCGAATATGCTGCTCGCGGGTTTGCAAGGTTAAGGTAAAGCCGGTGCGTCCTTTTGTGTCATGCGTTCGGCCCACAATACGGCCGGGTAATTGACGAATAAATTCGCGGCGCGTACACATAAAACCAAAATAGGGGCCTCCAGAAGCTAAAGGTACGCCCAAAGGTTGACCTTCTCCGCAGACGATATCTGCGCCTTTATCCCGACGGCCCGGTTCTTTCAATAATGCCAAAGATAATGGATTCACTACCGCAATCACTAAAGCCCCTTGCTGATGCGCAAAATCGGTTAATTCATCAACCGCTTCCAATGCGCCAAAAAAATTAGGTTGGGGAATAATAACAGCTGCCAAATCTTGGAAGTTTTTATGAGTAATGGCGTTCACATCGATCGTGCCTTGCGCTGCGTTATAAGGTATTTCTTCCAGCACAATACCCTGCAAACTTAACACGGTTTGCAACACCTCGCGGTAACGCGGATGCAGTGTATTCGGAACCCAAACTCGCTTCGCAACGCCCTCTTTTAAGCGCAGCGCCATCAAGACAGATTCAGCCAATGCACTGGCGCCGTCATATAAAGACGCATTGGCCACCTGCATACCAGTCAACGAACACATCATCGTTTGATATTCATAAATAAGTTGTAAAGTGCCTTGACTGGCTTCAGCTTGATAGGGCGTGTAAGCCGTTAAAAATTCTCCGCGTGAAGTGATTTCCCAAACGGCTGCCGGTATATAGTGCTCGTAGGCGCCAGCGCCAACAAAGTTACCACCCGGTTGCAATGCGGGTTCTCTTTCCTGCATTAAACGGGTAATAGCGTTCTCGGTCATGCCTTTGTGCACATTCTCTAAATACGTGCGCGGAATTTCAGCGGGAATTTCACTAAATAATTGTGCAATCTCCTGCACATTGATGACAGCCAGCATTTCTGCAATATCAGGTTTCGGTATGAGGGATAAACGGCATCTTTTTTTTTCCTAAGAACTGGATTCTACTAATGCTTGATATTTATGTGGCTCTAATAAGCGGGCACGATCTTCGGTGATACTTTTAATTTTTAAACGAAAAATCCAACCTCCGGTATAGGGATCGGTATTGATTAAACTGGGAGATTGCTGCAAATCTTTATTGATCTCAATAATTTCACCCGTCAAAGGACTATAAACATCGGCAGCGGTTTTCACAGATTCCACTACAGCTACCGATTGACCAATTTGCACGACACCCAATTTGGGCAATTCAACAAACACCAAATCACCCAAAGCATGTTGGGCGTAATCGGTGACACCCACAGTAACGGTTTGCTCGTTTTCAATTCTCACCCATTCATGTGATGGAGTGTAGAGTAAATCCTGTGGATATTTATTCATATATTTTCTCCTATTTCTTTTTGATAAACGGCGGTTTAACGATTGTGACCGGAATCCATTCGCCACGGCGCTCAACCTTGGCTACCATTTCACTGCCCATAGGAAGACGGGCTAAAGCAATTGCATATCCCAAGGTCGGCGAAATCCGCCACTGGTAATTTCACCCTGCTTTTCATTTAATTTAACGCATTGATGATTACGTAAAACACCAGGTTGTTGCATGGTAATGCCGACTAAACGTTCTTTAAGCCCCTGCTGAATTTGTTGGGTCAGCGTATCCCGGCCGATAAAATTTCTTTGTGCATCTTGCCAAGCGACAGTCCAGGCCAAGTTAGATTCCAATGGTGAAGTTTTCTCATTCATATCGACGCCATATAGATTTAAACCCGCCTCCAAACGCAGAGTGTCTCTTGCGCCTAATCCGCAAGGTTGAATACTGGCGTCTATTAATTGACGCCAAAAAACTGGAGCTTGCTCACCCGGCAAAATTACTTCAATGCCTTCTTCGCCTGTGTAACCCGTTCTGGCGATATGCCAATCTTTATATAAGATAAAACCAAAAGCAGGCAACGCACGGATTTGTTGCATGACTTCAGGTGGAAACAATTTTTCAATTAAAGATAACACCGCGGGGCCTTGAATGGCGATCATGCCCAAATCAAAACGAGTGCGAACTTCTACTTTAAAATTCTTTGCACATTGCTTAAACCAATCCACGTCTACATCGCCGGCCCCGCATTAACCACAACTCGATAATGCTCGGGATTAATCTGATAAACAATCAAATCGTCGATAATTCCACCGTGCGGATTTAACAAACAAGTGTATAAGGCTTTGCCGTTTTGTAATTTTTGGACATCATTGGCCAGTAAGTGACGTAAATAAGCGGTTGCTTCTGCGCCTAGAATATCCACAACGCCCATATGCGAAACATCAAACATGCCCGCCTGCTTTCTAACAGCATGATGTTCCTGAATTTGCGAACCATAATTTAAAGGCATTTGCCAACCCGCAAAATCTGCGATTTGCGCATTCAGTTGTTTGTGTAGATTATACAAAAAAGTCTGTTTAGACATAGGCATTTATCATAGCATTAACAGGCATATGGAGAAAGCCCAAAAAGTGGGTTCTCCCCTCTGCTACTGCTGCGCTAATTGTGGCAAATCACCGCGTTGGCCGATGGCATACCGCATAAAGAAATTTTTTAACCAGGGCACATGATTGGTGAACGTTAAACCATGATTGCGGAATTTCACCACCCAATTGTTTTGACTGCCAAATAATTCTTTAAAACCAGTCATTGCTGTCAACATTAACATATTATCCCCTTTGCGCCAGCGTTGATAACGGGATAATACTTTTATGGCGCCCAAGATTTGTTTTTTTTGTTGGGCTTCCACCAGGACTTCTACCAAAACTGCGGCGTCCATTAATCCCAAGTTAACACCCTGCCCCGCTAAGGGATGAATGGTATGGGCGGCGTCGCCAATCAACACCGTATTCTCGCCGATATAAACATCGGCTGAGCGCATAAATAAAGGAAATATTTGTACTGGCGTTAATAATTTCATTTCACCTAAACGGTAATTCAATGCCTTAGCAACAGATTCAGCCAATTTTTCAGGCGTTAATTGTTTTAATTGTTCCGCAATTTTAACATCATTTGACCACACCATGGCCACCTGGCGTGGATGATGTAAAGGTAGAATCCCAATCGGCCCGCTATCCAAAAAATTTTGCCAACCTAATCCATGATGCGGTTTTGCCGTTTCCAACACCGCAGTGAGCGCTTCTTGTTGATAGGAATTGGTGCTTGCAGTGATTTGCATTTGTTGTCTCACCCATGATTCACTGCCATCTGCACCCACAATCAATTCCGCCGTCACGGGCGATTGATCTTTTAAGTGCAAAACACATTGATTATTGTCTTGGATTATTTTTAGAGGAGTGGCTGGCGATTGGATGGTGACATTGGGCATGTTGCTGACTAACTCCCACAGCACTTTAATAAGCGCACGATTTTCCACAATAAATCCTAATTGCGAAAGATGTAGATCTTTGCTGTCGAAATTAATTTCGCTCCCACCAGTGGCATCCCACACGCGCAATCCTTTTAAGGGCGTCATTGCACTTGCGGATAATTGCGGCCAAGCTTTAATATTTTTCAAAATTTGATAAGAAGATAAATTAACCGCGCTGACTTTCGCATCCAATTGCTGAGCATCCCATTCAAGAGCGGGAGGTTTGGTTTCAATTAATGAACTGCAAAGCCGTTTTGACCCAGTGCGGCAGCCAACGTCAAACCTACAATACCTGCACCGACGATCACAATCATATCGTTTCCGCAAAAGACATTTCCGCCAAACCTAAAATCTTTTTGCCATTTTGTGTTTTAGCGGCGGAACAAATCTGTCACCAATAATCCCAATCCACGTAAATGACCTACACCGGGCGCTTGCAATGAAAATAATTGATTAATCCCTTGTGTTAAATTAAAGATCCAATTTTGATCCTGGTTGCGCTTTTCTACATATTTTTCTAATAAAGTTAGGTCTCCCAAATTAATGCGTTCTTGATGTCCTTGCTTTAAAATTCCACTTAACACCGCTACATCGCGCAGGCCTAAATTAAAACCCTGTGCAGCCAAAGGATAGAGTGTGTGAGCTGCATTACCCAACAACACCGCTCTTGGTTTGATTTGTTGTTTACTACGGGTGACTTGTAGAGGATATTTCTGCCAACTGTCCATAATGGTCAACGCACCTAAGCGGCTACTCCATTTTTTATTCAAAAAAGTTGTGAATTGTTGGTTATCCCAAAGTTTAAAAGAATTTTCCAATTTGTGTGGCAAAGTCCACACCATTCTAAATTGAAATGGGTCATGCAAAGGCAATAAGGCCAACACACCTTCCGGCGTAAAACGTTCAAAAGCACGGTGACGATGAGGAAATGGTGAGCGCACGGTTAAAGCAATCGCACTTTCCTCGACTGATATTTTTTCCAGCTCAATTCCCAACAATTGGCGGGTTGAAGAATGTGTGCCATCCGCACCGACAAGTAATTGCGCATAAAATTTTTGATCACCTTCAACGGTGGTAACGGTTAATTCAACTTGATTGCTGGTGTAGGCGATAGATTTTAATGTTTGTATCGAAAAAAAATAAACGCCATCGGCTTGCGCCGCCTGTTGATACAATTGTTGTTGCAGATCGTCGAAAGAAAGCACATAACCCAACGCGGGCAGTTTTTCTTCTTTCGCATTAAAGCACAGTGCGCCGAAATGATTTTGTTCTGAAATATGCACCGATTGAATCGGTATGGCTCGTTCCGCCATCTCCGTCCACAGGCCCCATTCTTCAAGAATATTTTTACTACCCAGAGATAAAGACAAGGGCCGGTTATCGGCACTTTTTTTAGTTAAATCGGGAACGTGGTTTTCTAAAACCGCAATGCGCAAACCCATTAGCCTCAGTGCTAAGACCAAACTGGTCCCAACCAAACCAGCTCCTACGATAATGATGTCAAAATCTCTCATGGCTCAAGGAGCATACTGCTTATAAGCTATAATATCAATGTTTATTCTCTTTATCTTTAAGCTTGTATCTGCATATTTGCGGATAACAGATTATGATAGGGAAAGATCATTTGCGATCTCAAAAGATCTAGAGTTTCAAAGTGACACTGTGTGAATTAAAATATACTCCATAAACCCATGTTGTGCATCAAGTAAAAAAAAATGTAAATTAATTTAGAAATCTCTCGTGGATATACATTTAGAAGAAGCGCTCATTCATGCAAAGCGGAAATTATTGTCTTGACTTTTTTACTTTTCAATTTTAAAGTAATCGGGTATGCTTAAACAGTCAATCAATATTACCAGGAGGGTACTCATGCGCATTAACAGAATTCATTTCAAGGAAATTGGTTCCACTCAAGATGAAGCAAAAGCAAAAGCCAGAGAACTCAAAATGGGTGAATGGCGCGCATATACGGCTGACGAGCAAACTAAAGGCCGCGGCACACACAACAGAAGATGGGCTTCGCCACCTAATGTTAATATTTATGTCACTTATTCTTTTGTTGACAAATTCTCCAGAATTCAGCCCGTGCTATTCTTTTTCCCACAAATTGCAGGTTATTCTGTGGCTGAAACACTCGATGAGTTTAAACTAGCACCAACGTTTAAATGGCCCAACGATATTTTATTGAATCAAAAAAAAATGTGCGGCATTTTGTGCGAATCTTCGCAATACGACCTGGAAACAGACAAATACGGCGTGGTTCATATCGGTATTGGCGTCAATGTGAATATGGGCAGAGATATCTGCGCAAGTTTAGATCAGCCGGTTACTTCAATGAGCATTGAAGCCAACCAAACCTTTGATAAGGAAAAAGTTTTGGAAAAATTAAACGAAATGCTCTATAAGAATGTGAATCTTTTGTTAGAACAAGGTTTTTCTCCTTTTGCAAAACTCATTTCGCAAAAAATTGAAACTTTCAACGGTGATGAAATTTTGTTTGATTCTGCTGACAATGCGACTGCTAAAGGCCTCGTAAAAGGTAAAATTGTTGGCGTTGGGGAAAAAGGCGAACTGATTTTAAATGGTTACTATTTACAAGCCCAAGAAAAGGAAGCCAAGGAGACACTAACTCTAAAATTTATTAACGGACGGATTCTGCGTGGCGAAGAAATAAGCATAGCTCTCAGCAAAGCAAAAGCTGAATCCTCTACAAAAGATACTATTTCTCCGCTGACAGGACCTCAATCAGCTTCTATGATGGCTTCATCAAATACAAGTTCAAGTACAAATAATTCACGGGAGCAGGCCACCCTTACCATCATACCCAATTTATGAGAAATAAATCCAAATTTTCGGCGTTAACCTATTTTAGGAGATAATTATGTTTGAAGCAGTTTATGAATTTAAACTAAAACAAAATGACTTAGAAGCTTTGAAAGGACATTGGAAAACGCTATCCAGCTATATGATGGCGCAACCGCGTGGTGCACTTTCTTCAACTTTATATTATTCTCCAGAAACTGAAACTTGTGTTATCCATTCTCGCTGGCCTTCCGCAGAAATTAAACAGGCCAACTGGCCTTTGCCTACAGACGCTCCTGCCGAAATACACACCGCCAGTAAACTCATGCAAAAATTGTATCAATCTCCGGTAACCGTTTCTAATCCGAATATCGCTAATTTAAAAGCAGATTTAGAACAAAGAAAGATAAAATTATGCGAAGAAGTGGGTTCTCCGAAAAAAAATATTGTGATTTACAATGATGACGGCGCCGGCTCGCGAAGTGTTTATCATGTTTTTAACAATCTTCATAAAGCCATTGATCCCAGTTGTCGAATTTTGGTCGTAGACGGCAATTATTTTACGAAAACCAATTGGGAAACGACGACTCGATTGGTAATTATCGGCGGCGGCAGGGCCAGACCTTATTATGAAACCTTTGGCACAGTATGGGAATCCAAACAGGTTCCAGCTGGTGAAATACGCAAGATTAAAAATATCGGCATCGGAAATCAGCGAATTACTGATTTTGTTGAAAATGGCGGCAGTTATTTAGGCATTTGCGCTGGCGGTTATTATGGGGCAAAAGTTACCGCTTTTGAATTGGGTAATGCTTTAGAAGTGTATGATCCAGGTCTTGGCTTAGGAGATTATGTTGCAACAGGGCCTGCCTATGGACTGGAAAAATTTCGTTATGGTAAAGAAGATGGCGCCCAATTAGCAAAAATTTACGGAAAAATTTGCGCCTCCAACCAACTTGTTTACTTTAATGGCGGCTGTTATTTTGAACCCTCACCAGGCGCCAAGCATTCAGAAGAGAATGTGTTATTACGTTATGCAGATATTTCAGGTAATCCAGCGGCAGTAATTCAAACTGCCTTTGGAAAAGGCTCGGTCATATTAGCCGGGATACATCCGGAATTTATTCCAGAAAAAAATGCGTCTACCGATCAGTTAATTGACCAATTATCTTTAAATTACCCACGTAATCAAGAAATAACAGCGCAAATGTTCAATAGATTAGGTGTACCTTTAAATGAAGAAATGGACCGAAGAGTTAATTTAGCAAAACCACAAACGGCTTTTGCCCGTACTCATCATAAAATAACCGGTTCAACCCAGGATGACCTTCCGGAAAATGCTGGTACGCTTTTCCAAAAAACTAACCAAGTCGTTGTCACTGCTGATGAACAAACCAAAGGTCGCGGTACTCAAAATAGAAAATGGGCTTCACCACCGGACGTTAACGTTTATGCCACCTTCGGCATCAAACTACCCATTAGTTTAAATATCTATTCCGATATTTTAAATTCACCCGCTTTAATGGAAATCATGGCCTTAGCTGTGGTGAAAACGTTAGAAGATTATGGCTTAAAACCCAAACTGAAATGGCGAAATGATACACTATTAAATGGCAAAAAAATATCAGGGATTTTATGTGAAATAAAACCAACTTCCGCAGGATTAATCGCATTAATCGGTATTGGCGTAAATGTGAATATGTCCAAAGAAATTTGCGATAGCTTGGACCAGCCTGTCACTTCCATGGCTGTAGAAGCCGGACGGCCCTATGACAAGGAAGAAGTATTTAACCGATTAGCCCATTACGTGTCACATTACATTAATTTGTATCTCAAAGAAGGATTCAGTAGTTGCATACCCGAAATTAACGCTCGGCTGGCTTTTGTGAGCAAAACGATAAGAATAAAAGAAAAGTTTACGGAAAAAGAGTTAGAAGGCATTTGTTTAGGCGTTGATGAAGTTGGACAACTAAAATTACAATTGCCTGATGGAGAAATTAATTTAATCAAATGGGGCGATATTATTAAAAACCCACAATTACAAAAAGAAGAACAAGAAACTCAGCCGTTACAGCCACAGCCTGTACAAAAAAGTTCATTGTTATTTCACCTTTTTGCATTAGGAGCAGCTGGATTTATTTTTTCAGCTTTATCCAAAATATACGAAAAAAACGACAGCGCCGACAATTCAAGTCCTTCACCTGTGCCAAGGCCGAGTTTCCGAAGACAATATTCAACGATGAGAACCCCTTTGCCCAGTTTGAAAAATCAATCTGCGGCAATATTTCCATTAAGCGCAAGAGCAATTGCCGCCAGGAAAACTTTATCATTAACACGAACCGCAATAAAAGGACTTACCAGAAGATAGATGAAAAAAACGGAAACATTTTCAGAAGATGTATCAACTTCTGCAAGGTTAATGTTTACTTCTGCGTTGCAAAGAAGTCTGGTCGGTGTGATTGAATATCCGCTAGAATGTATCAAAACACGCTGGCAAGCGAATCCGCAACTTAAGACCATGAGAGAAGTTGTTACTTACAGCTACAAACTTTATGGGCTACGCGGGTTCTATGATGGATTTATACCCAATTTACCGAAAAGATTGCCTATTCAGCTTTTTAGATGGCCAATGATTCTGGAATTGCCGTCATACTACCGGAAAAGGTTAACCGATAATCATCAAGATTACCGGATGGATATCGTTGCAAATTTGCTCGCGGCCTTAACCATTGCCAGCATTGAGACGCCATTAGCCGCACCTTTTGATACCTGTAGATTGGATATGATCATTAATCGAAAAAATAAAAATTCTTTACTGAATTATCTTCGTGAACAAAAACAATTTAGACAACATTTCAAAGGGATTCATGTATTATACATAAAAGAAATTTTTGGCTGGGGGAGTTTCTTAATCCCTTTTAATATTGGGAGAGAATATAGTAAAAACAAACAGAAAAGTTTAAATCCAATCCATATTCTTAGCATTAGTGCGCTTTGTGGGATTGCAAATGCTATCGCAGTTACTCCTTGGGATATCATCCGAAATTATTTTCAAAAAAATAAAAATACGCCTCATTTATCTTTAAAGGAATCTGCCTGCCAAATTTATTCAAAATATGGGCTAAAAAGTTTCTTGGTGGGCTCTCCTATACGCTTTTTTCAGATTGCAATGGGAACCGCGCTAAGCATTCCCATTATTGCAGCTTATGAAACAAAAACTCAAGAATTGTCTCGTTAGGAAGAATCAATGCGAACAATATTCAAAAACTTTCCAAGAATTTTTTCCAGCGTACGCTCTATTAATGCTTGGTCTGCTGCAAAACCAGTGGATATGGTTGATCGAGTTAGCGTCAAGGAGTTTAAAAATTATTTAAACCAGTTACCGGTAGTTGTAACAAACAGCGCAGATTATCCCGCCTTTACAAAATGGAATTTTAAATATCTAACAACGGAATTATCCGAAAAGACTGCGAAATTAACTTGCTTTGATGTTGAAAACAACTATGCCCGCAGAGAATTGAAAAATATTAATTACAAAAATGCTTTGGAGCTTATTCAAAATAATCCATCTAAAAAAGAAAAATTTTACATTATGCGGCAATCCTTGATAACTGACTTACCGGAGTTATCAAAAGATATTTTTGTCCCTGACTGGATAGGGGAATCTACAAATCACAGCCCTGCCATTTGGATAGGCGAGTCAGGAAACAAAACACCGCTTCATTATGACTCAACACAAGATTTGTTGATTCAAATTGCAGGGATCAAAGAGATTATTTTATTTTCTAAAGGTTCACATTCTATTTTAGAAATTAACAATCCTTTTTCAGGAGGACGCTTCAATTTTAACACGATAAAATTTATAGAGAATATTCCAACTGCTTCCGAAGACTTTTTTAAAAATAATGCTTACCGGTGCGTATTAAAGCCAGGTATGATTCTATATATACCCAGAGGCTGGTGGCATCAAGTGAATTCTTTAACCACATCAATTTCCGCAAATTATTATTGGAACGAGAAAAATTTACTCGCATTAGATACTTCCTGCAAAAATTACATATTAAGGTATCAGGCAACAAAACTTTATGAGATTGAACACGATCGCGATGCATTTAATTTAATTAATAACAGTAATTACGACAATATCCAAGAAACAATTGAACAATTTTTTACACTCAAAAAATTTTATTTTTGCGTTATGTTATCGGGCGTTATTGTTCAAGAAATGTTTTCGCATTTGGATAAGCTTTTTAAAATCGCAAAATATGACTCCAATTTAGATTTTTTCGATTTTATCCAAGAACTTACCGAATACGGAGGAAATAAATTTTTTATTAAAAAGGAAATCTTAGACCAATGGCAAAGAATGATCAAATTGGCCTTTTCCGAGGATCATCGTAAATTTACCGAAAAAGAAGTGGAGACTTTATTTCGAAAAATATTTGATTATCAAAACAAAATAACGAATATTGTGAAAAATTTGGACTACACCTCGAATCTCACGGTAGAATCAACAGAACCTAAATTTTTTTGAGCAATTTTCGCAATAGTGAACACCCCCAAACCTAATGTGAGTGCTTTGATTCCATAATGAAACACCTTAGTATGCCAAGTTTTTTCCCCTTTTAAAGCTATTTCGGCTTTTTTTATTTCCTGCATAGCGATATTTGGTTTTGCAAGAGGGCCTACTAATTGAAACACGGGTGGAAATACCAATCCATGCGTGATAAAGCTTTTCAAGCTTTCATAAATTCCCGTTAATTCTTCAGGATAAGGATAAACGCCGATTTCTTTAGCCAAATCATCAATGAAACCCACGTAATCTGCGTGCGGGAATTGTGGCCTTGGTTGTTGTTCTCTAATGGCTTTTTCTTGCTGAATACCTTCTTGCATAATTTCAGAGGAAGGCAACTTTTTTTGATTGCTAAAAACCAAACCAATCCATTTAGCTTGCAATTCTATCACGCCCATATAGGGCCCTCGATACATGCCCACAAAACCCATATTGGGTAATTGTGGATGAAAAACTGTTTTATATAAAAGAAAAGGTAAGAATTGCTCCAGAGGTTGATAATCAATTGCGTCCAGGATCGGATGGTCTAAAAATGACAAATCAGTTTGATATCCCGTACACATTATTATGGAATCTATTTGTTCGATAGCGCCGTCTGTAAAAACCACACTATTCTCTTTTATTTCTTGGATAGTAGATTTTTTTAAGACTATATTTCCGTTATCAATACTTTCAATATAATTGTCCGCAACAATGACTTTAGTTGGATCGGTTGATTGTGGGTCGTGGAAGTAAGGCTGTTTTTGATCTCTATTATAAGTACAGATAGTATCAAAATAATTATTACTTTTTTTGTATTCTTCAGCTGTTCTTATAGTCGTTTCATTTGGACTTGTGCGCGTGTTCCTTTTGTAAAAAAACAAATCCACAGCTAACATTCTTCTCGTGGATGGCGATAGGATTTCTCGACCTATTACCCAGAAAGGGTAAGAAGTTAAGTTAAATACTTTCTTAGCTGTACCTGCAAGATCTGCAGCTATCTCCGCTCCACTATATGCTCCTCCGAGTATAAGTGTATTCTTATCCTTGAATAGATCAGGTGATTTATATTCGCTGCTATGGATAACTGTACCTTTGAAACTTTCAATATCTGGTAATTGAGGGAATTTTGCTTTGGAAAAAATGCCTGAAGCAACGATGACAAAATTAAACATCTTTTTCTCATGCTTGCTATCATTTTGATATTCAATTAACCACTGTTCTTTTACTCGTTTGACATTGATGACTTTACTTCCAAATTTGATATATTTTTCCACATCAAAATGTGAAACATATGCCTTGATATATTCGAACATATCTTTTTGATTGGGATTAATATCGGATCCTAGCTTCCAGGGAAAGTCTGAAAACATGCAAGTAAAATGAGAAGTATTGGTACGTAAAGATCGCCACATTGCGCCAGTTCGTGGATTCCACAAACCACCGAGATCGGCTTCTCTCTCGAATATAACCGGGATCATGCCGCATTCTAAAGCATATTTTGCAGCCACCAATCCAGACATTCCGCCACCAATAATAGCGATTTCTTTCATAGAGTATCCTCCTTCGCAAGCAGGATACAATTATAGCTGGAATGTTACAATAATTATCTTCTTCCGGAAGTCACTTTTATTAGACAGCGCAACACTTCAGCCACGCTCCAAGCTTGGGCAAAGCAGCCGCGGGCTTGGTAAGGTTCGGTGGCGTCAAAAATTTCGGCGATGTTGCCAACGCACGTGTGATTCAGATGATCTTCCAATCCTTGCAAAAATGATAACGGCGTTTTGTAATCATCCGGATACACTTTTAACCAAGCATCAATAAAAGGCCCGAGCAACCAAGGCCAAACGGTTCCTTGATGGTAGGCAGCATCCCTTGCGCGCAAATCACCCGTATAACAAGCATGAAAGTCAGGATGTACAACAGATAATGTGCGTAATCCAAACGGCGTTAATAATTGAGTACGCACGATTTCTAATACGCTTTCCCAACGGCTCGGATTTAACACAGGATATTTAAAAGAGATCGCAAAAATTTGATTCGGCCTTAAAGATGTATCATCACGTTCTTTACTTGGATCAAGATCGTCAACCACATCATATAAATAACCGCCTTTTTCATACCAAAAACGTTTGTTGAATGATTCATAAGCTTGAGAAGCTTGATCGGCATATTTTCCCGTCCATTCATGCATCAAACGCAGGGCGTTATACCATAAAGCATTTATTTCAACTGCTTTACCGCGACGCGGCGTCACCACCCAATCACCTACTTTGGCGTCCATCCATGTTAATTGCAGCGTGGGTTCGCCTTGTGATAATAACCCATCGCTATCCACTTTAATGTCAAAATACGTGCCTTTTAAATGGTAATGAATGATTTCAGTCAGTTTGGGTAATAATAATTCTAAAATATGGGTATCCTGTGTATAATGCATATAACGATCGATCGCATGAAAAAACCATAATGAAGCATCAGCCGTGTTATAGCGCGCTTCATTTTCACGATCGGGAAACATATTGGGTATTAATCCATCTTTCACATAATAAGCAAATGTCCGCAGAATAGAATGCGCCAATTCATAACGCCCAGTTACCAACGTTAATCCTTCTAATGAAATCATGGTATCTCTGCCCCAGTCTGTAAACCAGGGAAATCCTGCGATAACCGAAGCCGGTTCTGCACCAGAGGCCTGCAATCGTACGACATCTTTAAATCGTGTCGTTGGACGAAATACAAATTGATCGGCAGCCAACACCAATTTCGTTAAAGTTTCATTCGGTACAGATTGCGTTAAAGAATGAGCAATAATTCCCGCGCTTTTTAATAAATTACGTTTTCTCAAGCGTTCAGCATACCAAGCATCTTCACAATCTAATGCCTCGACAGTTTCCCAAGGTTCTGTTGAGGCGATAAATGTAACACTCTCCCCCTCTTTTAATTCCACAAAAAAATAACCGGGGCTGGTTAAATCGCCCATTGCTTCATATCCGCGATCAGCTTCCATTTGATAATATACTTGATCTTTCCTCTGAAAATCTAAAGTAAATGGGGCGTGTGCCGTATTACACATACGCAGCGGCGGATAAGGTTGGCACTCTATTTCATAATGATTATTTTGCGAACTAATAGAATAAGTTTCATTTTGAATTTTAACGTTCACCGGCATTTCATAATTTCGAAAATGCAAAAATGGCCGCCAGCGCAAATGTACCGGCTGCTGACCAGAAATCAATTTATAGTTAATTTGTACGGTATTTTGCTGATTCACTAAGTGCAAACGCTTTTCAATCACTACATTGTCAACTTGATAAGTCCAAAAAGGAACACCATCTTTTAATTTAAATTCGGTAAGATGTAAGTCAGGAATGGCTTCTTCCCGGCTATGCCGTTGATGCGTTAACTCTATTTCTTTTTTATCAGAAAAAACTAGAGAATCTGCCACATGATTTAACATAATGGTACGGCCTAGCGGGAAATGCAGGGCAGAAATCAGCAAAGCATGATATCTTCTCATTAAAATATTGGAAATATTGCCGCAAGAAAATCCACCCAATCCGTTGGTCACTAACCATTCTTTATATAAAACAGCTTCTAAATTCGGTTGTTTAACATCTGTTAGAATATGAATCATAATTCATGCCCCTCTTTAAAAATAAGCTCAAGTAAAAGTGCACAATGCCCAGGAATATGCCAAGGATTTTGCTTATAGGCAGTGCCTTGTCCGCCATATTTCACTGCCTCGCTGCTCCACAATAGACACCATTCCATATTTGGATAATTCGACATTAATGGATGCGGGTTTGGTATCAAATCGGTATCTATTCCTAAGTTAACGATTAATAAGCGGTCTTTTTTTTCCTGAGAAAAATAGCGTATCACCCAAGCGTTTTCATTAATCACTTCGCCATCGATTTTAATTTTAGAAATATTTTTTAAAACAGGATCATTTTTTCTGATAAAAATTAAGTCTCGATATAAATTTAAAACAGCAAGATCTTTTTGAGCATGATCGAGTTTACAATGTGCAAATGATTGATATTCTGAAGGGTCCGGAATTACAGATTGCATATCTGCATCAACAATTGCAGGAAATTGATAGAGAAAATTTTTTCTGCCCGCATAAATTATTGGATTCAATCCTTCTTCGTGATCTGAAAAAAAACAAAAGTCTTGCGGCGCATTAAATTCTTGACCCTGAAATATCATCGGGGTTTGCGGGGCTAACAACAAAATTGCAGTAAATGCACGTAAATTCGCAGCATCCACAAAGTGAGACAATCTTTTTCCCTGCAAGGAATTGGCAGTTTGATCGTGATTTTCCAAATAAATAACTAAAGAAGCAGGATTCAAAGATAAATTAGCAACTCCACGCGATTCCAAATGCCATTCATAATATTGCCCCTGATAAAGGTAACCATATTTATACAGAGAAATAAATTCCTGTGTTGTTCCTAGATAATCGGTGTAATAAGCTTCGCGTTTTCCAGTTAATCTTACATAGGCACTGTGATGAAAATCATCGTTCCAAAGGGCGTCAAAACTATCCCCCCCCGCTTCTTTTGAATTTAGCAAGTTGGTATTTTGTGGCTCGTTTTCACCAATGATAATCGTTTTCCTACCGTTTTTAATGTTTTTAACGGCATCACTCAAGTCGGTTAAAATATGTGGTTTTGCCGTACAAAACATCGAAGGCGTTGAATCCATTCGTAGACCATCAAAATGATATTCTTCAATCCAATACCTTTCGTTGGTTAGAAAAAAATTCTCAAACCGGCGGCCGGTCAAAATTGATCGCTTTTCCCCAATCGGTAGTATAACGATCGTCAAAATATTCTTCGGTGTATTCAGAAATATAATTATGCTCAGGACCGAAGTGGTTATAAACCACGTCTAATATCACACCTAACTGTAAACGATGTGCAGCATCGATAAATTTTTTTAAATCTTTTGGTGTGCCATAGTGATGACTCGGTGCAAATAAATTAACTCCCTCATAACCCCAGTTAAATTTTCCTGGAAATTCGATAATCGGCATGATTTCAATTAATGTCACACCTAAATCAGCTAAATAAGGCAAATAGTGCATAGCTTCTTCAATAGTACCAGCCACGGTAAATGTGCCGATGTGTAATTCATAAATAATTTGCTTTTCAATTTCAACGCCACGCCAAGCTTGATCAGTCCATTCAAATTGCGGGTTCACCACACATGAAGGGCCTTCTGGTCCATCAGGTTGAAAACGAGAAGCTGGGTCTGGTAATAGTTTTGAAAAATGCCGTGATTTAAAATAATAGAGAGAGCCTTCACGTGCTTCACGCACGAGTTGAGAAAAGTAGCCGTTTCCTTCTCTTTCCATCTTGTAACCTTGACCATCCACGATCACTTCCATGCTATCCTGTCTAGGCGCCCATACACGAAAACTGACCCCTCGCTTCCCTATTATTTCTGCTCCTATCGGATATATCCGTTCCATAGACTAATTATAGGCAACTAATGAGCAATCACCCTGACTCATAATTGCATTTTTTATTCTAATCATGGTCAAATGTTTCGGGAATAACTTATTCTAAATTCTAAAATGGAATACAAATTTCTAAGCTTGGAAAGGAAGATTTAATTTTCTCGGTGGATTCGGCCAAAAATAACAATTTTAGGTTGGGGCCGGCGTCTTGGGTAAAGTAAACCGGGGTCCCTGCGGCGCGTAGTTGCCAAACAGTTTGCATGGCTTGCAAAGTTTCCGGCAATGCATACACTACCGGCGGCCAGGAGCTCCACATGGTGGCGTGCATCGCTAACGCGTTGGCTTCAGCGCGACACCCAAGTTTTTCAAAGTCTTTCGTTAAAATGGCGGATTTAATTTCGGTGAGGTCATATTCCACTTGTTTGGGCCAAGCTTGATATAAGTGTGAAGTTTTTACAGTGCGTTGCATGGCTTCGCGGGAAGAAAGCGGTTTTTCTTGGGTAGATAAAAGATGTAAACCAACGCGTAAATTTTTCCATTCAGATTTTAAATACTCTCCATAACTATCCATACCATCGTCCGCTTGACCGGCCTGCCATTCTACAAAACCGTGCCAAAGAGAGCGTGCGGCGCTGCCGCTGCCTAAGCGCGCTAAAATAGATAAATCTTTTTTTTCCAAATTCCATCCGTGCAACTGATCCAAAGCTAAAACCAACGCCGCAAATCCACAAGCAGAAGACGCCAAGCCGGCGGCAACTGGAATATTGATTTGGGTATCAACATGATAGTGAATAGATTTACTGTGCCGGAATAAATCCAAAAATTGCGTTAAACGTTTACCAAAGTTGCTGTCTAATCCAATCGGTTTTGCATTTAAAAAAACTTCATCAGTTGAAGCATTGGTTTGCTGAATAATGGTTTTCGCGCCTTTTTCTCCTAGACTGATGGAAAGACTGGCAGTGACCGGCAAATTCAATTCACTGTTGCGTTTTCCCCAATATTTGCACAAAGCAATATTGCTGGGGGCAAACGCTTCGCCTTTATGATTTGAAAAAACTGATTTTTTTTCGATAAGTTGACGAACGATTTCACTTTTAAACATGCTTCATTTCACCTAAAGATAAACCTTCACGACTGATTTTAACACGGATTTCTTTTACACCGGCTTGACGTTGGGTGTCGTTCGCTGGAAAAATCGTGTCTTTCGAAAATTCACCGACAGCAATCACACAATCGCCCATACCTGAACCGGAAATTTTTGCGCCGGAAATTGCGGTATCTGCGCATAAATGCGTAATAAGTTCTTCAATCAACGGCGTACTGACGCCCAACTGCTCTTTGCAATTGATGGTGCTCATTCATTAATTGTCCTAGAATCGCGTAAGGTGGAATTTCGAATAATATTTTTACTGCTCTGCAAGAACATTCATGCATGGCGTTAAATAATTTTTCGTATTGCACGGGATTCGCTTTTTCTTGTTCATTGACCCAGGCAATAACTGTTTTAGTTGGGTGTTTTTGCTCCCGAATAAATTAAACGGATAGGAAAAGAAATAGGAAAAGCTTGAATTTGTAATGGTTGCAATTGATATGAAACTACACCACCGAATATCGTTGCTGCAGCATCAGCGCCGGAACCCGTTCCTTGCACTTTGAGAATGACTTCCTTGGCAATTTTAAACATTTTCAAGCGAATAATCGGCTTTTTCAGCCAAATACTCAGCACGCCGATTGTGGCCGCCGTGACGGCGGCTGAAGAGCCTAAACCCACCGTTGCTGAAAAATCAGCGGTAATTTTTAAATCAAAGCCCGATTTAATTTCCGGCAAAAAATGTGCAATGCTGGTGATGACAAATTCAAAAGGTGCAACAACTGAAAAATCAGACAAATTTATATATTTTTCACCTAATGCGGAAACTAAATGGATAACATCATCAGTACGCGGCGTTAATTCAACCCAAACTCTCTGATCTACCGCACAACAAATAGCTTGTTTTCCCCTTAAAACGGCGTGCTCACCAAATAACATTAACGTTCCAGGGGCGGAGCAACTATAAATCATATTTTTCTCATAGTACTTTTTCTATATTTTAACTGGTATACGGAGAACGTTCAATTTTGGCTGATATTCAACGAAAAATTGACCGAGCAAGCGGAGCGTACACGCCAGTACGTGAGCATTGCGAGGTCAATTTTTCCATTATAAGATATGTGAACCTTTCAGTTCTCCTTGAATGGACATCAATTCATATTGGTATTTTTGCGCAAGGTCAGCAATATCTTCAGAAGATACAATCAGCATAATGCCTGCAGCATCGCCACGCACAGCGCCGGCGCCACAAATTTTTGCGGCACCATTACGTTTTTCAATTTCAGTAATAAATTGTTTGACGCGATTGGGGACCACACCAATTCGATCCAAAAGCAAATGATTGCGACGAATACTTTCTATTAATATTTTTTCATCATCTCGTTGTAAAGCCTGATCAATGCGATCAGTGACTTCTGCAAACTCATCTAACAGCGCGTATCGTCTTTCAAGAATTTGGCTGCAGAATTTACCGCTTCGCCCGTTGAGGACATGGGGGCGGCCGGTATTAACGAGAAAAAAGGAACGGCGGGGAATCGGCCTAATCTCTTTTTCTCCGCCTTTTTGGAAACGGATACAGCCGCCATGCAGCACCAGATAAACATCAACACCGCTAGAATGGCCATGCTGCATATTTTCAGCTTCCCACGCCAGTTGATAGCAACTTTCTATGTCTATTTCTAATTTTGAAAAATGCGTTACCGCCATCATAGCGCTGACAATCGCTGCAGCCGAAGAACCTAGCCCACATCCCATGGGAATAGTGGATTCAGTTTTGATTTCGATGCCTTGCGGTAATTGTACTTTATGATTATCAATCAAATGAGTTACCGCAAACTGCATCAGCTCAAACGGCTCTTTGAGCACATCGCGAATGCCATATTGTCCTTGCAAAAATTTTTGATATTTTTCTTGAATATTTTTTTTCAATCGTTGTAAAGCAGGCAGACTCTGTTCTTGATGATAACGGAAATTCAACAAATTAAATAAAATATTTTTAGTGGGGGCTGTTTGATGATGACCGCTAATCGTTGTTTCCGTATAGCGGTTAATCGCCATGGCTAAGGCCGGACGCCCATAAACAACCGAGTGTTCACCCGATAGAATCATTTTTCCCGGCGTGCGTACGGTCAACATTTTTGGCTCGACAGTGTGTTTATAAGTTTTTGCCGGCATTGTCAGCTGGGTTAGCTGCTCGATCTCGGCATCAACCCCTTCATAAGTTCTCTTATGTTGATTGATTTTGGTTAAACGAAATTCTCCCGTTTGATGCAACGGCATTTCACAATTTTCGCCCTGGGTCGGATAAGGGAAAGTGTAGAAATGATGATACTGATCATAAGTTAACTCAGTACGGTGATTAATTAAATTTTGATTCCAAGCCGTATCCAATTTTTGCCGATAGCCCGCTTTCACCTTACCCGCAAAAAATTCGCCCATGCATCCGGAGCCGTAACTATAAAAGCCAATCAGTTTATCGGTTAAATCTTGCGGATCATTATCCAGCAAAGAAAGCAAACTCACATATAAAGAAGCTGTATAGGTATTACCGATATTGCGATTGTAATGTAGACAGTGGGCCATCGCTGCTTGCAATTCTTGCTCACTGTCAATCGTCACATTGTTGCGCTTAGCCAACCACTTATGCGCTTTTTCCACCAAACGCGGTACTGGGGTATGATAACAAAAACGGGCAAAATCCTGATATTTTTTTTGGCTTAATTCACTATATTGCGCCCAAACGTCCAAGAGTACTTGTAAATAAACATCGCAGGAATATTTACCGTCCACCAATGCTTCTTCGCGATAATAGGGACGCCAAAAATCCAGTACATCTTGCGTATAAAAACCACTTTCCGGCGCTAACGCTAAGATACCGGGATTAGCGCTCAACAACAAAGCAATTGCGCCGCCACCTTGTGAAGATTCACCGGTAGTTTCTAAACCGTAGCGGGCAATATCTGCAGCGATCACTAAGATTTTTTTATCGGGATTCTGCTGGAGCATCGGTAACGCCAATCGTATCGCGGCGGTTGCGCTGTAACAAGCTTGTTTTAATTCTACTATCCGGCAACGGAAGGTAATCCCAATAATCGATGCACGTAAGTACCGGATGCTTTAGAAAAATCTAAGCCGCTTTCCGTAGCAAATAAAAGATGGTCAATGTCCTCAATTCGAGTATGTGGCAGCACGCGCGATGCTGCGTTAGCCGCCATGGTCACGATATCTTCACCGGGCGGAGGGACCGCCATCTTGTGTTGACCTAAACCGACATAGTATTTAGCCGAATCAATGCCGCGCTTTTCTGCTAAAGTTTTGAGGTCCAGAAAATAGCGTGAAGAATAAAACCCAATGGCGTCTATACCCACTTCAAGCATTGGTAATCTCCGGATTGGGTCTCGCTTGTTTTTGATGCGCCGAACGCTCTAATTGAATATGGCTACGCATCAATTCTCCAGGATTAGTTTGTGCAGCCAATAAAGAAAGCTCGCCACATAAAACGGTGGCTGCAGCAATAATGGCTAAGCGCCGTGCATTAGCCCCCGGGGCGCGTGCTTCCATACATCCCAGCATAGCCAGGTTGTTTTGCACAAAATCCAATTGCTTGCCATTGCCAACGGTACCTACAATGATATTGGGCAAAGTGACTGAAAAATACAAATCCTCACCTCGAACTTCCGCATGTACGATGCCTTGTGATCCTTCTACAATATTAGCAGCGTCCTGACCAGTTGCTAAATAAAACGCCAATAACATATTGGCAAAATGCGCATTGGCGGTGCGGATCCCGCCGGCCAACATGGTGCCCAATAAGTTTTTTTAATATTGAGGTTAACAATTTTTTCCGGCGTCGTTTTTAAGCGGCTGGCGCAAATTTCTTTGGGGATAATGATTTCAGCAACCACATATTTTCCGCGCCCCAGAATACCATTAATCGCCGATACTTTTTTATCGACGCAAAAATTGCCGGTTACCGAAATATATTGCAATTGAGGATATGCAGACAACAACCAAGTTAACAGGGCATCCGCGGCTTTGGTCACCATGTTATGACCTGAAGCGTCGCCGGTTTGCAAAGAAAAACGAATAAATAATAAATTTCCAACCACCTGACCGTGCCATTCCAATAATGTTGCATATCGACTGGTGGTTCTTACAATTTCCTGCAATTGGGATTGTTGTTGCTGCAAGTTTTCCAATACTTGATTAGCATAGGCAGCGTCGGGGGCTTCAGCTAACACCGAGCGCGTCATGCAGTCTTTGATAATAGTGGCGGCAATCCCAGACGTTAAGGTGGAAACTTTTGCACCCCGATTGGTGGAAGGCCACAGGGGTGTTTCAAAAGTAGCCAATGGGACGGATATATCACCGTTGACCTCAGCCCCGATTATTTTAATAGGGCCAATCACTTTCATGGGTATGGATGCTATTGCGGAATTGGTCACACGCTCTCCTATTTTATTTGGTCACAAATTATAGCAGGAATTCTCGTTAACGAGAACGTTGCGTGATAAAGATTGACCAAAATTATTATATAAGGCAAAATCTGCCTTTTTATCCCCCATGATGGCTATGGAAACTAAAGCAACCGAATTTATTATTACCATTAAAAACTTAACCAAGCGCTATCCTTATAGCAAAAGGTTGGCTCTTGAAGATTTGGCCCTTGAGGTCAACGATGGCGAATTTTTTGGCTTGATCGGCCCCAATGGCAGCGGAAAAACGACATTAATTTCAATTCTCTGCGGTCTTATCCCACCGACTAAAGGAGAAGTCAAAATTAAAGGTCACCTTATCCCCAAACAAATTGCCGACATTAAACCCATACTGAATCTCGTTCCACAGGAAATTGCCTTGTATCCCACATTAACCTTAAAAGAAAACATTTATTTCTTTGCCACAATGTATGGTTTATCCAACAAAGTGATCGCAGAGAGAATGGAAGAGGGGTTAGAAATTTCTGGTTTAAAAAATTTTATCGGCCAGCAATTGGGAACTTTCTCAGGCGGCATGCAAAGAAGGGCCAATTTGATTATCAGCTTAATCAACCAACCGAAGCTGCTTTTTTTGGACGAACCTGCAGCGCATGTGGATCCACAATCGCGGGAACTGATTTTTAGCATTTTAAAACAAATAAATGAAAATGGCACCACTATTGTGTACACAACTCATTATCTAGAAGAAGCACAAAATCTTTGTTCGCGTGTCGCGATTATCGATGGTGGTAAAATTTTATGTAATGATACTCCGGAAAAATTGATACAGGATTCCCCAGGAGCAAAAACTTTATCTGATGTCTTTTTTCAACTCACCGGAAGAGAGCTCCGCGATATTTAAGAGGCAACTGAAAAAAAATGAAGATCTTAGCTGTATTTTATAAAGAGTGGATGCTGTTGTGGCGCGACAAAGTCGGATTATTATTTTTGTTTATCCTGCCCATGTGTTTGGTGTTGTTTATCAGTTTAACCAGTGCACCGAGCACTGAGAAAACCAATAAAATTAAAATGTTAGTACTTAATCAAGATCCGGAAGGCCCCATCAGTCAGCAAATTGTCAAAGCCTTAAAAAAAGTGCATGACTTTAAAATTACCGAATTTGCTGGGAATGTTGAGCAGAATCAAGAGGCTTTAAAAGAAAAGGTTTCCAGCGGAGATTACCAAACTTTAGTCATCATTCAGCCACAAACCAGCGAAAAAATTTTCGCACAACTGAAACCAGGCGCACCCCCCACTACACCCCCGCCAGTGTTAAATATTTTGTTTGATCCCACCTTACCGCAACCGGTGCAATCGCAAATTCACGCTAGCCTTCAGCTGATCGTGCAAACCATCGAGTTACAATTATGGCAGCAAATGGCGCATCAACTTTCGGGTCACAGAACTGCTGCCGTTAAAAATGCTCCGGGCGTCCATGTCACTGCCGATATTGTGTCTACCACTAAAGGCAAAGCTGAAGCGCCTAATGAAGTGCAACAGAACGTTCCGGCATGGGCTTTATTTGGTATGTTTTTTATTATCACCCCGCTTTCGGGTGTGATTGTCAAAGAACGCCGGCTCGGTGTGGTCGACCGGTTATGGCTGGCGCCGGTTTCATTGTTCAGCTTAATCTCTGGAAAAATAATTGCTTTTATTTGTGTGAATATGCTTCAGTTAATCTTGATGCTGGCGGTAGGTGTGTTCATCTTGCCCTTGTTTGGAATGCCTAAGTTAAACGTGACTTCAGAACCCGGGGCAATTTTGTTAGTTGGATTTAGCTCCGCGTTAGCAGCCACCGGCTTTGGCATGTTAATCGGGTCTTGGGTGAGAACACCTGAACAAGCGAATGTGATGGGCCCTTTCTTGATTGTTATTTTGGCTTCGATCGGTGGTATTTTTATTCCAGTTTATTTCTTACCTGACGCTTTAAAAAAATTAGCGGATTATTCTCCCATGCATTGGGCCTTACAAGCTTTCCTCGATATCTTTGTGCGCAACGCCGATATCTCCCATCTTTTACCCAATATAGCCAAACTCCTCGCTTTTGGTGTTTGCACAACTATCCTTGCTTCTTTCAAGTTAAAACGCGGGTGAGCAGGAATCCCCGGGTTTTTTTAAAACCTGGGGATCGCTCAGCTCCAAGGATGGTAGCGTGCACAAGCTATACTAGAGACATTTTATACTGACTATTTGGTACTAATTTCACGTACTTTGGAACGAGATAGCCTGGGAGTTCTGCAGCTAATTGTTGCATAATTGCCTTGCCACGTTCCTCGGTTACTGCAAAATGTGCAGCGCCGGCAACCGGATCTAGGGAATGGAGGTAATAAGGCAAAACACCGGCGCTAAACAACTTCTTGTTTAAATCCGCCAATATTTGTGCCGAATCATTAATCTTTGCTAATAACACAGCCTGATTTAACACAACCCCCACTTGCCGCAACTTTTGTAAACATTCCGCGACTTTTGCATCCAATTCTTGTGGATGATTACAATGAATGACAAAAGTGATGGGCAGCGTACAGGATTTCAACAATGCTAAAAGCGCTGAATTAATGCGTGACGGCAGAAAAATTGGCACTCTGGTGTGAATACGTAAGCGTTGCAGGTGTTTTATTTGCATTAAACGATGCATTACAGTTTGCAACATCTCGTCATGGATCAATAGCGGGTCACCGCCGCTTAAAATCACTTCTTCTAGCGTCGTATCATTGGCGATATAACCTAGAACTTTTTCCAGATGCGATTTCAGCGGATTATTATGCTCATAAGGGAAATGCCGCCGGAAACAAAACCGGCAATGTACCGGACATGCGCCTGTCAGTGTCAATAACACTCGCCTAGCATAACGCTGTAACAATCCAGGAACCGGATTAATCTCACTTTCTAAAAGCGGATCTTCGGTAAATCCCGGTATAATTTTTTGTTCTGATTTTAAGGGGGCAACTTGTAATAACAACGGGTCCTGCGGATCACCTTTGCGCATGCGCTGAATAAACTCGTGCGTCACCAAGACACCAAACTTGGGATCCTCTACAAATTCTTGTCTTGCCGATTCGTCTAATTCAAGCAAATCGAATAATTCATGCAAATTAGTGACGGCTGATTGTAACGACTTTTTCCAAGCAATATCATTTTTCATGCCATAATTTATACAATTCAAGTGCCTGACACAAGGATTTTTCAAATAAGAGACACAACTTCTCGCGATGGGGGATCGCAAGGGGGAGAAGAGCGGAGCGATCTCCCCATTCATTCCTGAATTCAGGCTTTGCCTGGATTCAGGATTCAAACCAGGAAGCAATGAACGCGTAGCGGGAATTGCTGACCGATACATAGGATACTTGCAAAAAAACCATACCCTTGCTATATATAGCCCCGTGAACGAATTTACACCCATATCTGATGATATTGTTTCATTTAATTCTGAAACGCTTATCCTTGTCGATGATCAAGATCGTGAAATTGGCCATCAAGACAAACTCAGTTGTCATTCCGGTCAAGGCATACTGCATCGTGCGTTTTCCCTATTCATTTTTAATAATGCCGGAGAATTATTGTTACAACAAAGAAGCCAGCAAAAACAATTGTGGCCGCTTTACTGGTCAAATAGTTGTTGCAGCCACCCCCGCCGGGGAGAAACCATGAGTGAAGCTGTGTACCGCAGGTTGAAGCAGGAACTGAGCCTGAGTACAAAATTACAATATTTATACAAATTCAAATATCAAGTGCCCTATTTAGATGTGGGCGCCGAACACGAGTTGTGTTCTGTTTATGTGGGACAATCCGATGAACTCGTCCAAATCAACCAAAATGAAATTGCCGATTGGAAATATATTCGGGCAGATCGTTTAGAAAAAGAGATGCACGAACATCCAGAACGATTCACACCTTGGTTCAAATTAGAGTGGGAATGTCTAAGACGTGATCATCACCATGTGCTAAAATTAATGCACGTCAACGTATAATTCAATTTATGGAGCTATAATGGGCATTCCGCTGATACAAACATATAGAATTGCATCCTACCTAATTAAACAAAAAATTAAAGGGGTAAAGCGTTATCCCTTGGTGCTGATGTTAGAGCCTCTGTTTCAATGCAACTTAGCTTGCGCGGGTTGTGGAAAAATTGATTATCCCGATGAAATTTTACGTAAAAGGTTAACGGTGGAACAAGCTTTGGCTGCGGTCGATGAATGCGGTGCGCCGATGATATCCATTCCGGGAGGCGAACCCCTCATTCATAAAGACATGCCGGAAATTGTGCGCGGCATTTTAAAAAGGAAAAAATTTGTCTATCTTTGCACGAACGCTTTGCTTTTAGAAAAAAAGATCGATGATTATCAACCTTCTCCGTACTTTACTTTTTCGATCCATTTGGATGGTAATCGTGAAAGACATGATGCTTCTGTTTGCCGTGAGGGTGTATATGATAAAGTGATCGAGGTAATCAAATTGGCGAAAAGCCGCGGATTTCGCACCAATATCAATTGCACACTATTTCAAGGCGAGACGCCTGAAGAAGTGGCAGAGTTTTTTGATTACGTTACCGGTTTGGGGGTAGACGGTATCACCATGTCACCAGGTTTTAGCTACGAACATGCGCCTAGACAAGATGTGTTTTTGGCGCGCACGCAAACTAAGCAGTTATTTCGCAATATTTTCAAGCTCCAAAAGAAAAATAAGCGTTGGCCGATCAGCCAATCCAGTTTATTTATCGATTTTTTAACGGGCAATCAAACGTATGAGTGCACACCTTGGAGCAATCCTACGTACAATATTTTTGGCTGGCAAAGACCTTGTTATTTGTTAGTTGATGAAGGTTACGCCCCTACTTTCAAGTCACTGATGGAAGACACGGATTGGGAAAACTACGGTACAGGCCGCAATCCCAAATGTGCTAATTGCATGGCGCATTGCGGTTATGAAGGCACTGCCATTAATGATACTTTTGCACGTCCTTGGAAAGCGATCAAAGTTGCCCTGCTTGGGTCTAAAACCGAAGGAGCTATGGCCCCGGAACTTCCCATACGCTATAAAATAAGTGACTCAGTCACTGCGAGTATTTCTGTGGAAGAGCTGAAAAAGAATCGTTTGACAAAAAATTGAAATTTATCTATTATCTGTACCTTAAAAACATCCCTTATAGAAAATCGTCTCAAAGCATTAACTTCCGGAGTGGAATCTTGAATGAAAATCGTGATTATAGTCCCAGTTTACAACGAAGCTGACGGGATCACTGATTTTCTTTCAAATTTAAAACAATATGTCGATAAAATCAGTAACCACGAAATCTCAGTTTTAATCTTCGATAGTCACTCCACCGACGACACTTTAAAAATCGTTACAAATTTTCAAAAAACTTGGCCAAAACTTCTTTATTTAGTCGAAGCGAAAAAAACAGGATTAGGTTCCGCATACTTACAAGGTATGCGCTATGCGATTGATCAACTCAATGCAGAGGCTGTATTTCAATGTGATGCAGATGGCTCGCATCATCCACAATATATAGAGAAATTGATTCAAGCTTTAGAAGAAGGCAATGATGTCGCCGTAGGCAGCCGGTACATCAAGGGAGGCGCCATTGACGCTGATTGGGCATGGTACCGCTTTGCCATATCTGCCGGCGGCAATCTGCTCGCTCGCCTGGTCCTCAGCAATCGATACAAAGATTACACTTCAGGTTTCAAACTCATTCGCACCACTGTACTAAAACCATTACTGGATAAAACATTTTTTTCTAAACAATATGCTTTTCAAATTAATTTATTATGGTTCCTGCATAAAGCCCATGCTAAGATAAAAGAAATTCCCATTCTTTTTACTGACAGAGAAAAAGGATATAGTAAATTTCCTAGAAATAACATCATGCAGTCTCTCTATGTCTTACTCATGCTGAGAATACAAGATGCCAAAAATTACTTTAAAATGTGTTTCTGTGGGTTATTTGGTTTTTTTGTACAATTATTAGTTTTCAACTTACTCAGAATAAAATTAACACCCACTATAGCTAACGCAATAGCCGTTGAACTGGTGATTATCCTCAATTTCTTTACCAACAATTTCTTTTCATTTACCCAATATCGTTTACGCAGCCACTATCCCATAAGACTCTGGCTTAGAAAGTTTTTATTTTTTATAGGGATATCGCATGGTTCGTTAGTACTGCAAACCATAGTTCTTATTTTAGGTAATAGCATCATAGGCTCTTCTATAAAGATCGACAATGGTCTACTTATCATGGGTATTTTGTTAGGTACAGTTTGGAATTATTATTTTTATAACAAATTGATTTGGAAAAATCACCAACTGGACAGAATATTCTCTAAGTACGATCTGAATAATTTCTAAATGGGATGAATAAAACCGAAAATCCAAACGCTTTGGCTATAGTATTAGGTTACTTCAATGAAGTATAATGTGCATCTGCATTAAGGTTACCCAGGAAACATTATGACCCTTTCAATACCAGCTTTATTACAAAATAAACTTCCTCAACAGTTTGACTTGTACGATCATTATCTAAATCACGAGTTACTGCACGTACTGAAAACGCTTGGTTTTGATAAAAAATATGTACGTGCGGAAAGTCAATATTTATTCGATGCAGATGACAATCGGTATCTCGATTTATTGAGCGGTTATGGTGTTTATTCTTTTGGTCGCAATCACCCCAAAATCATCCAAGCTATAAAAGACACTTTAGACGCCAAATTAGCCAACATGGTCCAATTTGACTGCCCTCTGTTGGCCGCGTGTTTGGCTGAAAAATTAGCTGGTTTTTTACCTCAGCACTTGAGTAAATTTTTCTTTTGTAATTCCGGCACTGAAGCGGTTGAAGGCGCCATCAAATTTGCAAAAGCGGCAACCGGCAGAGAAAAAATGCTGAGTTGTAAAGCCGGTTTTCACGGATTAACCACCGGTTCATTAGCACTAAATGGCAGCGAAGTTTTCAAAAAACCCTTTTACCCCTTATTGGCTGCAGAACAAATTCCTTTCAATGATGTAGAAGCCTTAGAAAAAGCTTTATCCACAAAACAATTTTCGTGTTTTGTGTTAGAACCTATTCAGGGTAAAACCGTTATTATTCCCGATCCCGAATATCTTGCTAAAGCGACTGAACTTTGTAAAAAATACCAAACTTTATTTATTATCGACGAAGTCCAAACCGAAATCGGCCGTACCGGGAAATTTTTAGCTCATCAACACTGGGGACACGTCGAAGCCGATATCGTAACCATGGCCAAGGCCCTCTCAGGCGGCTTCCTGCCCATCGGCGTTATCGCCATGCGCCCTTGGATATTTGAAAAAACCTATCGCAATATGGAAAATGCCGTTGTACACTCCTGCACTTTCGGCCGCAACGATCTAGCCATGGCCGCCGGTTTAGCCACATTAGACATCCTCACCGACGAAGATTTTATGGAAAAAGCGACCACGCAAGGCGATAAATTATTGCAAAAATTAAAAGATAAATTACTCCCGTTTGAAATGGTAAAAGAAGTTCGCGGCAAGGGCATGATCATTGGCGTTGAATTTTGCCCCCCCAAAAGCCTTAAACTGCGCGCTGGCTGGAGCCTTTTGGAAGCAGCCAACAAAGGTTTATTTTGTCAACTAATTGTGATCCCACTTTTCCGTGATTTTCGCATGATCACCCAAGTCGCCGGCCCCGGTTGCCACGTCATCAAATTATTACCCCCGCTTACTCTTTCCGACGCTGATATCGACGAAGTCGCCCACGCTTTTGAAACCGTCGTAGGCATGGCCCACCGCTTCCCCGGCGCCATTTGGGATCTCGGCAAAACCCTGGCAAAACACTCTTTAACAAAATATACTCAAAACGATTAGGTTTTCGGTGTTATAGCGCAGAGGGACCGGTGAGATTGAAACGTTCTGACTGAGAAAAGCCGCAGGAATACTCATTGTATTTCAAGGTTTTTCGAAGGAAGAACGTTTCAAAATTGCCGGTCAATGGGATGCTAGAACACCGAAAACCTAATCGTTTTGAGTATAAACACACTATTTCGTTACCCACTCCAGTAGTGGCGTTTCTAGGAATTTAGGCTTGGTTATTCCGAGTTATCTTTACGTTGGCCCGGATAATTGATGGTATTGTTCTTTTAGAAAAACCTGCGTTGCCCTTTGAGCCGAATAGATTAGAAGTTGTTCTTTTGTTGATAATACGACTTTTTGCTTAGTGAACGTGAGCATTCCCAACAAATTTTTTATTTTGGGCAATGGATGATTTTCCTGGACTGCCTTGAGAAGACTATTGAAGTGTCCCTCACTTTCTTTAAATTCTTTTTTGATTTCATCTGCATTATCAGGGATTGGCCAGGAAAAGGCTGTGTGCTTAATCCAATCTGACACGTCACGATTGATATTGGTACCAGTATTGGTAGCAGTCTGACACAAGGTTGTGCCGTTAAAATCATGCCTCAAGACACTCTGTTGCATTCCCGGATCATCGAACCAGCTCATTTGCATTAGAAATGCTGGGAAATTCTGGATAGTCTTAAAAAGCCGCGCAATTATTTGTCCAAAATCAAAGTGAGTTTTCTTGAGGTTACTACCAATGCCTACTTTAACTGGAAGGGTTATTACCAGTTTTATTTGATGCTGGTCTGGAACGGTTACCGGTTCTATTTGATGTTGGTTTGGAATGCGTGGTAGATCTGAAATATAGTCCAGGATGATAGGAATGAAATCCGGCAATAAAATTTCTAGGTCTAAAATTAGATGATTAATCTGCCCTAATAGTTCAATACCCCTTTTATCTTTTTGAGGCAAGTATTCCATAGGATTCCACTTCTGTGATATCTGATATCTTTTTGAATCAGCCTTCCTACAATAATCATTAAATTTTTTTATTAATAACTCACTTGCTGTCCAATGTTCATAATACAGAAAAGAAGAATCTCTTATAAAATTTATGACTGGTCTTAAAAGCTGAAGATCAGGACGGTTATCCAACTTGATCTCGGCGTGTGCGACAGAGACAACCGGTGCATGCCTCCAATCGGGTGATTTATGTAATGCGATAATTTCAGCGACGAAATAAATTAAAATGGCCCTATCCGCCAGATCATCATTTACTTTTGTAAATTGAGTGGTGGCCACTGTTAAAAGCCCATCTGATATCTCAGCTAACCAACCATATATCATTTTCATAGGAGTGGCAAACTGGAGAGTAATTTCTGAAAAATCAATTTGGTTGCTGTCACAATGTTCGCGGAAATTTTTTAAAATTTGGTAAATTTCACAGCGTTGCTTGAAAGAAAGTGAGAGGATTTATAAAAATACTTTTGATTAACCTCAAAATGTAAAAAGCTATCTCAGCGGTAGAATCAGAAGAAAAGAAGGTGGAATCCAAGCCTTGCAGCAAACAACTTTGTTTTAAGTAATAAAGTGACGTGAGAACTATTTCCACAGGGTCATTATTTTCAGTCTTTTCGCATTTTATTAAAAATTCTTTGAAATCGTCTGCAACATTCATTGCACCAATAACTGAAAAATAGCGCCAAGGTTTAGCGGAACTAATATCTTTTGCCCCTCTCTCACAAAGCTCCTGAATACTTGTTTTCGACATATATCTCTCCTTTTCTTTTCCGTCAAATAATCAATTTTGTATACTGGGTGTCACTATGGAAATGCCATTGTACAACAAAGGTTTATTTTGTCAATTTGTATCCATTCACCACATTAATTTACATACGCAGAACGTCCAATTTTGGTCCAGATTTGACGAAAAATTGGCCGAAAAAGCGCACAGCATACACCAGTATGTGAGCATTTTGAGGACGATTTTTCGTCAAATCTGGACCAAAAGTGGGCGTTCCCATCTACATGGTGAATGGTTACGTCAATTAAAATAGAGACTTGCTTAATGAGACTTTAACCTGTAAAATCGAAAGGATGACTTTCAAAATTACAGGCCAGAAGGCTATGATATCGCGGAACATCTTTTCTTCAGCACAAGATTTGCTTAAAAATTTCCCAGTTTTGGTGATTATTGGCCCTCGGCAAGCCGGAAAGACGACCTTAGCCAAAGCCATAGCTCCAGATTATACATTTTTTGATTTGGAAAAGCCGAGTGACTATGATCAGATTGTCGCTGATCCAGAATTTTTCTTTGCTCAACATCCAGATTCAACTCTATTAGATGAAGCACAAGAACTACCGATCTTATTTAATATTCTGAGGGGTGTGATCGATGAGCATCGGAACCAATACGGTAGATTTATCGTTACGGGTTCCAGCAGTATGGAATTATTATCCAAAGTTTCTGAGTCATTAGCTGGCCGCGCCGCTGTGATTGAATTAGGTACATTAAAAGCTAATGAATATTGGCAAAAGCCATTAAGCGATTTCTACAATTTGTTTAAAAATCCCTTGACGAAAGAGAATCTGGTTAGTGGAACAGCCCCGCTAAGTTTAGATCAAATTCAACACTGCTGGTTAAGAGGTGGCTATCCTGAACCGGTGCTACGATGGAAAAATGAACAGCATTATTATGGGATTTGGATGGCTAATTATCAGTCGGCTTATCTGAACCGAGATATTGCCAAACTATTCCCCAAGTTAAATCGAACCAATTACCGCCGGTTTCTAGTCATGCTGAGTAAACTATCCGGTTCAATTTTAAATAAAAGCGACCTGGCGCGAGCACTAGAAATAAGTGAACCGACCGTCAGTCATTACTTAGACATCGCCAATGGGACATTTATATGGAGACAATTACCTAGTTTTGAAAATAATGTCACTAAAAGTATAGTGAAAATGCCTAAAGGACATATTCGAGATTCTGGCTTATTACATCAACTGCTTCATATTAATGACATGGAAACTCTATATAGTGATGTGATTGTGGGGCGTTCCTTTGAGGCGTTTGTTATTGAAGAAATTTTAAAGGGTATTCAAGACTGCAATATAGTCAACACTCAATATTATTATTATCGCACACGTAGTGGCGCAGAAATAGATTTAATTTTAAAAGGTAATTTTGGGATTTTGCCGATTGAAATTAAATTAGGGAAGACAGTGATACGAAAAAAATTAACTGCGTTAACAAAATTTATTGAAGACCATCATGCCCCTTTTGGCGTTGTCATTAATCAAAGTGAAGAAGTAAAATGGCTTACGCCAACTATTGTTCAAATTCCCGTCGGTTGGGTTTAGGAAAATAACGAGCCACATAAAATAGCCAAGGTAATGACAATAACTGCAGGCATAAAATAAAGATCACCACGACAACAATAGAACGATCATAGAGCACGCCCATAAGGGCGCTGCCGATAAACCAGGCGAATCCGTAGCCCATATTAAAAAATCCATAGGCGGAAGCTCTTTTTTCCGGACTCACCATTTGTCCAACGATCGCACGCATTAAAGATTGATGGGCGCCCATACCAATTGCCCACAGCGCAACGCCTAGCAAAGCTAAAGGAAAATTTCCCAGAAAAACTAATGGCGCAAAAAAGGAAGAAACAATCGTGACACCGATTAATACCCAGAACCCAAAACGGTCATAAAGCCACCCTAAGAGCGGGGCCATCCCTCCATCAATCCCCATCGCCAACGCATACGCAATTGGAATCCACACAGGGCCTAGTAATTTGGTTTTCTCAAAATGAAATGCCACCAAAGGAAAATCAGCAAATCCAGCGGCAATAAAGAGTGAACCAATCCAATAAATCCAAAATAGCCGTGGAATACCCGCGTCATGAAATTCAATTTTTTTGATGGAAAGCTGATGCGGATGTGGATAGAGTTTTCTGGCCCACAATAAATTAAACAGCGCAAAGAGCGCCGGGATAAACAAAATCGCAAACGCAAAATGATACGCACTGCCGCCTTTAAAATAGAGCACCGCCGCTACAATCAAGGGACCAGTCATTGCACCAATTTGATCCATGGCTTCGTGCAAACCAAAACCCCAACCCATACCCAGTTCCTGGCCGGCATGTGACAACATAGCGTCACGCGCAGGCGTGCGGATAGCTTTACCAAATCTTTCAGTAATAATAAGAATGGACGCTGTCAGCGGATGATGGGCAAAAGCCAATAATGGCACCGCTAGCAAATTAATCACATAACCCACAATGGTTATGCCCCAATATCGTTGGCTTTTATCAGCCCAATAGCCGGACACCATACGGAAACCATAACCGACTAATTCACCAAATCCAGCTACAAATCCCACTATGGCAGCGCTTGAACCTAATATGGCGAGGAAAGGCCCTGCAATGCTTCGCGCACCTTCATAAGTAATATCCGCAAATAAGCTAACCAATCCAAGTAGCAACACAAAACGAAAAGCGGCATTTTTGATCATGTGGAAACGGGTTCCAAAACAGTTTGTCTGTTCAAGATTAATGAAGCGCCGGTGATTTTTAAAGTTTGTTGCGCTAAATTAAAACTTTTAGAAAGCAACAACAATTCACGCACGCTTTTGGGATAACGCGACAAATTCAAAGCCAATTGCCAAGGCCGTAATGTCCCCTGAGCCGTTAAACTATGTTTAAACCAATGCGGCAAGGGTTGGTGACAAGAGTCGACAATAGCCCTTAATGCCAGAAACGGCAGATTGGCCCGCGCAGCAACTTTGGCGACAGCAACGCTTTCCATATCAACCGCAGTGGCCCCACAGCGAGAAAACAGCATTTTTTTTTCTATAATTTCAGTGATTAGCTTCGAAGTTTGATAAAGCGTACCGCTCACGGTGGAAATTTCTTTAGGCAACCATGATTTAATTTGATTGAGCCAATGAATATCAACTTGAAAACGATCACTTTCGTCAAAAATGATTTCCGGAGCCACCAGTTGTCCGGCAGAAATTCCAGGTGCAATTCCGCCCGCGACACCCCAACTGATCAAAGATTCTACGCCGTGCTCCACCAATTTTTGCGCCCCCTTTTCTGCAAATTCTGCGCCCACTCCACTCACATGCAATAAAGTGTCGTCAGTCAATACAATTGTTTCACCAATGTGAAAGCGCTTAGCCAATAGCGTTTGCGCCTCTATGGGCATCGGGGACAATATGCCGATTCGATACTTATTCTTCATGACTTTCCAACCATTCACCTTGTAGAATAGCAGCCAAAATTGAACGTTCTAGATTTTGTCTAGTTAAAATTTTCTGAATAATTGCCATGACTTAAACGTCGATATTCTGCCAACGCCCAAAAAGGAAAATATTTACAATAACCATGATAGCGTAGATAAAAAACTCTAGGAAATCCAGGTGCAGTGAACCAAGGATCTTCCCACAAACCTTCAGTCCCTTGCGTGCTCAGTAAGTATTGTATGCCTTTTGTAACCACCGGATTTTTCACTTCTCCAACCGCCATTAACCCCAACAGCGCCCAAGCGGTTTGATAAGATGAACTGGGTTGATCATCTTGCTGCCGATCAAAATAACTGTCGTTGTGTTCACCCCAGCCACCATCGGGATGTTGTTTGGATTCCAACCACAACACCGCTCTTCGAATCGCAGGATGTTGATTATCCATTTTTGTTGCTGCTAAAGCGACCAAGGCAGACCAAGTGCCATAAATATAATTAGTTCCCCAACGGCCAAACCAGGACCCATTGGTCTCTTGTTCGCTCAGTAAAAACGAAATGGCTTTATCTAGCATTTCACGATCTTGGGGACGATTATACAGCGCAAAAAATGTGATACACCGTGCGGTAACATCACTGGTCGGTGGATCCAGCAAAGCGCCATGATCTGCAAAAGGAATTTCATTTAAATAATAGTGCGTATTGTTTTGATCAAAAGACGCAAAACCGCCATGCTCACTTTGCATGCCCGCCAACCAATTGGCTGCGCGATCCAAAGCAAATTGAAATTCAGAAGCTCCCCTCATTGGAGACTCTTCCTTAGGAGACTGTTGATACATTCCCCAGACAACAACAGCCGTATCATCCAGATCAGGATAGTAATCGTTTCTATATTCAAACGCCCATCCACCAGGCAGTAAATTCGGTTGGTAGGATTGCCAGTCTGCGGGCCCTTGTAAAATTTGTCTTTGTTCCAGCCAACGCAAACCCGCGGCAGCGGCCCGTTGGCTGGCGGGTGAGCCTTCGGCTTGTAATGCTAAAATAGATAACCCCGTATCCCAAACCGGCGGAAAACACGGCTGACAATACGCCCATGATTCGTGCCGGATAATTAATTTTTCCAAGGCTTGCCATGCATCGACACAGTAACGATGTGTGGGCGCATAGCCCAACAATAGCAGCGCTTTATAAGTGAACAACATAGCGGGAAATATAGCACCGAGACCCTCTTCCCCATTCAAACGCAGGATAATCCATTCATTGGCCCTTTTTAAGGCTTTTTCGCGCATTTTTTTTGGAATATAAGGCTCAATGCCACGCCCTATATGATCCAACACTAAAAAACAGCGGTTTAAAAACGATCGAATTGGAAAATAATGTTTTTCTTCATCTGGCTTTGTTACAAACAACTCTGGAACGTGAACTTGCCGCGGATTTTTTGCTTTGGGTTTCAAACTGCAAATCACCAACAAAGGCGCCATGACGGTACGCGACCAATAGGAAACTTTATCGAGATGGAAAGGAAACCATTTTGGTAGCAAGAAAACTTCGACCGGAATAAATGGAACTGCTCGCCATGGCACTTGCTCGAATAACGCCAGCATAATGCGAGTAAACACATTGGCTTTTGTCGCGCCACCCAGTTGTAAAATTTTTTCGCGCGCCAATTGCATGTGTGGCTCATTTTCAGAATCGCCTACTAATTTTAAGGCATAATATACTTTTACCGAGCAACTGACTTCTGCTTTTCCGCCATAATACAAAGGCCATCCACCATCTGCATTTTGTTTTTTCCTGAGGTAAACCGCTATTTGTTTTTCAAGGATCGCATCCACTTTATCCAAATAATGCATCATCAAAATATATTCAGCAGGGATAGTGCAATCGGCTTCCAGTTCAAAACACCAATGACCATCTTTTTTTTGCGCTGCAATCAACGCTTGACAGGCTTGATTAATCGCATCTTGAATATCAATGGGAGTACCTAATTTCATTTTACAAATTCCATCTTTATTTGATTAAATTGTGCGTTAGTGTTTTAAAAATAAAGTTTAATAAAGAATTATTGGATGCGCACAAATTACAAATCATAACTGTTATTTTGACTGTTCGTCTCTTGACCTTAACTTCTTGACCACTTTTAAAATTGGGATATTTATCAATGTTACGTAAGGTTAAAACCGCTAAGCCAATGGCCCATAAGGCAAAACGCCGAATGCCGGTTTCCTCCGGCGGGATCAATAAAGTATATTGCAAAGCATTTTGCAAATGGCCAGCAGCGATAGATACCAATTGACGCATGGCTTCAGCAAATTGCGCCTCCTGTTGACCCGGTTGCCAATGGGCTAAGTCTATGCCTACTTGATTAAACACATCTCTTGGCAACCAACAAACGCCGCGGCTTCTATCATCCCAAAAATCTTTGAGGATATTGGTCATTTGTAACCCCTGGCCAAAAGACACGGCAAATGTCATCAATTCTTTTTGCTTGATTTTGATTTTGTCAGCATGTTGACAAAAAAGTTCGGTTAACATTTCTCCGACAACGCCGGCAACGTAGTAACAATATTGATTTAATTCACCTAGATTTTGGAGACCTGCCAAACTGACTTTCCGTTGATAGCTTGGCATACCCGTCGACATAATATTAACACAACGGCAAAGACTGGCTTGTTGATCCGGCAAAAAAGATTGCAAACAGCGAATTACGACCGGCAAATTTTGGATTAAATTTTTTTCATCCGGCGGCGTTTTAGTTGATAAGTTTTGATATAAACGATCTGCCAAAATTTGTACCGGTATTTTATTGGCTAAACCTGACGAAATTGTTCATGAAAATCCGCCTTATCGGTAATTGATAAAGCATCGTCATCTTCAATGGTGTCCGCAATGCGACAGAGCAGATAAGCATTGGTAACCACTTGACGCAGCGGATCCGGTAATTCAGGAATGGTAAGCGCAAACGTACGCGAAACCCCAGGCAATAACGCATTTTGATAACTGTAATCAGTCATCTCTCTATTTAAAGTGACAGCCGGTTCTATCATGCGAAAAAGACTACCTGATCTTCAATAATATAACAAGGAGAGAACAGGGCCGCCTCATGAAAACCAGGTAACGTCCACTTTTGGCTCAGGTTTGACGAAAAATTGGGCGAAAAAGCGGAGCATACACAGGTATGTGAGCATTTTGAGCACGATTTTTCGTCAAACCTGAGCCAAAAGTGGACGTTTTGCGTAGATTTAATTTTCGTGAGGTAACCCTGAAGGAGAGAAGCATCAGGTTTCCTGATGCGCAGGAGTTTCATAAAACACTTCGCCGGACTTAATCATGCCCAAGTCATTACGTGCGTGTTCTTCAATGGCTTCAGTGCCGTTTTTAAGGTCGTGAATTTCGGCGGCGAGTACGTCATTGCGTTCTTTCCATTGGTTATTGACAGCAATTTCACGGTTTAATTCCTGGTTAGTGCGCCATATACTCATTACGCCTCCGGGGGCAACCCAAATTTGGTATTGAAGCAAGAGAAATACCGGCGCCAACATCCAGGTCAATGAAAACGAAAGTTTGACTTTCATCTTTTAAAAGCACTCCATCCTGCGTACTTGGCTTTTTTTCCAAATCGATTTCGATTTGTAATAAGCGGTTGTATTTTGCCACACGATCGGAACGGCACAGCGAACCGGTTTTAATTTGACCCGCTGAGGTTGCCACTGCTAAATCTGCGATGGTGGTGTCTTCTGTTTCTCCGGAACGGTGTGAGATCACTGTCCCATATCTGGCTTGCTTGGCTAAACCAGTGGTTTCTAACGTTTCGGTTAATGTACCAATTTGGTTGAGTTTGATTAAAATCGCATTAGCGATTTTATCTTCCAAACCTTTTCTAAAAATTTGTGGATTGGTAACAAATATGTCGTCACCAACCAATTGCACTTTACCGCCTAACACACGGGTCAATTCTTGCCAACCTGCCCAATCATTCTCACTCAGCCCATCTTCCAAAGACAAAATAGGATATCGCGACACCCAATCCGTCATTTTTTGGATAAATTCTGCGGTACTCAATGATAGATTTTCAGAGGCCAGCACATAACGTCCATCACGATAAAATTCAGAACTTGCTAAATCCAACCCCAAATAAATTTGTTTTCCGGGTTCAAATCCTGCATCGCGAATCGCTTGCATAATAAGGTCCAGTGCCGCTTCATTACTCGGTAAATCAGGCGCAAAGCCGCCTTCATCGCCTACTCCGGTGGAAAGGCCTTTTTGCTGCAACCGTTTTTTTAAAGCATGAAAAGTTTCTGCGCCATACCTTAACGCTTCGGCAAAGTTAGGAGCGCCGACGGGTAAAATTAAAAATTCTTGAATATCGATATTATTAGTTGCATGCGCGCCGCCATTGATCACATTCATCATCGGCACTGGCAAGGTAAAAGGGCCATCATCTCCGCCTAAATAGCGGTAAAAGGGCAAATGCATGGATTTTGCTGCTGCATAAGCGACAGCTAACGAAACGCCTAACATGGCATTAGCGCCCAAGCGACTTTTATTCGGCGTGCCATCTAAATTAATCATTAAACGATCTAATTCCTCCTGCGCTTGCGGATCTTTACCCAACATCGCTGAACGAATTTCACCATTGATATGGTGCACCGCTTTTAATACACCCTTCCCACCATAACGATTTTTATCCCCATCGCGCAGCTCTAATGCTTCTTTGGTTCCAGTCGATGCGCCTGATGGCACACTGGCGTAACCGGAAACCCCGGAATTTAAAGTGACTTTGACATGAATCGTCGGATTCCCCCGCGAATCTAAAATTTCTCGCCCAAAAACATCTTGAATCTTTGTCATTATTTTCCTTTGTTAAATAAATCTGTGAAAATGTAAGAGCCAAAAGTATAAATCCAAATATTACATGTTGGCAACTGAATTAGAAAGAAATTAGAAAGAAAAATTACCAAAGCCTGCTGGTTGTTGAGCGAGCCCGTTGCCGCCTGGCCGCCACGAAGGAATATCATTGCCAGACCGCTTGAACAACCCTCCATGGGGCGCTTCCTCTTTTTACATCCCTGTAAAAAGAGGATCTGGCAATGATATTCCTCCGGGCTCTGCGTCAACGGGCTCGCTCAACAACCTAATGAGAGTTTGGTGCTTTTCGGTATTATTTTTTTTGATATTTTTTTATTTTTTTAAAAAGAATTTAATTCAACAAAAAAAATAACGACCGGCATTGGACGCTCATCAGGTTGCATCGCTGATCCGTTGACGCAGAGGACGGAGGTTTAAGCAGTGCCGGGTCATCTTTTTACACGGATGTAAAAAGATGAAGCGCCCCACGGATGGGTTTAAGCGTCCCGGCACTGATTAAACCGTAGTCCGACCAGCGGCAACGGATCAGCGAGGCAACCAGCGGACTTGGGGTAATTTACCTATCAATTAGTAATCAATATAAAAAAATAATCAAACTGCAGTACAGTGTACTTCTTTTTTAGAATAATGGTTCACGTTATCTTCAAGCCAGGGGGAGGATTTTACCAGGCGGTCTAGGTGGACTAAGGTAGTGAGCAGGGTTTCCATTTTTTCTAACGGCAAATTGTTGGGGCCGTCGCTGAGGGCGGCGTCTGGATTGGGATGGGTTTCCATAAAAATGCCGGAAATCCCTGCAGCAACTGCGGCCCTGGCTAAAACGGGAATAAATTCTCTTTGGCCGCCAGAAGCATTGCCTTTGCCGCCTGGTAATTGAACAGAATGCGTGGCGTCAAATACGACAGGACAACCCGTTTCGCGCATAATCGCTAAGGAACGCATATCAGATACTAAATTGTTATACCCAAAAGAAACGCCGCGTTCACAAACCATAATTTGTTTATTACCAGTAGAACACGCTTTTTCTACCACATTTTTCATTTCCCAAGGTGAGAGAAACTGTCCTTTTTTAATATTGACCGGTAGATTGCAGGCAGAGACATTGATAATAAAGTTGGTTTGCCGGCACAAAAATGCGGGGGTTTGCAATACGTCAACCACTGACGCCACTTCCGCTAAAGGTGTATCCTCATGCACATCTGTTAGCACAGGGATATCTAATTCTTTTTTCACTTTTTGTAATATGGCTAAACCTTTTTCTAAACCCAGTCCACGAAAGCTGCCAGCCGAAGAACGATTGGCTTTATCAAAAGACGCTTTAAACACAAAAGGCATCGACAATCGCTGAGTGATCTCTTTCAATTTCCCAGCGACGTGCATGACCAAAGCCTCACTTTCAATGACACAAGGGCCAGCAATTAAAAATAGGGGTTGATTAAGGCCAATGTTAAAGCGGTTCAGTTGCATCGTCTCGAATCCGATAGGTGATTTCCTGCTGCCGGTCTAGGGCGGCATTGATAAAACCCGTAAACAACGGGTGGCCACGACGCGGTGTGGAAGTAAATTCTGGATGAAATTGGCAGCCGATAAACCAGGGATGATCGGGGAATTCAATCATTTCTACCAATTTCATATCGGCAGAACGTGCAGAGACTTTCATGCCAGCGGCTTCTAAGCGCGAAACATAATGATTGTTGACCTCATAACGATGACGGTGTCTCTCAATCACGGTTTCTTTTCCATAAAGTTGTCTCGCCAGCGAATCCGCTTGTAAATGACAGGTTTGACCGCCCAAACGCATGGTGCCACCTAAGCCACTCTTCTCATCTCTTTGTTCGATTTGCCCATCATGGTCCAGCCATTCGCTGACCAAAGCAATTACTGGCGCATGGGTTTTTAAATCGAATTCCGTGCTACTCGCATCGCGCAAGCCCAAGCAGTAACGAGCATATTCAATGATCGCAATTTGCATACCTAAACAAATTCCTAAAAATGGCACTTCATGTTCGCGCGCAAATTTTGCAGCTAAAATCATGCCTTCTGATCCTCGCGGCCCAAATCCACCTGGGACCAATATGCCATGCATTTCCCGCAAATTATCCAGGCCATTGTTTTCTAGCGTTTCAGCATCCACATAAATGACATTAACCCGCGAGTGGGTTTTTACACCGGCATGGACCAATGCTTCAACCAAAGATTTGTAGGAGTCAGTAAAATCGGTATATTTTCCTACTAAGGCGATTTTCACTTCATGTTGGGGATGTTTTAGTGAATAAACAACTTGTTGCCATTCCGCCAAGTCCGCTTCATGCATTGGCAAGTGCAATTTTGTTAAAATTCGCTCGCCTAAGCCTTCTTGCCAAAGCAAGAGTGGCACTTCATAAATCGATTTGGCATCGGGTAATGAGATCACATCCGGAATAGCAACATTGGTAAATAAAGCAATTTTATTGCGCTCGGATTCTGGTAGGTTATGTGAAGACCGGCAAACGAGAATATCTGGTTGAATACCGATGGAACGCAGTTCTTTTACCGAGTGTTGGGTCGGTTTGGTTTTGGTTTCTTTGGTTGTCGCGATGTAAGGCACTAAAGTTAAATGGATAAACAAAGTTTCTTGCGGGCCCAACCACATTCTCATCTGCCTGATCGCTTCGAGAAAGGGCAATGACTCAATGTCACCCACAGTACCGCCTATTTCCACCAGGGCGATGTCTGCGTCGCCAGCGCCTTCTTTAATTTTAAATTTAATTTCATCGGTGATATGAGGGATAACTTGCACCGTGCTACCCAAATAATCACCACGGCGTTCTTTGGCAATAACGTCTGCGTAGACTTGTCCGGTAGTGAAATTATTTTTAGAAGACATGGTGGTATTTACGAAGCGTTCATAATGTCCCAAGTCCAAATCCGTTTCCGCACCATCTTGAGTGACAAATACCTCACCATGTTCAAAAGGGCTCATGGTGCCAGGGTCTACATTAATATAAGGATCCAATTTGATTAGGGTGACGCGATAACCTTGAGATTCTAAGATCGCCCCCAAAGAAGCCGACGTAATTCCTTTACCTAAAGAAGAAACCACTCCTCCAGTAATGAAAATATATTTAGTCATGATATAGCCAGCCATTTCTCGATAATTTCGCTATTATATCTTTGAATACAGAATATGTCATTAGGGGATGATCTAGGAAGCAAATTATCCAAGTCCGCTGGTTGCCTCGCTGATCCGTTGCCGCTGGTCGGACTACGGTTTAATCAGTGCCGGGACGCTTAAACCCATCCGTGGGGCGCTTCATCTTTTTACATCCCTGTAAAAAGATGACCCGGCACTGCTTAAACCTCCGTCCTCTGCGTCAACGATCAGCTCTGCAACCTCATGAGCGTTCAATGCCGGTCGTTACTTTCTTTGTTGAATTAATTTTTTTTAAAAAATATCAAAAAAAATAATACCGAAAAGCACAAACTCTCATCAGGTTGTTGAGCGAGCCCGTTGACGCAGAGCCCGGAGGAATATCATTGTCAGATCATCTTTTTACAGGGATGTAAAAAGATGAAGCGCGCTGGAGGGTCGTTCAAGCGGTCTGGCAATGATATTCCTTCGTGGCGGCCAGGCGGAACGGGCTCGCTCAACAACCAGCGGTATTAGGGTAATTTACTTATGCTTACCATTATTACCTTTTATTATAGTGATCGGCAATTACGCTGGCGATGCAGGCGGTTAGGCGTTCGGTCATGTCTAAATGGAGAAATTCGTTGGGGCCGTGGGCGCTGGAGTCGGGGCCTAGGACGCCGGTGATGAGAAATTGGGCGTCGGGGAACATTTTGCCGAGCATCGCCATAAAAGGAATCGTGCCGCCTTCTCCAAAATAAGCAGCCGGCTTATCGAAAAATAGCTTGGATGCTTTATCATTGGCATTTTTTAGCCATTCCGCCAAAAGTGGCGCTTGCCATCCCGCTGCCTGGTCCGTACATTCGTATGAAACACTGGCAAAATAGGGCGGATCGTTTTTCTAATGCCTCGGTTAATGCTTGTGCGGCCCTTCCAGGATCGACACCGGGCGGGATGCGCACAGATAATTTTACCGAGAGGTTCGGAATGGTGACGTTACCTCCCTGCGTGAGATTAGGCAATCCTTCTATACCAATCACCGATAATGCTGGACGCCAAGTACGGTTTAGAATTAATTCTGATAAATCTGGACTTACGGGGTGAGTATTGTCTTTAAAAGGATAATCCAACAGAATTTGTTTTCCTAATATTTTGGCGGGTGACAGCTTGCTCTTTGTATTGCGGAGGAATGATGACCTGCAATTCATCTAACTGCATCTTGCCGGTTTGCAAATTCTCGATGCGCGCCAATAAGATTTGCAAAATGTGAAAAGGATTCGGCACTACCCCACTACCCACTCCGGAATGCATGCCTTTTTTGAGTACCTCGATCCGCAACACACCATTGATAAGGCCTCTTAACGATGTTGTACTCCATAATTGTTCGTAATTTCCGCAGCCGGAATCTAAACAAATCACAAAATTAGGTGTATTGATTTTCTGAGCTAATTTTTTCAGATAAAAGGGTAAATCGAGACTGCCGCTTTCTTCAGAAGCTTCAATCATTACCACACAACGGGCGTGCGGAATTTGGTGACGCTGTAAAGTCGCAATCGCAGTTAACACTGCAAAAACAGCGTAGCCGTCGTCAGGCGCACGCGGCCATACAATCGGCCTTCGCGAATCACCGGTTTCCAAGGGCCAAGGTCCGCATCCCAGCCGCGCATTTCCGGTTGTTTGTCCATATGTCCGTATAAAAGAATAGTTTCTTCGCTGGACCCAGGAATTTCAATAAACAGTAAGGGAGTACGTCCTGGCTCTTCATGGACAGTCACTTGCATTCCCTTTATTTTTTGCTGAGAACACCAGTCCACAATCAACTTCATGGCATTATCCATGTGCCCATTCTTCTTCCATTCTGCATCAAATGCAGGAGATTTATTGGGAATCGTAATATATTCTTGCAATTTTGGGATGATATCTTGTTGCCAAGCTTGGCTAATTTCCGGTAAACATTTTTTCAAAACATCGTCAGTGTTTTTCATATGCATCCTCCATCTATTGTTCGTTTAAGATCCTTATAGTATAACAATTTTGGTTGCGAAACAAAAAGTGCTCCTCGCGATGGGGGATCGCAAGGGGGAGAATCGCGATTCTCCCCCTTGATTCCAAGCATCGGGTTTCCCGATGCACAGGATATAATAAGAAAGCGATTCACGCTGTCTTCAGCGGGAAGCGCTGCAAAAAATAGTGGTTTTCCTTAGTGGTAAACAATAATCGATAAAAAAACCAAATAATAAGGTAGTCTAAGAAAATACTCACGATGGCGTCACTAAAAAAGTGTTCGCCCTGAGCAACACGTTCTAATATCATTAACAAACCAAACAAAGTAATTAAACAAATAACCCACCTTTTGCGGCGAATCACAAACAATAAAGCCAAATAACAAAAAATATTGGCGGTTTCTCCGGAACTAAAGGAACAATTTTTTTTACATTCCTGGCTTTTAACCCAAACAGGAGTAAATTTCTTGCCTCCACCAAATTCTTGAACCTGAAAGGGACGCGCCCTTCCCCAGTGGTTTTTTAGAGTCTGATTAATCACGAGGCCTGGCGCAATGGAAAAACAAACTAGCAAAAAAAAGCAGACTTTGACATTGATATATTGATGTATTTTTTCCCAAAATAATCCCACGATAATAATAGAACTCAATATTCCCAAAAAAAACCAGGTTAGATATTGAAAAAATAATCTGAAATAATATAAATACCAATAGAAATAATCTTCCTGAAATAAGAAGCGGTGATTAATAAAGAAAAAATGGCTGATGTGTAAATCCATTCCTGGAAAAAATAAAAATGACAGCGAAAAAATCACAAAAATTGTAAAAACTATGATAAAACTACGGAGTTCTTTCATAACCAACAAACCCTTCCAACCAAAATATATTGACGGAATCCTCTCGTCCTTGCATCCGTTTACTGATCTTCACCGTCGTAATGCGATAATGAGATTTAAAACGACTCGTCATCTCTTTAGACAAGCGGTGACGATGTGTTAAAAAAATGAAATCACCTCCAAATGCGATATTTTTATCTTGCTGTATATCAAGCCAATCGTTTTTATGTTTGGGGTCCCAAACAAACAGCTTGTTTGCGTCAACACCGGCATAATAAATGCTTCTAGACCATAAGTCACGGCTATCCACTAAATAAGCACTGTTTGGATAAGATGTTTTCAAAAATTGCAGAGTTTTACCAAAAAAAGTGGAATTCTCACTGGCCGGAAACGGCCATTGATGCCAATTGTACGCCAAAGTTAATTCCCACGCGCAAAATAGCACCCAAATAGCAACATGTAACAGATTACTGATTTTTAGCCATTTGAATTGATGCTCATAAAGATAAGCCACCACTAATATTAAAGCACTCACAAAAGCGATAGCCGCCCAATTGGCGTAAGCTCGTGATAACAACGCTTCTATACAAATGACAATTAGCCAGGGCAAACAAAAACACAATAACAATTTAACTTTGCGCGATATCGGGTTCCGCGATGCGCAGGATATAATAAAGACCATTAAAAACGCACCTAAAATCGGCCCGAATAACGCCAATTGCGAAATCACAAACCTGAAAAAATTACTAAAATACAGATGAAAACCATCAATATCTATATTATGTACAATAACATGTTTAAACGTGGTGTTTTGATGTTGGAAATTCCAAATGAGATTGGGCAATAGTATTAATACCGCCAATAACACGAAAAGATAAGGCTCTTTTCTTTTTAACCAAAATCGTTTTTCGGGATCCAAAAATAGATATAAAAAAGCGCAAAAAATAAAAATCAACATCGTGTATTTACTAAGCACCCCCAAACCTACACAAATTCCACATAGTAACCAGTACAAAACTCCTTCTGTTTGTAAAGCTTTGATAAAAGCATAAAGCTTATGCTCCAAAACAGTAATAATAAGGGATCTGTGGACGCAATTGTAGAAGAATAACTGACACCTGGCAGTAATAAAAAACTTATACCCGTCCAAAACCCAATCTGGCGATTATATAAATTGCTAGCGATTAAAAACATAAAATAGGCGCTGATAAAATAAACAAGCGGGCTGAATAATCGAATGATCGCCTCGCTATTTCCAAACCAGGCTGTCATAAAATGAATAATCCAGCTGATCAAGGGCGGTTTAGAATGATAACCCCACGCCAAATGTTGACTCCAAATCCAATATTGGCTCTCATCAACTTCTAAATCCCGCTGATTTAAAAATAAGTAGATAAAACGCAGAATAGTAATTAGAAAAGCAATAACTAAAAATTTTTTCATTTAAGAAAGAGACACTACTGAAGATATCTTTTTTCTTTCGTTGTAAATCAAATATAAATTTCTAACGTACACAATAACCCCAAATAGTTGACCGCTGATAAAAACCAAGTCACGCAAATGAATGGCATAAATCAGCAACAACACGCCCCCCAAAATGCTAAAATACCAAAAAGAAATGGGAATGACGCTGCGACGATGTTTTTCACTTTGAATCCATTGCACCAAGAATCTGCCGCCAAACAAAATCTGTCCGCCGAATCCAAAGGTGAGCCAAAAAATTTCTACCAGATTTAATGGATGAAGCATCACTTACGCCTCTAGCTCTGAAGGAGGAGCTGGATTCTGCACCGGACAAGGCCTATGCAACAACCACATGACTCCAAACAAATCGACAATGCCAACCCACAATCTATTCATCGTCCCATATTTAGATACACCGCGTGTTCGCGGACGATGATTAACCGGTACATTGATAATCTGCCCCCCTCTGCGTTTAAACAAAGCCGGTAAAAAACGATGGATATGATTAAAATGCGGCAGCTCCAAGAAAACGTGTTTTTTAAATAACTTTAGCCCACAGGCGCTGTCTGGACAATCATCCTTTAATAAAGCTTGTCTAAGCGCGTTAGCAATTTTGGAACTTTGGCGTTTGAGCCAATTATCATTTCTATTGACGCGAATACCCGCAACCAATAAAGGACTATCAGCATTCGCCTCCGTTACCGCAGCAAATAGCTTGTTAAAATCTTTAGGATCATTTTGCCCGTCGCCGTCTAAGGTAATCACCCAAGGAAATGTGGCATGACGCACGCCGTTGATTACCGCAGTACTTTGACCATAGTTTCTTTTGTGCATAACCAAATGTAACTCTGGATAACGAGCACTCAATTCTCTCAATTTTTCACGAGCGCCATCTGTGCTGCCGTCATCCACCACAACAATTTCTGAAGCGAAGGCCCCTTTCAATGCATCCAACACTTCGAGAATTAAGGGTTCAATATTATCTTTTTCATTAAAGACAGCAATAACAACAGAGACGCCATTGATAGGCAAAACAGACATAACAGAGTAATCCAGATTTCAAATTCGCTTATTATGTAATCATTTGTTTTTTTTGTCAATCTTCGCCACCAGCAATTCCCGCTACGCGTTCATTGCTTCCTGGTTTGAATCCTGAATCCAGGCAAAGCCTGAATTCAGGAATGAATGGGGAGATCGTTCCGCTCTTCTCCCCCTTGCGATCCCCCATCAGGAAGAGATTTTCTACGAAAATTATTTTTAAATTACTCTTTAATTTCATGATTTTCAAAGTTTATATTTCTAGCGGGAATTGCTGCTTCGCCACTAAATTGGGATTCAGTACCCAACGAATCATCCATTGACTATCGCTATAGTATTCTAAACAAACAGCTGTCGCAGGCGGATAATGGATGATAGGCGGATGATCAGCATTGCCAAGCACCAGCGCATTGATAAATTGTGGTAAAAACGGCAGGTGTCCCACAATCATGGTGGTTTCATTCCAGAGGGGTAAAAGGTCGAGCAAACTCTCGAGGCCGGCTTGTTCATCACTTAACAAAGGAAGCTCAGCGACTTGGGGAATTGCCAGTTTTTGGACAAAAATCCCGGCAGTTTGTTGCGCTCTTAGTTTGCCGCTGTGAAAGAGTTGAGAAATCGAAAGACCAGCCTTTGCCAAGAAAGCAGCCATCTGCTCTACCTGCTCACGACCATTTCCCGTCAACGGGCGTTTATAATCCACTTCTGGACCGCAAGCCTCCCCGTGGCGTACGCAAATGATTTGCATCAAAATTCGTCGTAGTTGAGTCGGGCTTGAATCAAAGTACCACAAATTTTGGTATCTTCTTTTAAAAGCTCAGCTCTTACTCCATCCAAATCTGGACTTAAACATTTCAAGTAGTATTGACGGGCGTCCATCAACAATTGACGAAAAACAGCGCGTGGGTGGTCTTTCATGCCCAATAGTACATAACTGCGATCTTTATAGGCACGGCTAGGATCGATAACCAGTACCGTTCCTTTTGGAAATTGCGGACTCATGGATGAATCATCCATGACCAAAGCAAACACTTTTTCATTCACTGGCTTGGGCATCAAAATGGAATCGGTCTTGCCTTTGGCATAATCTGCGCCATCGGGCCAATAAACGGCTTCCTCCCAGGAAATCACTGGCACCGCCGTCATATCCTGACCATGCAAACCCCAATTATCGTACAGACTCCACGGCAAAGCCTCATCGCCCCGCAATTGCTCGACGGTAATATTGAAAAATTCTGCGAGAGGGATCAAAGAAGACTGATGCGGACTTGGCGAAACCCCTTCCACAATTCTATGGACGGTTGGTTGTTTTAAACCAACGCGTCTCGCTAATTCAGTCGTGCGAATTCCACGATGAAACATCAATCGTTTCAAAATCTGGCTGGTATTTAATTTCATTGATCACTGCAACCTGCTTGTTGTTAGTAAATTCCCGGTATTGACCACCCTTACAACGGATGTAGATACTCAAAAATATACTAAAAATGTATATTTTAAGCAAACCCAGGACCCTTTAGAAAATATTGTATCAACATTGCATAAGGATAGCAACAGATGTTTAAAACAAATAATAAAAATTGCTGGGAAAAATGGATCAAAGAGCTCCGGCGACCGGTTTTTGTTGCAGAAGCCAAACAAAGATATATTATTCATTCCAATGAACTTGCATCCAATACAACCTGGGCGAACCTTATGCTGCGGTTTATCTGACGCAAGAGAGGCTAACTGCGTCTATCATCTTTTGCAAGAGAGAACCTGACTCAAGCGGCAGAAAATATTACATCTCTCCACCCGCACAGTTGAATACTACATCAATAACGTTAAAAGAAAGTTGAATTGCAAAAAAACAAGAAGTTGTAGAAAAAATTTTAAAAACCCAATTTTTAAATATTACTGCGCAAGAACTGAATGTGAGAAAAATTCCTGCAGGCTAGACGGATTTACTAAATATTGGTACTCTATATGCATTTCTGCTGCGACTTCAATAGATTTTAAGGATAGATATTATGATACATGTGATTAAAACGGTATTAATCGATGATCACACTTTAATTCGTAATGGCATCCGGCGAATGTTACAAGAAACCAAAGGCATACAAATCGTTGGTGAAGCTGGGACAGGATTGGAAGGCGTTCAGCTGGTCAGAGAAATTCGCCCTGATGTCGCTATCCTGGATTTCAAACTACCGGACATCTCCGGATTAGAAGTGACCAATAAATTATTACGCATAGAACCTGATCTAAAAATACTTGTGCTGTCCTCCGTTAATTATGACTTATTCCCTTTTCGCTTATTAGAAGCAGGCGCGCAAGGCTATTTAACGAAAAATTCTAGTAAAGATGAACTCATTAGAGCCATTAAATCGGTTTACAATGGGCAAAAGGTGATTAGCCCGGACATTGCCAGCCGGCTGGCTTTGGCCAAGATTGATAATCAACAGCACGTCGCTTTTAGCTCATTGACTAACCACGAAATGGAAGTCATGATGATGGTCATCCGCGGTGTCGTGGTTAAAGATATTGCCAGCAAACTACACCTCAGCCCCAAAACTATTCATAGCTACCGTAGCCGTATATTTAAATTGCTTAAAGTCAAAAATAATGTGGGCCTAACCCTAATGGCGGTGCGGCAAGGTATAATCGCTCTTGAAGAAGTAGATCAGTAGGAGACATATGATAATAAAAGTAGTGCTCGTTGATGATCATTCCATTGTTAGAGAGGCATTGAAACAAACTATTTCTAACGAGAAAGATATTCGTATCCTGGGTGAAGCCCGTAACGGTCAAGAAGCGATTCAACTGGTCCAAAATTGCCGGCCACATGTCGTTATCTTAGATTTTATTTTACCGGACATGACCGGATTAGACGTCACCAAAAAATTGATGCAATGGGACCCGGATTTAAAAATTTTAATTTTGACCGCCGCCATTAATGATTTAGTTCCTTTTCGGCTGTTGGAAGCTGGAGCGCATGGCTTTCTGACTAAAGATACCTCTTCGGAAGAGTTAATTCGCGCCATTCGCCAATTACATTCAGGTCAGCGTATGATCAGCCCAGAAACCGCTAGCCGTTTAGCTTTAACCAAAGTGGATTATAAAGCAGGCGCATTTGACGTCTTGTCCGAACGTGAATATGAAGTTATGATGCTGGTCATTGCCGGACGTCAAGTTAAAGAAATAGCCAGCATTTTAAAAGTCGATCCAAAAACTGTACATAGCTATCGAAGCCGTATTTTCGAAAAATTGAATGTTAAAAACGATATGGCGTTAACATTATTGGCTATGCGTCACGGCATTGTTGCTTCTACCGAAGTAAAAAATTAATATTCTCAAACTCATACCCTTGCACATGAGGAATCTAAGGAGAAATCTATGCGACGAGGCCTACCTAATGACAACCACGAAAATAACGAAAATCCGGCGTGTTCGGCGCTCAAGGAATTCAGCACACGTTTAATCACAGCTATTAATGGCCTTGCAACAACGAGACATCTAACGGCTGGGACTCTGTTTGGGAGAAGGCTGCTCTCTTCTAAACTAACCGATCGACAATTAATCATTCCATCGTTTTTGCTTGGCTTGCTGTCTGCATGGTCTCCTTTCTACCAGTGCCGGAATAGCATTGACAAAATTGTGAAAATGTTAAAAAAGCCAGGAGGAGTCAAGTTATTTATATGCTGGTCTCCTTTAGGCTGCGCTGCTGGTTTTTCTTTTGCAGAAATGACCTATACAGCGGTTACCGCATTCTTATCTATTGTTCCTATAATTGACCAATCTCCCGATGAGATTATCAATATTATTTCTATTTTTTTAGCCTGCTGCGCGTTTTTTTCAAACTCTTTGCTTTATATTGAGAAGTTAGCCAATGTGAAGCTTTACAAAGATAATAAAGATAGTAAAGAAACAATAATCTCTAGGCTCTGCAATAGCAAATTAAAATATACTTTGCTCACAGCGAATTTTATCCTTGCTTGTATAGCCGTAAGTACAAATTATCAATTTGGGAAAGATCTATGCATCAGGCTTATTAATTCCAGAAATTTCATTACCATTCCTTTTGGAATCGCTTCTGCAATCGGGCCTGCCATACAATCTTTTGCCGATAGCACACTCAACGTAACGACACTAATAAAAACTTTTGAAGAGCATAAATCCATTACTAAAAAGAGCCTTAAACAACCGTTGCTTTCTGTTGAAACGAAGACCGATTCTTTATCTGAGACAACTTCTTCCGAAAACACGCCTCCAATTTCCTCAATCAACAATCAAACTCGAACCAGTACGAATTCAACGATAGTGCTGAGCCCCAGTCTTTTCACACCCAGCTCAAGCTCTTTCGATACAGACTCTTCAACTTCTTCTCTTGTTCCTTCTGTTCCTTCTATAGATAATCATGTGCCAATTTCCATCAATGATTCAATACCAACGCCAACTTTATCCACATCGCCTGAAGCAGAAGAACATTTCACCTTCAGCAAAGCAGGATTAAAAATTGTCTTTCTTTGTTTTTTCCTCGCCTGGTGTTCAGCTTTTCCAAACGTGGAATTAAACATAACTGCAAATTTACAAGGAACAGAAGGAACAGACAAAATAATCGGAATAATCCTTCTGATTATTGGAATTGTTTACAACGTCACGCCTAAATTTATTTCCTCAGTTGAAACTAAATATGAAGAAGCACAAATTGAATTAAAGGAAGAACAAAAAAACCGGTTGACCTATAGCCTTTCTGCTGCTGGAAGAAAATGGTTTGGTATTCCTGACTCACCCACTTCTGCCTCAACTTTGTCGCCCTTAACCCATTCGTAAAACTTGAAAACAATATTATTGCCCCCATAATTAGGAACGTGCACGTTCCTAATTTATGGAGGCATTATGCGGATTGAAAAATTCACTACACTATTCCAATCAGCGCTTGGCGATGCTCAATCTTTGGCGCTAGGCCGCGATAATCAATTTATCGAACCCATCCATTTGTTAAAGGCGATGCTGGGCCAAGATCAAGGCGCTGTAAAACCACTGTTGCTGAAATCCGGTGTGAAAATCGAACAACTCGAAGCCGAATTGGACCAAGCCATTACCAAACTTCCGCAAGTAGAAGGCGCACCGGGAGAAATTTACCCGTCCAAAGATTTACTACGTTTATTAAATATTACCGATAAATTGGCCCAAGAACGCAAAGATCAATATATTCTTCAGAACTATTTTTATTAGCCGCACTAGATGATCGCGGCATTGTGGGCGAATTGTTGCGAAAAACCCACGTTGATAAAAAAATATTAGAAAAAGCGATTCAAGATATGCGAGGAGGCAAACCCGTGGAAAGTCAAAGCGCCGAACAACAGTATAAAGCATTAGATAAATATACTCGTGATTTAACCAAAGCCGCAAACGATGGCAAGCTGGATCCAGTGATGGGCCGCGACGATGAAATCCGTCGTGTTATTCAAGTATTACAACGACGCACTAAAAATAATCCCGTATTGATTGGTGAACCCGGCGTTGGCAAAACCGCTATTGTAGAAGGTTTAGCGTTACGTATTATCAATGGCGAAGTCCCAGAAGGCATGAAGAACAAACGCTTGTTATCGCTCGATTTGGCGGCATTGATTGCCGGCACTAAATATCGCGGAGAATTTGAAGAAAGACTCAAAGCTATTTTAAATGAATTGGCCAAACAAGAAGGTCGAATTATTTTATTTATCGACGAATTACACACCATGGTTGGCGCTGGCAAAGCCGAAGGCGCGATTGACGCCGGCAATATGTTAAAACCCGCGCTTGCGCGTGGCGAACTGCATTGCGTGGCGCGACAACATTAGATGAATATCGCAAATACATTGAAAAAGATGCTGCATTAGAACGGCGTTTCCAAAAAGTACTGGTGGATGAACCGACCGTTGAAGACACGATTGCTATTCTGCGCGGATTGAAAGAAAAATATGAAGTGCATCATCATGTGGAAATCACTGATCCTGCGATTGTCGCTGCTGCTACGTTATCGCATCGTTATATCACCGATCGAATATTTACCTGACAAAGCTATCGATTTAATTGATGAAGCCGCTAGCCAATTAAGGACGGAAATCGATTCAAAGCCCATGGCGTTGGATAAATTATATCGGCGCCTGATCCAATTAAAAATCGAGCAAGTGGCTTTGAACAAAGAAACCGATGCGGCTTCGAAAAAAAGGTTAAAAGATTTAGAAGCGACCATCAAAAAAACTGAAAAAGAATATGCTGATTTGGAAGATATCTGGAAAGCCGAAAAAGCTTCCTTGCAAGGCGCGCAAAAAATAAAAGAAGAATTAGAAAGATCACGTGCAGAATTAGAAAGAGCACGTCGCGCCAATGATCTGACTCGCATGTCTGAATTACAATACGGCATTATTCCCGAATTAGAAAAGAAACTGACTGCCGCCACCGCCACACCCCAAAAAGAGCAGTCGCGTTTATTACGCAGCAAAGTGACGGAAGAAGAAATTGCCGAAGTTGTTTCTAAATGGACGCATATTCCAGTTTCCAAAATGCTGCAAGGCGAAAGAGAAAAATTATTGCATATGGAAGACGCATTACATCATTGGGTGATCGGACAAGACGAAGCCCTACATGCCGTCGCCAACGCCATCCGCCGTTCGCGCGCTGGTTTATCCGACCCTGCCCGCCCCGTGGGTTCATTTTTATTTTTGGGCCCGACCGGCGTTGGCAAAACTGAATTATGCAAAGCCTTAGCTGCATTTTTATTTGATAGCGTTGAAGCGCTCGTCAGAATAGACATGTCCGAATTTATGGAAAAACATTCCGTCGCCCGTTTAATCGGCGCTCCCCCTGGCTACGTGGGTTATGAAGAAGGCGGTTATCTCACTGAAACCGTTAGGCGCAAACCTTATTGCGTGATTTTGCTGGATGAAATTGAAAAAGCGCATCCCGATGTATTTAATATTTTATTACAAGTACTCGACGACGGCCGATTAACAGATGGCCAAGGCCGCACGGTAGATTTTCGCAACGCGATTATTGTCATGACTTCCAATCTAGGTTCTTCCATTATCCAAGAATTTACCGGCGAAAAATATGAGGAAATGAAAAAAGCCGTCATAGAAATTGTCGCGCAAAATTTCCGCCCTGAATTTATCAATCGGATTGATGAAACTGTGGTATTCCATTCCCTCAAGAAAGCGCAAATACGCAATATCGCCCAAATTCAAATTCAGCGCTTGAAAGAACGCCTAAAAGAAAAAAACTACGAATTAGACATCTCCCCCGACGCATTAGATTACTTAGCCGAACTCGGCTACGACCCCGTTTATGGCGCAAGACCTCTTAAACGCGCCATCCAACATTATCTTGAAGATCCTTTGGCGCAATCTATTTTAGCAGGCAAATACCTTCCCGGTAGCACTATTCATGTTAAGCGCTCCGGCGATGCCTTAAGATTCGAATGAAGATATTTCCATGGTCTTATGATGCTTTATTTATAAATTATTTTAATAATCAATGAGTTAACCCGACAAATTTACCTGGCAGGGAATAATAGTCCTGACTAATTTTCCATATACGGCATAATAGTCGAATGAAAAGGCTTAATCATATCAGCAAAAATTTATATCGTTTTCAAGAGCAAACTCAAGCCACACATGCCTTGCAAGTCGTATTTAATTTAGAATTTGTAAATATTGATTGTTTTTCTTTTCAAAGGCCCGTTATTGTCCCCCTACAAACGTTTTTATCACAACTGGTATAATCCTAAATTAATCAGTTGCCACCTACTGCGAAGACCTAGTGCACTAGGTCTTCTCGCTACGGTGGCAACTGATTAATTTAGGATAATTCACGGCAGTTCCTTTGTTGAAAGATTTTATTCTACGGCAACCCAATTTGGATGAATAACGCTTATTTTTTACTACTTGTTTTTGTTATTAGACTTTCATATAAAAATGGAGGGTATACTGGCATAACTGTAAGCGTTTGGTAAACGCCATATCCGATTTAAATTAAAGTTGGATAAATTGCGGAAGTAGTTGGCGATAATCTTCATCAGTGGTGCATAAGCGGATGCGATGAAGCATGGCAACAAAATAGCGATAAGGCTCGATCCCATTAGCCTTGCAAGTTTCCAGCAGCGAATACAAAATAGCGCCCGCCTGAGCGCCTCGGGGACTGCCGCAAAATAACCAGTTTTTCCTACCAATGGCAAAAGGTCGTATGGCATTCTCCACTAAATTATTATCGATCTCGATTCGACCATCTTTCAGGTAATGATTCAGTTCTTTCCAGTTGTTCAGGGCGTATTGAATCGCCTGGCCTAACTTCTGTCGCGGCGGGACCTTGGGTAGATACTCTTCCAACCATTGCTTAAATTCAGCCAAGATGGGTGGCGCTTGTTTTTCTCTCAGCTCATATCTGCCTTGGGCAGAAAGATCGGCTTCCCGCGCTCGCTTTTCAAGCGCATATAACCTTCTAAAAAATTCCAGTGCTTTGGCAGCTAAACCCGGTTTCTTCGATAATTTAGCGCAATCAGCAAAATAACGTCGAGCATGCGCAAAGCATTTCACGGAACAAATATCTTCAGTCTTCTCTACCCAGTGATAACCCGAGTAAGCATCGCTCTGCAAATAGCCTTTAAATCCACTTAAAAACTCTCGGGCATGGTAACCGCCCCGTGTTTCTTCATACATAAAGACTAAACTCGGTTTATCCCGGTCACCGCCTCGATAAACCCACATATAGGATTTATTCGTATTAGATCGACCCACTTCTTCTAAGACCTGTAAGGTCGTTTCATCCGCTTGGATGTAACCACTTTGGAGGATCAACTGCCGTGAGCAGCGCACCAGCGGCGCGCAAAGTTCAGCCGTTTTGAGTACCCAGGCACACAGGCTACTGCGCACAAGGTCTACCTCCAAGCGCTGCCAGATCGCTTCCTGCCGGTATAGCGGGACGTGGTCTGTGTATTTGGTCACGATCGTGTGGGCGATCAGTTCGGGCGTGGCGATACTTTTAGGCAACAATAACACCGGCATAGCGGCAATCTTTACGTTCTCTTGACAAGGCTTGCAGGCATATTTAGGCCGCACATGTTGAACCACGGACAATGTCGCCGGTATATATTTAAGTTGCTCGCTCATCTCTTCTCCAATCTGGACTAAGTGAGCGCCACAAGCACAAATTTTTTCGGATTCTGGAATATCGTACACGATCCGCTCCCTTGGAAAATCTTTCGGGAGGGATCGGCGCACCGGACGATTTTTAGGTTCCTTATTTTTAGTTTCGGTCGACTCTTCGATTTGGGCTTTCAGTTCATCGGTCAGTTCAACACCCGCTTCATCAAACATATCGGGTTGCCATATATTTTTTTCGGATGAAGGGGCAAAACGTTGTTGCCGGGCAAGGCGCAGGTCTTCTATCAAGCGAGCATATTTTTCTTTATAGCTCGTTAATTCAATCTGCAAATCAATAACAATTTTTTGCAATAATTCCAGAGAATCTGGCAATTTTTTAATATCTATTTTCACAGTGCTATCCTAACAAATTTCAACGTAAATTTCAGCTATTTTTTTCACTTTTTTTATTTTTTTAAATATAATTTTCGAACTTTGCTTCACTCACTTCCAACCTGGAAAATTTATCACTGGCCAACAGCCAGTGGAAATGTTCCGGGGTCATTTCTATTTGTCCGTCTTGATTCCTGGGGAAAACAAATCGGCCTTTTTCCAATCGCCGATACCACAAAGTAAAACAATTAGGCTGATAGTATAGGGCTTTAATTTTATTGCCGCTGCGGCTACGAAACAAAAAGAGATGACCACAAGCGGGATTCATCTTTAAAACATCGGCAATCAATATACACAGTGTATCGATGGATTTTCGCATGTCGACGGGGGATAGATAAAAATAAATCTTCACATCGTTTGGAATCAGCATGATCGTATTACCTCCATCCAGCGTTTCAGTTGACTGTATTCGCTATAAGGCAATAGCAACTGGAGTCCATTAGGCAGTAACACTTTGAGTTCATTATTCCTTGACGCCATCGGTTCTGGACGCAAATGAACGGGAATAACATCACCCATACCCGCTAACTTTTTCTGCTGCCTTTTCTTCAAAGCTAAACAATGATAACTAAACTGCGACAATACAATTTGATTGCGTTCGCAAAACTCCCGGCGGGACAAGCCACTTTGAGCCTGTGCTTCAATTAATTTTTGCCAATGTATCTGGCGCTCTGATTCTAACTTCATCACTATATCTCCTTAAATTTAATTTCAAAAATATAGTTTCGACGAAATTTTTAAACTTTAAAAGATGGAATTCCCTAAACGTTTACGCATAACTTGTGAAAAAGTTATGTACGTTCGATTCAAAATTTTTATAGTAGATACACCGAAATTTAGTTTAGAAAAGAAGCCACTTTGATGAAGTGCTAATGAATCATATTTTGGCTTAGAGGAAGTTGCTAGTATAATCGTGTCATTACGAGTTCTCTCGCTCAAGATATCTTTTTCTTGTTTGTGATCATCTTTGGGTTGAGCTTCTAGTAATGCCTCAAGTTTTTGTATCTTCAGATTATTAATTACATACATGTTTGCTTCCATTTCTTCTGTGTCCGTGAATTTAATTTCTTGCTCAATAAACATTTCGATTTCAGCTAAAGCAAGCTGTTTTCCCCTAAATTGATCATAGCGCTTAATAATAGGATCATTCTTAAGCACTAATACTGAAGTCCAAGAATCATCAGTTCCTTCCCATTTGGGCAAAGTAAACTTATCTCTAAATGCTTGATGGATCCAGTAATGATATGCATTTTCATTCGCATTCCATCCTTTCTCAATTACATAAGCGTGACTTACAGAAAAATCATTGCGATTATGGGCAATATTGAAAAGTGAATATATTTCATTGTTCTCATCCGGAGGTGTGCTTTTAAAAAGCTCATTAATAACTGGAGACTTTTTGTATTCCTTACTTTCAAATGTATTTTCATCTGTTCTTATCTTAGATGTGTCACATAGAAGACTTACCATCACACCAATAATAGAAGTACAAGAATCATTGGTGCGCAGACAGCTAATCTCCAGGAACGGCCACAACGGCGAGAATTTCTCAGTTTGAATAGTTAAAAAATCTCGTAATCTTAAAGGAAATTGATTTTTCATAAAAATGCTCATAAAGATAAAGCATTTATTATGCGTTATTTTGGAAAAAATGTCAATAGCCAGAACGGCTATGCGCGTATTTTTCTCAAGTACAAAATGTTCGAATCTAAACCAAATCTGAGCACTCAAAAGGGTAAGTTATTTTTACACAGAGCCTTAATGGGTATTTTTGAACTCAGTTACTTCCAGTAATTCAAAATTCTTGAATCTTTCTTCTGACATTACCTGACAAGATTCATGTACTTCGCATTGTGCACTGCTTGTGCTAATAGGAAAAATTCCAGCACGCAAGGCTGATGCGTTTTTTACTTTATAAGTAGCACCAGGAAAACTATTGTTAGAGCTATCATTCTTAATGAAGACTAAACCGTGATGATGATTGGGGGGCACTATATGTGCGATTTGCATGATAGGGAGAAATGGCCTCACTATTTCTTTACCATATTTTTCTTCTAATTTATCTTCATTATAATAAATAAAATGTTTACGACAAGCTAAATCATAACTTGGATATCCTGACCATACTTTTGAAATTTTTGGATGAGAATAAAATTTGACAGATACTTTTTCATGATTTTTTTGTAAGATGCCCAGTACGGTTAGCTGGATATCCAATTTCCAAGTAATCGATAGCATACATGGGAGACTGATAATATTAGGGCTTAAAAATATTCCTTTTTCCTCTGCCGGCTGTTTTTTCCTACTACCCTTAGGTATTTTTTTAAAGGCAAAGGAATTAATTGGAACTTGATAAAAAGTAGTAGTATCTGTTGAATCAGTGCTTTCACCTTTAGCCTGATCATTTATTTTTTGGAAATTTTTTGGAAAAAATTTCTTGGGCTTTCTCACAGGTGATTTATCCAAAACATTAGGCCAATGACGCTCAATTTCAGCAATGAGTTGTTCACCAATATGTACAGGAAATTTCTCTAGCTCATAATTGGAGCTTGTCCAATAAACGCCTTGCAATAAAAAAGGCATCGATAGCGATGCTATACCTAAACCTATATGAAAGCTTTCAAAGCTATCAATACCTAAAAAACGGCTTAACGCAAAAAATAACAGCCATAAAGCAACGATAATGAACCAGTCTATTATTTTTTTTATGGTTTGAACTTTTTGAACTTGAGGAGGTGAATTTTCGAAGAGAATATCACTTTTTTTTTCAACAAAAAGATTGAGGTTAAGCGTTTTATAATTAAATAATATACTTGCATCTATACTTCCTAGTAAACTTTTTACAATACTGAACTCAAACATATAACGGCTGATGCAAAAGGCAGCGACTAAAATGCTGACCGTATTTTGAGTAAAAATTTTATGAGAAAATGAAAAATGCTTATCTGATGAATTCCAAGGAAATACTTCATAAAGAATATCCCAGATTAAATCTCTTTGCCCTAACCGATAACCCTGATTATCTTGCCATAAATTGACCAGCAGATGACTGGCCCACGCATTATTTTCTCGATTTTGTTGGACCAGTTGATCAAATTTAAGTTGTTTAGCATCATCATAGCCTAATTGATTTAATTTTTTTACTAAATTTAATTTCCTCGCGGCAATAAAACCTTTTAAGTTGAAGTTAAAACCTCCCTCCTCATCTACCCCATCCATAAAAAACCAATTGACCAGGCGACAAACCGTGACCTGATAGCTAATTAGCTTAATAATCTCTTGAATTTTATCGGATTTATTTTTTAAATTTTTCATGTTATTTAGCCTACAAAAAAACTAAAGTATGTTAGGCAGTTAAAGTCACTGAATCCATAGCGTGCAGCTAGTATGCCAAATACTCACAACACAAGCAAGACCAAACCCCAGCGGCTAAAATCTACAGTAATTTGCTGCGATAGTTGACATAGATTAGATATCGCCGCTTATTATAAACCGATAGGCGGCGATGTCTCATTTGAAAAAAGAGATATCGCCGGTTATCCAAAAAGCAACATATTTTAAATAGGAGAATCAATTGGGTGATTTATTGCAAACCAAGCAATTCTTAGCCAATCGCCAAATTAATTTCAAACCAGCACAAATACTAGATATTTATTTAGTGATGGGAGGAATCCCCCATTACCTTGAACAAATTGAAAAATCAAAATCCGTTGTTCAAAACATTAATTCAGTTTGTTTCCAATCAGATGGAATATTGTATAATGAATTCTCCCGGTTATATCCTGCTTTATTTGAGGATCCCGAACTTTGTATCAAAATTATGTGCACTATCGCTCAACATCATTATGGAATTAGTAAAGAAATAAAGGAGATATTCCGAATGGTACGGTTAGAAACATTTTAAAAGCTTCCGGCTTGGAGAATATATGAAAAAATATTACTATGCACTTTTTAAAAAAACCAAAAATGCTGTTGAGGTAGAATTTCCTGATCTCGCCGGTTGTTCTACTTTTGGAAAAAATTGGGAAGAAGCCTTAATTTATGCTGAAGATGTTTTAGCTGCCTGGTTAGCCAATGCGGAGCCAGAATTTGTGAAAGAACCCTCTACGCACGAACAATTGCGCCATTTAGGAGAATTAGTGCCTATTGCGGTTGACCCAACAATCATAGACTCTTATCAAGAATTACAAAGATTTAATGTGATTTTCCCTTTGAAAATTCTCAAAAAAATAGATAATTTTCGTAAAAAGCATGGATTAAAGCGCTCTGCTTTTCTGCAAAAAGCAGCGGAGGAGTATCTGTTACATCATTAAACTTTAATTTGTTGCTTAAATTCATCTAAAAATCCCGGTATTGCATTCTTTCAGAATCTGAGTTCCCAAAGCGTTTGGATTTTCGGTTTTATTTAGATAACCTTACTCGACCTCGTGAAAGTTTTGTTAATTTTCTAAAAAAAATTAAAATTATTAATTCAACAAAAAAAATAACGACCGGCATTGAACTTTCATGAGGTTGCAGAGCTGATCCGTTATTGCTTCGGACGGAGGTTTAAGCAGTGCCGGGTCATCTTTTTACAGGGATGTAAAAAGATGAAGCGCCCCACGGAAGGGTTTAAGCGTCCCGGCACTGATTAAACCGTAGTCCGACCAGCGGCAACGGATCAGCGAGGCAACCAGCAATCTCAGGGTAATTTGCTCTTTAGGCGGTACCCGAGAAAGATGAAGAGCTTGTGGAGCTTGTAGTACTACTGCTACTACCATTCATCGTGGCACTCCCTTGTTGCGCCACTTGAACCAAACTTCGAATTGAAAGACTTGTAGAATTATCTGATTCAGACCAAGGACAACTAGTTATCTTTGATTCAAAGGCAGAGGATGGAAATTCGCTAGAGTTCGAACTGTTACTCAATGATCTAAAAAGAAAGAAGTCGTTAATACTAACCAAAAAAATTGCAAACATGAGAACAGCTACAAAATCGCTGGTAGGCAATGTCATCGAAGCGGCACTTTGAGCAGGAGCAG